>CAZZVX010000303.1:2112-6426 GCA_964657535.1 Armatimonadota bacterium | reverse complement strand
CGCCGGGCGCTCGGCAACGCGGAACTGCGTGTGCATTACCAGCCCATCCTGTCCCTCGACTCCGGCGGCGTCAGCGAGGTCGAGGCGCTGGTGCGGTGGGAGCACCCGGTGAGGGGCCTGATCGAGCCCGGCAAGTTCATCCCGCTGGCGGAGGAGACGGGGCTGATCGTGCCGCTGGGGCACTGGGTGCTCCGGGAGGCGTGCCGGCAGGGCGCGGAGTGGCAGGCCCGGCACCCGGCGCGGCCGCCGCTGACCGTCAGCGTGAACCTCTCGGCCCGCCAGTTGCAGCAGCCGGACCTGGTGGAGAGGGTGGCCGAAGTCCTGTCCGAGACGGGCCTCGAGGCGGCCTACCTGAAGCTCGAGATAACGGAGACGGTGATGATCCGCGATGCGGACGCGACGATCCCTAAACTCCACCGCCTGAAGGGGCTCGGGGTGCGCCTTGCGATAGACGACTTCGGCACCGGCTACTCCTCGCTGGCTTACCTGTCCCGCCTGCCGCTCGACACGCTGAAGATCGATCGCTCGTTCGTGGAGAAGATCGGGAGGCGCGGGAACGACGACGCCATCGTGCGCGCTATCGTGGGCCTCGCCAAAACGCTCAATCTCCGCATCACCAGCGAGGGCATTGAGACGCCCGAACAGCTCGCCGAACTCAGGACGCTGGGGTGTGACCAGGGCCAGGGGTACCTCTTCTCCCGCCCCCTAAGTAAGGACGCCATGGGAGATTTTCTGGATACGCTTTCCTACAACGCAAAGCGTCAGGAGGCCCCTCCCCCTCACCCCACTAGGGAACGCGCCGCCTGACTTTCCTGTCCGCCCGTGGGCCGACTTCAGTCACACGCAGCCGCCCGCGATCACCGCGGGCGGCCAGTTACGACTGCCGCTCCTGCAGTGCCGCGACCTCCCCGCTCAACTCGCCCAGACGCCGGCGCAGCTCTTCCGTCGTCGCCTGTGACGCTTCGGCCACGTCGGCCCGGTGCATCCCCTCCGCCTCGATCCGCAGCCGCTCCAAATCCGGGACATCATCTGAAACGCTTCGGGGCATAAATTACACACGTGTGTAATTTGGCTGCTGAGACGGAGAGACGTTACGGCCGTCTGCGACTTTTTGAGCCGGAAACGTCGGCGAGTATGCTCCGTCCCCTGTGGTCGTGAGTTTGCGTGGAACCGACGGGGCGACGGCCTGAAACGTCTCCGACGGGCATTATGGCAGAAGCGGCGGTCCACGAGTGTGAAATATGTCACACTCGCGCTGTGAAATCCGTCACAGCGTTTTCGGGCGGGCCGTGGTACACTGCCGGACACGAACCCCCGCGCCGCCCGCCCCGGCTGGCCGCGCCGGCAACCCGCTTTCCCGCGCCCCGACCAGCGGGATTCGCCGGACCGGGTCCAAGACAACGCCGCCATTGGCACGGCCAGGCCGCCGTGCAGGGAGAAATCATCATGCGCTCATGCCGCGTCCGCCCGACCACCCCGCGCCCGCAGCCGTGGGCCTTCGCGCTCTCCCTGCTCCTGATCGCCGCCCTCTGGCCCGCCCTCGCCGCCTCGGCCCAGTCCCCGCCCGCCGCGCCTGCCGGGGTGGCCGCGACGCCCGGCAGCACCAGCGTGGCCCTGGCCTGGATCGCCTCCTCTGGCGCTACCTCTTATAAAGTTAAGATCAGCAGCACCAGCGGCGGTCCCTATTCCCTGGCTTACAATGCGGCAGGCACATCCTACACCCAATCCGGCCTGTCCACCAGCACGACTTACTACTTCGTCGTCAGCGCCGTCAACGGCTCCGGGGAGGGGTCTAATTCCGCTCAGGTCAGTGCCACCACCGGCTCGGCCCTGCTGCCCGCCACGCCCCTGCGAGTCGTCTCCAGCGCCACGAGCCTCACCCTCGGCTGGGACGCCGTCACCGGGGCGGCCGGCTACAACGTCTACCGGGGGTCCACCGCAGGCAACACCACGCTCTACCAGACCGGCGTCACCGGCACGTCCTGGAACGACACCGGCGTGACCGCCGGCACGACGTACTACTACAAACTGGCCCCGGTCGCCAGCTCCGGCCAGGGGACCCTCAGCAACGCCGCCTGCGGGACGCCGGGCTCGACCAAGATCGCGGCCCCCGCCGGCCTGACCGCCGGCCCCGACAGCGGCAGCGCCTCGCAGGTGGACCTGACCTGGGACGCCGTCTCCGGGGCGCTCTCGTACAACCTGTGGCGGGGGACGACCAGCAGCGTGTCCCTCTACCTGACGGGACTGACCGGCACTTCGTACCATGACACCGGCCTGACTACCGGCCAGACCTACTACTACTACCTCACCGCCGTCGACACGGGCGGCGAGGGGGGCCACTCGAACGAGCCGAGCGCCACGCCCGGCAGCACGCCGCTGGCGGCCCCCGCCGGGCTGAAGGCAATCGGGTATTCAACTTCCGTGAGTCTGTACTGGGGTACGGTCACGGGGGCGACCAAGTACACGCTCTACCGGGGGACGAGCGCCGGCCTGCTGACCGCCTACCAGACCGGCCTGACAAGCGCGAGCTATGCCGACACCGGCGTGACCTCCGGGACGACCTACTACTACGCTGTGGCCGCGACGAGCGTGGACGGGCAGGGGGCTGTCAGTTCCAGCAGCCCGCCCGTGAGCGCGACGGTGGGCGCCACGCGCCTGACCGCGCCGACCGGCTTCAGCGCCGCGCCCGGCAACGAGTCCGTCAGCCTGTCCTGGGCCGCCGAGTCGGGGGCGGCCTCGTACAACCTTTACCGCGCCACGTCTTCGGGCGGCGAAGGGAACGTCCCGGTGCAGACCCTGATCACGGGGACGTCCTACACGGACGCCGGCCTGACGGACGGGACGACGTACTACTACAAGTTAACGGCAGTCGCCGCGAGTGGGGAGGGAACGCCGTGCGCGGAGGTCCATGCGGCTCCCGTCGCCCCGGCGGCCCCGACGAGCCTCGCGGTAACGGCGGGGGATGCGCAGGCGCTTCTGACGTGGACGCGCTCGGTGGGCGCGACCGGGTACAACATCTACCGGGGGACGAGCGCGGGCGGGGAGGGTAGCACGGCGGTCAACGCCGCCCCGGTGACGGGTCCCGCCTACGTGGACACGGGCCTGTCGAACAGCCCGTCGATGGCCTACTACTACAGGGTGACGGCGCTGTTCGCCTCGGCGCCGGAAAGCGCGAAGTCGGGCGAGGCGTCGGGGACGCCCACCTCCCAGGACGGCTACTGGACGGCGACGCCGCCGTCCGGCTCGAACCTGCCCACGCCGACGGTCAGCGGCAATGCCACGTCAATCAGCGTCAGTACGAGGACGACCCTGCTGGCGTCCGCGCTGGTGGCGGGGACGACGACGAGCGCCGTCAACTCCTCTTCGGAGGCCAACTGCTCCGGCACCTGGACGTTCACCTGGAATAGCACGACGACCTGGCCCACTTTGTACGTGGTTCAGCACTCGCAGCAACAGCTTTACCAGGCGAGCGTGAACCCCGGCAACACGACCGGCATCGGCAGCGCGCAGGTGTCCAATACTGGGGGCAGTACGTTGGTCTCTGCGGTGTACCCGGCGACGGGATCCCAGGTTCTGTTGGGGCCAACAACGACGATCTCCTTCAACACGTCCGACCTGACGCTCCCGGTCGTGACGATAGCCAGCACCGCGCATACGGCGGGGGCGATGCCGGCACCGGGCAGCACGTCCATTCCGCTAACGGGCTGGTCGGAGACGATCAACAACATCACCTCGACGCAGTCCGCCTACACGGGCGCATGGTTCCACGCGCACTTCTCAGTTCCCGGCAACATCGTGCTGACGTTTACGGTGCCGACCTCGGACGTGACGGTGACCTCCAGCCTGTCCCACTCCACCAGTGAGGGCAGCGCGAGTGCTACCGGGAGTGTCAGCGACTCATACTCCGGCTCCTAACGCCGCACACCGCAAAGGATGACGGGTGCCGATGTAACGCTCAGTACCCCCTACCAGGCACCGCGCCTGAAATCAGGCTTGAGAAAGGACGGAAGAATGAACAACTTACGACAGCCGAGCCGCCGCGCACTCTCGCTGGGCTGTGTGCTCCTCGGCGCTCTGGGCGCCGTTGTGAGCATGCCGCTGCCGGTCCAGGCCGATTCTTACGGATGGCTGTACAACAGTGACGGCGGTGGAACTGGAAGCGGGGCGATTGCCGTGAGCGGCAGCGGAGTGTGTGTCGCTAACTGGCAGACGGCGCCACAGGCGCCTAACACTAATGTGCCGGTCTGTACATCAACCTGGTTCGGAGTCGCTATCGCCAACTCGCTGCCTTCTCCCGATGCAACCGCAAACGCC
>CAZZVX010000303.1:0-2102 GCA_964657535.1 Armatimonadota bacterium | reverse complement strand
CACGACCGGACAGGCGGGTGGCGTACCCACGTCTGGGATTAGCCTCACGAGTATGGCGCTGACGATAGGGACGGCGATGGCGGCGGCCAGCTACAGCGTCGATGGGACGACGGGGGCGATCACTCCAGTGGGATCAGCCACGGCGACCGTCGGCCTCGGCAGTGGTGCTGTGTTTCCAAGCGACAGCAGCATCGGTTTGCCAGGCAACCTCCAAGCAGACAGTAACTATGATACGATTGCCGACCCGCCTGGCGCTGCGACATCGTACTCCTTCGGTGATCCCGGCCCCGATTATAGTTCTGGTCAGTATAACGACTACAGTGATCACGATCGTGGCGGCGCTTATATTTACCAGAACAACAGCCTCGTGTGGGGCGAAAACGTCGACACGGGCGTTATCGACGACACCGAGACCGTCACCGTCTCCCCGAGCACGTACCAGAACAACTTTGCTAACAGTGGCCTATATCTCTATCTCGGTTTCGATGCGACAATTACAGCGAGTTCTGAAGACGGGTCGGCTGCGCTGGCCGATGCATACCTACTGGCCGTCACGACCGCGATCCCGTAGTAGTCATGCGAAAGGTCGCACCAATCGGGTCCGAGGCGGACGGTCCGGCACGCTGGGCATGACTCTGGATGGCCCATACATACTTGACCAACTTTGTAGGCGGCCACTCATGACCCCAATAGTTGCGGGATGGATTTATCCGGAACTCCCTGCGGCGGCCGCCTCCGAGGACCAGGATTCGTCGGTGTGCCTTGCAGAAGGTGGGCGCCGGAGGGGCAAAGGCGCTGGCGCTACATGGCTGACGGGCTGCATTGCCCGTCGCCCTCCCGCCTCCCGCCTCCTTGTCACGTGCGTCTTACTGATGCTCAGACTGGCCGCGGCGCCTTTCCCGGCGGCTGCTGCCCCAGCAGGTGCAACGTCCGGTTTTGTTTCTTCGGGTGTGACCGCCGTGCCGGGCAGTTGCCCGGTGACGACCCTGCCGACACTGACCTGGGAAGTGTCGCCGCCGGAACTGACGGCCGTCCGAGTGCTGAGGGATGGACGGACACTCAATATCGAATGCGGGAGTGCTGTGGAGGCGCGCAACCCGAAGACGGGAAGCCGGGTCTGGCGACATGACTTACTTGACGGTCTCCCCCTTCTGCCAGAGCCGGGACAAGATTCGTCCACCCGAATCAGCCTCATTGCGCCCGTACAGACCGGCGACTGTCTGCTCGTCGGCGTCTCTCGCGGACGTAGCGGACACCTCGTTGCGCTGGACGCCCGCACGGGGCAGACCCGCTGGGACTATGACGCCGGCACTCTCACCCCCCGCCCACCGGCGGACTCGCGCGGCAGCATCCTCAGTCCGCCCGTCGTCTGGCACGACCGGGCCGTCTTCCGCACCGGGCGCGGCTTGACTGCAGTGCGCCTGACTGACGGGGCGCTTCTGTGGGATGTCACTTTCGACTCGGGGAGTACCCTCCTGCTCGGTATGAGCGCTGCCCCAGCAGTCAACGAGCATGCTGTCTACTTCAACGCGGACTTTGGCACCGCCTGCGCCATTGACCCGCGCAACGGCCAGCGCCTCTGGTCCACCCCTACACAGGGCGTCAGCGTCACAGGCGCCCTGAACGTGCGTCGGGTCCACATTACCCTCGGCCACTGCGCACCGCTTCTCTTCAAAGGGCTTCTGCTCGTCGCTGATGGCCTAGGCAACCAGTACGCGCTGCGCTCCAGTGACGGCGGCATCCTCTGGCAGACGCACAACGGCTACACCTACAGCTTCGCCTCGATGGGCGGCAATCTCTACACCGCGACCGACCAGGGCTTTTCCCAGCTCGACCCGGACACGGGCAAGGCGCTGCGCCAGTACATCGTGCCGGGTGGAATCGTCCGGTGCGCGTTCGGCGACGGGTGGGCGGTCCTGACCCATGCGATCCTGCCGAACGTCCCCGGCGGGTGGGAGGTCTTCGACATGAAGGACTGGAAGTCCGTGTGGCGCGACCCGGACTTCGCCGCCCGCTACGGCGCGTCGGTCTCGAAGGGCATGATCTACCTGTCCGGCTACGACGTTCGTGACGTCGAGGCGACTCACCCGGAGGTCCGCGCC
>CAZZVX010000302.1:3752-6430 GCA_964657535.1 Armatimonadota bacterium | reverse complement strand
CGCCCGCAAACTCGCCCGCATCCCCGGCCTCGCCGGCATCCTTACCGCCAACCCCTACTACAACCGGCCCGGCCAGGAGGGCCAGTACCACCACTTCAGGGCCATCGCCGAAGCCGTCGACCTGCCCATCCTCCTCTACAACATCCCCTCCCGCACCGGTGCCAACCTCGAACCCGCCACCGTCCTCCGCCTCGCCGACCTACCTAACGTCATCGGCATCAAGGAGTCCAGCGGCAACCTCGTCCAGATCACCGAGCTGCTGACCACCGCGCCCCGCCGCTTCCAGGTCTTCGGAGAGTTGGCCGAGCGTTTCGAGCAGGCGCGCTTGCAGGCGCTCGGATTCTCGGATGGCCCAGTCGTCGTAGAAGCCGGGCAGGAAGTCGCTGCTGTACAGGGCCGCCGCGCGTCCCCGCAGGTCGGCTTTGTCGGCGGGATGGTCGGCGCGTTCGGCGTCGCGCAATAATTTCTCAAACTCGGCCACGTCGGTGGTGACGGCGGCGGGGGCCAGGCCGACGTGGGCGTGTGTCGTTACCAGCACGCTGCCCCGGCGGACGCCGGTGGGTTCGAGCATCCGGCGCAGGCTGCTCAGGGTGGTGCTGAGGCTGTCGCGCCCGGCGGGCAGGTCGCTGTCGGGCCAGAGCAGGTCAATCAGGGTTTCGCGGGGCTGCGGGCCGGGGTGCAGGGCGAGATACGCCAGCAGGGCGGCGGCTTTCTGGCGCGGGAAGCGGGTCAGCGTTTCCCCGCCCCGTGTCAGGCGCAGCGGCCCCTGCATCTCTATATGACAGCGAGCGTCCACGTTTTATTGTAGCGCAAAAAATTATTTATTGCGCATTTCGCGCGTCGGGTTTTGTCGGGATCGTGTCGGAGCCGCCTGCTATGATGGCGGCGTCGGGGAGGAAACGGCCTTCCCCGAAGATGCTGACCCAATCAGGAGACCCGTCATGCACACGCTGTTTTTTGCCCGCCGCCGCGCCCCACGCGGCTTCACGCTGATCGAGCTGCTCGTCGTGATCGCCATGATCGCGACGCTCGCGGCCATTCTTTTTCCCGTGTTTGCGAAGGCCCGCGAGAAGGGCCGGCAGACCGCGTGCGCTTCCAACGAGAAGCAGATCATGCTGGCCGTGCTTCAGTATGTGCAGGACAACGACGAGACGTACCCGCACACGGCCCAGTATCTGAACTACACGACGTACCCGACGTTGCTCTGGCCTCAGACGCTGTACCCGTACACGAAAAGCACGGGCGTGTTCCAGTGTCCCGACGACAGCAACACCGCCGTGCCGAGTTACGCAACAAACCCGCCGCCTGCCGGCTATGTCGCGCCGTTTCACACGAGTTATCTCGCCAACTTCGATGTTTCGCTGCTGGACACGTTCGGCAATGTGACGCTGGCGCAGGTCGCGCAGCCGTCCAGCACGGTCTACCTGTGCGACGGCGGGGTGCAGAGCCAGGCCGCCGCGCCGTACACGACTTCCAGCGTCAAGAACCCGTCGTGGATTCTGGACGATCCGGGCCATGCGGGGCCGCTGAGCGCGACCAACACGGACTGGGCCGGGCCGAACGCGCGTCACACGGGCTTCTCCGAGGTGGCGTTCCTGGACGGCCATGTGAAGGCGATGTCCTCTGATCGGTGGTACTACCCCGGCACGCCCTGGCTCAAGCCCGCCGTCGGCGGCGGGTAGGTGCGGGTCGCAGACCTACCTGCCCGCTTCGCTGGGGTCCTCCCTAAAGGGAAGATTAGGAGGGTGGCGGGGAGTGCGGCGGCAGGCCCGGAATGAATTCCGGGCCTAGCGTCACGAAACCCGCCTGCGCGGGTTGGGAAGGGGCGGTTGTTCGACCTATTGCCTATGGAACGTCAGGATGCTGGCTTCCATGAGCGGCAGAGACACTCGGGCGTGTTCCGCCACGTCTTCCGCCTGGATTTGCATGATCTTACGCCCGTCCACGGCGGCATACGCGATACCGGGGACGGTGCGTGTGCCTATCGGGCCAGTCAGGGTTCCTTTGTAACGTACCCGTGCAAACGTTAGTGTTCCGATCTTGCCCCGCTCGACGCGACTTTCGGTGAAGCCTCCCATCTTGTGCCGCTTCTGCTCAATGATGTTTTCAAGTACCTCGCTAAGCGGGAAAGACTGCGTGACGCTCGGTGGCGGCGTCACGACGGCGACGGCGAGGGTCGGCGCCGATCCATCAGGGAGCCTGTCACGGCTAAATACATAAACGTCATAGCCGTTAGCGAGAGCGGCGTCGGCGTTCGGCATGGGGATGCGCCGGTAGCCGTTCGGCAGACGCATCGCATAGTTTTCCATCACTATCTCCGGCCCAAGAACATTCGCCAGCGCCAGGTCAGAATGCCAGACAGGAGGCGGCGGCGCAACTCGTGCAACGCCCGGCTTCGCCTGTTTGACCTGCTTCGCATGGGTCGGGGCAGCGTAGACGGGAGTCAGCATCACTAGACCGACTGATAGAACACTGGCGGAGAGACTTGACTTCATCATAATTCTTCAGTAACCTCCGTGGCAACAATAACGCCTTGTGGAGCGGACTTGTAAGCATTATACCGCGTATCGCTAAACGAAATAGGCCGCGCTGGGCCGCTTACAGGTGGTGGGCTTTCGGCGGCGTTTGGTCGTGTTTTGGGGGCTGTTTGTTATGTATTTCTCATTCGTCTCTCATTC
>CAZZVX010000302.1:0-3742 GCA_964657535.1 Armatimonadota bacterium | reverse complement strand
ATCGGTTTGGGCGGGGAATGGCAGGGGAGAGGGTGAGAGTTACGCGCCGTGGACGCCGACGTAGGCGTTGCCGTGGGCGACGTTGGCGGGGTGCAGGACGTAGTGGCCGTGGGCGGGGACCGCGACAGTGTCGAAGTCGCGGGCGAGGGCGTGCAGGGCGTCGCGCAGGGCGGGGCCTTGCATGGCGCGTCCGTGGCCGGTGACGGCGGTTTCGGGTTCCAGGGCGGCGAGCCGCTCGACGGAGGACTTGGCGCTCGGCCAGTCCGGGGTGAAGTACATCGGCGGGCCGTGCAGTTCGGGGCGCTGTGTGGCGGCGGCGTAGACGGACTCCTGCGCGGTGGTCACGAAGGCGTCTCCGGCGAGCAGTGTCCGGTCGGATTCGCGCCACAGTGAGACGTGGCCGGGGGCATGGCCGGGCGTGTGCAGCCATTTCCAGCCGGGCATGAACGGCACTGTCCCGTCGTCGGGCAGGGTCTGCAGGCGGTCGGACACGTCAACCGGGCCTTTGGGGAACAGCGGCGAGGTGAGTGCCATCAGCCCTCCGCCCACCGTCGGGTCGGGCGGCGGATAGGCGGCGGTGCCGTTCAGATAGGGCAGTTCGAGCGTGTGGGCGTAGATGGGCGCGTCCCACCGCGCGGCGAGTTCCTTCAAGGCGCTGACGTGGTCGAAGTGTCCGTGCGTCATCACGATGGCCGCCGGGCGCGCTTCCGGGCCGAAGCGTTCCTCGGCGGCTTTGGCAATCGCGCCCGCCGTGCCGGGCAGGGCGGCGTCTATCAGCACCCAGCCCCTGTCTCCCGCGTGGGCGAGTCCGTAGAACGCGACGTTGACGATAGCCAATCGTTTGTAGGCGACGTCCGGCGTGACTTCGTGGGTGCCGTCGTGGCGGGCGTCGTCGGCCCGCGGGTCGTCGGCGCGCGCCGACGGGTCAATCGGTATCTGCTGTGCCATGTGTTCCTCCGGGAAGGCGTATGGCTGGGTTCTTCCCCTGGGGGAATGTTCCTAAAACCGTCCGTGCGCTCAGTCGCGACGGCGCGGTTTGCGGCTATAATGGGGTATGACGTATGTGCAGTTCCTGCTCGTGTTCCTGGTCGCGCCGACCGTCGGGCTGGCTTTGTTTGTCGCCCGCCGTCTGCGCCGCCGCCACGGGCTGGCCTGCGCGGTCGTCTGCGCGCTGGCGTTCGTCTATACCGCGCCCTGGGACAACCACGCGGCCCGCGTCGGGCTGTGGTCGTTCGACCCGCAGTTCGCGCCGCCGTCGCACTTCGTCTTTTCCCTTCCGTGGGAGGAGTATGCGTTCTACGGACTGCAGGGCGTCTTTTTGTGCCTTCTGCTGACGGCGCTGGCCCGCGTGCTGAAGCCCAGCGACGGGGGCGAGCTGTGACCGGCCACGGCGCGTACCTGCGCTACGAACTCCTTTGGGCCGTGCCGGTGATCGTGTTGCAGTGGCTGGCGGCGGGGCGCGAACTGTGGCGATGGCGGCGGCTGATCGGCGTCACCGTCGCGCTGGCGACGCTCTATCTGGGCGCCTGTGACGGCTTCGCATTGGGCCACGGCATCTGGCGCGTGGACCCGAATCGCGTCGTCGGCGTCTATTTCGGCCCGCTGCCGCTGGAGGAGTTCGTTTTCTACTTCGTCACCAATGTGATGGCCGCGCAGGGGTTCGTGATGATCACGGGGTACTTGCGAGAGCGGCGTCAAAACCGTAAAGGATAATGGACACGTCGCGTCGAATACTGCGCGCGAGCGCCCGAAACCGTGCGGCGTATATCCTTCCGTGAAGAGTCGTTCAACAAGGGGAGACTGTCGTGACCAGCGAAAATCCGTTCCGAAAACCGATCCAGGGACAGTGGCGGCACCTGCAGAGCCTCCGCTGGCGGATGCCGTATCTGCCACAGGCCGTCATCGCTTTCGCGCTGCTGTTCAGCATCGCGCTATTATGCGCTTTATACGCGACCGTGGGGATCGCGGCCCAGATCAGCGCGATGTGTCTGACGTTGATGAGCGACGCCCAGGCTCATCTGACGGACGCCGCGCCGGTGGAGCGCAGCGCGTACATCGTCGCGACCCTCGTTTATTGTGCCGTCTTCCTGCCCTTCTGGCTGGTGCAGACGCCGGTCCTGCTGCTCGGCTGGGCCGTGCAGCGCCTCGCGGAGTCGCCCCGGCGTCCCGACATCCGGCGGCCCGCGTTCACCCGGCAGGGGTTCCTTAACCCGCGTCTTTCCGACCTCCGGCGCTGAGACCCGTTCTTTATGACCAACCCGACACTCGCCATTGAGACCAAGCATCTGCGCAAGGTGTACGGCGGCAAGAGGAGTCGACACCCCTTTGTCGCGGTGCAGGATCTGTCGCTGCAGGTGCCGCGCGGCCACGTCTTCGGCTTCCTCGGCCCCAACGGCGCGGGCAAGACGACCACGATCAATATGCTGCTCGGCAACATCTACCCGACGGCGGGGCAGGCCAGTCTGCTCGGCCAGCCCATCGGCGACCAGGAGGCCCGCCGGAAACTCGGTTTCCTTCCGGAGAAGTTCCAGTTCCATGAGTTCCTGACGGCGGAAGAGTTTTTAGACCTGCACGGGCGGCTGTACGGGATGTCGGCCTCGAAGCGCCGCGCCCGTATCCCCGAAACCCTGGAGCTGGTCGGCCTGATCGAGCGGCGCAAGAGCCGGATACGCGAATTCTCCAAAGGGATGCAGCAGCGGGTCGGGCTGGCGCAGGCGATCCTGAACGACCCCGATCTGGTCATCTTAGACGAGCCGACCAGCGCGCTCGACCCATTGGGAAGGCGCGAGGTGCGCGAGATCGTCGGGCATCTCAAAGACCTGGGCAAGACGGTCATGCTCAACTCCCACCTCCTGTCCGAGATCGAGATGACCTGCGACCAGGTCGCCATCCTGAAAAACGGCCAGGTGGTGCGTCAGGGCAAGATTGACGACCTGCTCGCCGCGCCGTCCACGGTGCAGATGCGGATTCTCGGCCAGACGCCGTCGCTAATCAAGGCGCTCGAAAGCCTGAGCCGGACGGTCCACGCCGACGGCGAGCAGATCACGGCGACCATCCCCGACGAAACCCTGATCCCGGAACTGGTCGCGGCGACGGTGCGCGAGGGCGGGCGGCTGATGTCGCTCGTGCCGATGCGCGAGTCGCTGGAAGACCTGTTTATCCGCGTGGTGGAGACGAAAGGGAACGTATGACGGCGGTCTGGACACTGGCGGGACTGACCATTCGGGAAGCGATCCGGCGGCGCGTTTTCTTGGCCGCCGCGCTGATTGCCCTATTGTTTGCCGCGTTCGCTTTTCTTCCGATCACGGTCAAAACCGGCCCTTTTATGGGCTTTGACATGGAAACGGCACGTAACAATACTGGCCGTCTTCTCGCCTGGCAAGGTTGCGGCGTGATGAAGTTCTTCGCCTCCATCCTCGCCGTTACGCTGGCTGCCGGCGCGATCACGGCCGAGGTGGATAGAGGCGTTTTATCGATTGTCGTTCCCAAGCCGTTGCCGCGCGCTGCTGTTTATCTCGGCAAGTGGCTGGGTTTAATCCTGATGCTGTTGGTGAGCGTCGCGCTCTGGTCGGTATTGCTGGCATGGGCGGTTTGGATGCACACGCACACGTTTCACCCGCGCCTGTTCGTCGGCGCATTGAGCGTGTGCCTGTTTCCAATATTGTTTGTGACGCTGACGCTCTTTTTTTCGTCTTTTGCTACGTACTCTCTTTCGGCGGGCCTGGCTTTGATTGCCGCAGGG
>CAZZVX010000301.1:0-6434 GCA_964657535.1 Armatimonadota bacterium | reverse complement strand
TCGCGGACGAAGGGGAGCAGAGCGATCTCGCGGGCGCGCTTGATGGCGACCGCGATCATGCGCTGCTCTTTGGCCGTCGCGCCGGAGCGGCGGCGCGGGACGATCTTGCCCCGGTCATCGGTGAACTGGCGCAAGAGCGTGACGTTCTTGTAGTCAACCGACGTGATCTTGTTCAGGGTCAGCGTGCTGACCTTGCGGCGCTTGAAACGGCGGTTCTTGTTGCCGCCGGGTCCGCCGGGGCCGGGACGCCCTCCGGGACCGCGCCCCCCGCTGGGGGAACCGTAAGCCATGGTGTAATCCTCTCGTTGCGATCCTCGCCGCCGGGTGGGATTGGCGGCGCGACTTGCGGAATTTAACTGCCGTGAAGTATAGCATAAAATCGCCGCCCGCGTCAAGTTGGGCAAACGCGGCAAAATCTGGTACAATAGACGGACAGATTTGTGATTCGCGCAGCCACCCCTGCGCCGCCATCGTTTCAGGAGGCCCGACCCCAGAATGCCGACCGTCACCGCGCCCAATGTCGAGACACAGCAAGTCGTTACGGGCTTCATGTATCAGCTCACCATCGGAGAGGAACAGAACGGGCAGGGCATCACGCGGCTCGATATCGGCCCGTACTTCTTCCCCGGCGCGGCCCCGCAGACCAAGTACCCGGAAGCCGTCACCAACGAGATGTGTCCCCGCGACTGGCAGGCGATCCGCTGGCACACCGACGACGGGGGCGCGAGTTGGCTGCGCTGGCAGGGCGGGCGACTGTACCCCGAAGACGGCGAGGCGCTGTTCCAGTTCACGTCCAATTACCCGGCTACCAACACTGACGCCGCGCTGTACGTCTGGCGCG
Source organism: Armatimonadota bacterium (assembly GCA_964657535.1). Taxonomy (GTDB): domain Bacteria; phylum Armatimonadota; class Armatimonadia; order Armatimonadales; family Capsulimonadaceae; genus CAZZVX01. Next base: position 5,593 of record CAZZVX010000301.1, on the reverse strand, counting down.
GCAGTTCCAAATCCCCGGAACGATACGCCATCAGCGCCCCCGACTACTCCCAGCCGCCGCCGCAGATCAACCCGCGCCACGACGTCGTCGGGCAGAAGCAGTTCGCCCAGGGCAAGGGCTGCGCGCCCTTTCTCGTGATGGCGGGCGCGGCCCTCTTCACCCTCCTGCGCCACTGGCTGTCTTAAGAACCTATGAGCGACTCCATTCTCGACCAAATCCGCTGGGACAAGGCCGTTGACGGCCTGGCCCCTGCCGTCGTCCAGGACGCCGACACTAAAGACGTGCTGATGCTCGGCTTTATGAACCGCGACGCCCTGGCGAAGACTCTGCGCGAGGGCCATGTCACGTTCTGGACGCGCTCCCGTCAGAAACTGTGGACCAAAGGCGAGACAAGCGGCAACGTGCTGCAGTTCGTCGCCCTGCGCGTCAACTGCAACGACGACTCGCTGCTCGTCCTCGCCCGCCCCGTCGGCGCGACCTGCCACACGGGCCACCCGACCTGCTACTACCGGGAGACGGTGTCCGAGGGCGGCGAGTGGCGGACGATCACCCAGCCGCAGTTCGACCCGGAACAAGTCTACCGCTCCACGCCGTAACGAATCCAACGACGCTGCACTTTCCAAGAAAGACACTATGACTCGCTTATTCCGCCTGCTGTTACCCGCCGCCGCGCCCTTCGTGGCCGCGCTCTGCCTTTCCACGGCAAACGCCAAAGCGCCCGTCCCGGCGCCGCCCTCCGCGACGGGACACCGGCAGCAGTTCGACCCCAAGAAGTTCATGCCGGTCAGCGAACTGCGCCCCGGAATGCGCGGCTACGCGCTGACGGTGTTCAAAGGCACCAAGATCGAGAAGTTCCACGTCGAGATTCTGGGAGTCATCTCCAAGTTCAACGAGGGCAAGGACTATATCCTTTTTCGCGCCCTGGACGGCCCCTCGGTCACGGAGCATCTCAACATCGCGCACGGCATGAGCGGCAGCCCGATCTACATCAACGGGCGGCTGGTCGGCGCGATCTCGATGGGCATCCCCGGCACGGAGTTCCCGCGCGACCCGATTGCCCTGGCGACGCCGATTGAGGATATGTTCGACTCGTGGAGTCCCGACCTGCCCTCCAAGCCGTCGTCCATCGGGGCGACGGCGGACACGGGCGCGGCCGGCACGGGCCTGACGGTGGCGGGGCAGAACTTCCAGCAGATTGATCTGCCGGTCTCGGCCAGCGGCTTCTCTCTGTCGGCGCTGTCGCGCCTGCGGACGGCCCTCTCCCCCTACCACCTGGACGTCATGGCCGGCGGGGGAGGCGGCGCGGACGCCGACAATCCGCTCGCAAAAGGCGCGTCGCTCGTTCCCGGCGCGGCGGTCGGCGTCTCGCTCGTGCAGGGCGACATGGACTTGACGGCGACCGGCACCGTCACTTATCGGGACGGCAACCGTGTCCTGCTGTTCGGCCACCCGTTCACGGACTTCGGCCCGGTGGACGCGGCGATGACGACGGCCTACGTCGTCAACATCTTCCCGTCCTTCCAGGACTCGGTCAAGCTCGGCTCGCCCATCAAGACTGTGGGGCGCATCTCCCAGGACCGGCCCTTCTCGGTCGGCGGCCTGATCGGCTCGATGCCGCAGATGGTCCCGATGACGGTGGATGTCAACGACCTGTCCATCAAGCGCCACAAAATCTTTCATATGCAGGTGATTAATCACCCGCTGCTGACGAGTCAACTGGTGACGCAGCTCGCCGACGCCGCCATCGCGCAGGTGCATGGGCAGCCGGGCGACTCGGTCGCCACGGTGACAATGGACGCCGACGTGGAGCAGATCGGCCACGTCAAGCGCACCAACACGTTCTACGACGCCATCAGCATTGACCAGAGCGCCGTCGGCGACCTGGACAGCCTGCTGCGCCTGCTGTCGTCCAACCCGTTCTACCCGCTGGCGCTCAAGAGTCTGAAGATGGGCGTGACTATCGAGAACCGGCACGACACCGCCGAAGTGGACCATATTTTCGTCAAGCAGGGCAAATACGCGCCCGGCGATACGGTCAGCGTCGGCGTCGTGCTGAAGCCGTTCAAGCGCGACCCCGTCACCCGCTACGTCTCGCTCAAAATCCCGGAGACCACACAGACCGGCGCGCTCACGCTGACCGTCAAAGGCGGCGGCGATGGCGGCGGCGGCATCTCGCTCGGCGGCGGCATCATCCTGCTGCGCCCGTCCGAGCCGACCGCGCCTGCCGGCAACGTCGCCCAGCTCGTCAAGCAGTTCACCGAGACCCCGCGTAACAACGAGATCGTCGCCCGCCTGCTGCTGCCGACCAACGCCATCAACATCGCCGGGGAGAAGTTGACGACGCTCCCCCCCACCCTGGCCGACGTGATGCAGTCCACGCACTCTTCGGGGCTGAAGACCGAGCGCGACGAAGTGAAAGTCATCCAGGCGACGCCGTACATCACGTCCGGCTCGCAGGCGCTAACGATCACCATTGAGAAGAAGGCCCTCGGCGATCCTGCGGCAATCGGGGCGGCGACACCCGCCGCCCCGGCACCCGCCGACGGCAGCGCCCCCGCGACGACGGACACGGCCTCGGCGGACGACGGCAGCGATGACACCTCTGTGACTTCGTCGCTTGCCCTGCCGACCGCAGGCGACAACCTGACTGCCATGCCCATCGCTTTTTCGGCTACCGGTACGTCCCGAATCGCAGCGACGACCAAGACCGGCGGGGCGAGCGCCCCGGCTGCGGCAGCGACAGCACCGGCGGGCGCGGCGCCCGCGAAAGCCCCCCCCGCCGTCACGACGGTCGGGCGGCTGGCCTCGGTCTGGCGTCAGGGGACGACGACCGATTTCGCCGCCGGGACGCTGCAAAACGTCTCGGTCACCAGCGACGGCGACGTGCGGCTGTCAGCCGCGCTCACGAAAGTCGCCGAGACCGGGGAAACCTATCTGTGGTCCCTGCTGCCCGACGGCCAGGGGAACGTCTACGCCGGGACCGGCGACCACGGCAACGTTTACCGGTTCGACGCGAGCGGCAAGCCGACGCTGTTCTTCGCGACGGGCCAGCTGGAAGTCACGGCGCTGGCACGGGACGCGCAGGGCAGCCTCTACGCCGGAACCGCGCCGCACGGGATCGTCTATAAGATCGGCCCGGACGGAAAAGGCAAACCGTTCTTCACCGCCCAGGAGAAGTACGTCACGGCGCTCGTCTACGACGAGTCGCAGGCCCGGCTCCTGGTCGCCACCGGCGGCGGGACGGGATGCGTCTATGCCGTCCCGGCGTCCGGGGTCGCCCCGACCACCCCCTGGTTCGCGTCCCCAGAAGCGCACCTGCTCTCGCTGACGCTCGACAAGAGCGGCAACGTCTACGCCGGATCGTCTCCCGACGGCATCGTCTACAAAATCATTCCGAGCGGCGCCACCAGCGTCTTCTATGACGCGCCCGAACAGAGCATCTCGGCGCTGGCGACCGACAGCGGCGGCAATGTGTACGCCGGCACGACGCCCAAAGGCCTGATTTACAAGATCACCCCCGACGGGAGCGCGAAGGTCCTGTCGGACCGGGCCACGTCGAGCGTTCTGAGCCTGCAGACGGACGGGAGCGACAACCTGTACGCCTGCGCCGGGAACACCATCTACCGCATCAGCCCCGACGAAACGGTGCAGTCTTTCGTCGCGCCGACGGACGAGCAGTTCCTCTCGCTCGCGGTGGACCACACGAACGGCCAGGTCTACACCGGCACCAGCACGGTCGGCTCGCTGTACGCCATCGGCGCGTCGGGCGACCTGCACGGCAAGTTCGTCAGCACCGTCCACGACGCCGGCCTGCCCGCCCACTGGGGGACGATCTCCTGGACCGCCGGCACGCCGGCGGGAACGCAGATCGCCCTGCAGACACGTTCCGGCGACGTCGAGCGCCCGGACGCCTCCTGGAGTGACTGGTCTTCCGCCTACACGGCACCGACGGGCCAGAAGATCACATCGCCGCCGGGCCGCTATTTACAGTATCAAGCGACCTTGACCGGCGCGAGCGCGGCGATCACGAGCGGCAGCGTCCCGCGCCTGCGCGAAGTGACGGTCTATTACCTGCCGCGTAACCAGGCGCCGACCGTGCACCTGACCAGCCCGGCGGAAGGCGATGCGTTCTCGAAAACGGCCACCCTGCGCTGGACAGCCGGCGACCCCGACAAGGACACGCTGACGTTCGACCTGTCCTACTCGTCCGACGGCGGGAAGACCTGGACGCTGCTCCCCAAAAAGTCCCCGGCCCCGGCAACGACGCCGGCGGCAGCCGCGACCGGGAAGACGCCTCCGGCCTCAGCCACGGCCATCGGCCCCGTCACCGATCAGGAAGTGGCGGCGGAAGTGAAGAAGATGCAGGACAGCCTCGCCGCGCACCCGGAGCTGCCGAGCAGCGTCCGCGCGCAGATGCTCGCCCAGGCGCCCGCGATGGCCCGCCAATTACTGACCATTCAGCACGCGCAGGCAGCCGCCGCCACGCCCGACAGCACGACCGCCAGCAACCTCAAAGATATGTCCTACACCTGGGACACGACCACCGTGCCGGACGGCGTTTATCAGATCGAGATCGTCGCCAGCGACAAGACCAGCAATCCGCAGGGCGCCCTCACCGCGAAAGACACCTCGCCGTCGTTCACCGTCGCCAACACCCTGCCGACCGTTCTGGCCGGGACGCCGACGGTCGGCTCCGATAAGAGCGTCACGGTGCGCGGAACAGTGACCACGCCACTGGCGTTCGTGAAAGCCGTCCAGGCGAAAGTGGACGGCGGCGACCCCCTCGCCGCCATCGCCGACGACGGCCTGTTCGACTCGACTTCAGAGTCATACACGCTCATCACTGCCCCGCTTTCGTCCGGCGCGCACACCATCGAAGTGCAGGCGGTAGACGTATCCGGCAATATGGCCTCCGCCAAAGTCAACGTTCAGGTGCCATAGCGGCTCTCTCTCCGGCTTGGCGGCGGAAGCTCCCTATCCGCCCTCGGCACCTTTCCCCCATCGGCCCTCCGGGCGCGCCAGTGCGTCGATGGGAGAAAGGCAAGTGGCAGGGGCAGTTACCGCTTGACAATAGGGGAAAGGCATTTGCGGCTTTGCACAATAGGACAAGTGACAAAGGAGATTATACCTGTTGTTCTTGGGCGAGTTGTTCGGCTGTCTGGAGGATTCGCTGGCGCGCTTGCTGCGGATGTTGGAGAATGTCATCGTTGCTGAGGCGTAGGAACTATAGGCCGCAGTCGCGTTCCAAGATGGATTGGCGATCAGCATCACGCTTCTGTACATCCGGGTCATCATGGATGCTACTGTTAATCTCAATGGACAAGTTTAACTTGCCGCAATAGAAGTCCACGCGGAACGAGGCCAGGATCGTTTGTCGCCGGAAATAGACGCCGAAATGCCCAGCACGACTCGCTTCGCCGCGCACCATCTCCCATAGCGCCTTTTCCGCAGGTGTGGCCGCCTTACGCGCTTCCTGCGCCGCCCGCACCATCCGCCTCCGAAAGTCTTCTTCGCCCATACCACTCTCCCCTAGCATTCATCACGATCATACCAGAGGCACAGGGTTGTAATTACTGGCCTTTCTCCCATCGAC
>CAZZVX010000300.1:0-6459 GCA_964657535.1 Armatimonadota bacterium | reverse complement strand
GAGGCCCGGCGGCGGATTCAGCAGGGGACGGCGGGGGCGTTCTCGCATGAACGGTTTTTTGACGACGTGCGGCGTCATCTGGAAGTCCAAGACCGGACGCGGCTGCAGCGGGTCCTCAACGCGACGGGGATCGTCATTCACACCAACATGGGGCGCGCGCCATTGGCGGAGGCTGCTGTCGAGGCGGTGTGCGAGGTGGCGCGTGGCTATTCCAATTTAGAGATGGACCTGGAAACCGGCAAGCGCGGCGGGCGCGGCGGTCAGGCCGCGCCCCTGCTGTGCAAATTGACTGGGGCCGAAGCCGCCGTCGTCGTCAACAACGCCGCCGCCGCCGTGCTGCTCGCCCTGAGCGCCGTCGCGCCGGGCGGCGAAGTCATCATTTCGCGGGGCGAACTCGTCGAGATCGGCGGCGCGTTCCGGGTTCCCGATGTGATCCGGCAAAGCGGCGCGCGCCTGGTGGAAGTCGGCACGACCAACAAGACGCGCCTGGCCGATTACGCAGACGCCATCACGCCCGAAACGAAAGTCCTGCTCAAAGTCCACGCCAGCAACTACCGGATCGTCGGCTTCCACAGTGAGGTGTCGGCATCCGAACTGGCGGCGCTGGGCCGCGAGCGAGGCTTGCCGGTGATGGAGGACCTGGGCAGCGGCGCACTCATAGACCTGACGCGCTGGGGCTTGCCCCACGAGCCGACCGTCGCGGAGACGGTCCGGGCCGGAATTGATGTAGTCGCCTTCAGCGGGGATAAACTGCTCGGCGGCCCGCAGTGCGGCCTGCTGATCGGTAAAGAAGATGCACTCTCGCGCATGGCGCGTCACCCTCTGTTCCGCGCTTTGCGGGCCGACAAAATGACACTGGCCGCATTAGAGGCGACCTTGCGCTTGTACGAAGACGGAGACCGCCTGCGCGAAGAATTGCCCGTCCTGCGGATGCTCGCGCAGACGCCGGGCGAACTGCGCCGGCGGGCGCAGCGCCTGCGCGGGGCGCTGGCAAAACTGCCCGGCCTTGCCGTTCAGATCGTAGACGGCGTCGGCTACAGCGGCGGCGGGACGCTACCCGAAATGGCCCTGCCCTCCCAGCACATCTGCGTCCGCCCGGCAGAACTCACCGTGGAACGCCTAGCCGAGCGCTTACGTCAGGGCCGTCCCGCCCTGGTCGGAATGCTGTCTGACGATGCCTTCATCCTGGATGTCCGTACACTCGCCGACACCGACCTGCCGGAAGTCGCCCAGGCCTTCCGCCGGGCTTTGCCGGGTCAAGAAGCCGGAGTGTCGTCCTGTGTGACTGTCTGAAGCAGTCCCGACGCCCGTTCCGCATCCTCGGCCCGCACGACCAACCAGGCCCCGCCCGCGCCCGTCAGCAGTGCCGGGCGCATGCCCGCCATGTCCCCGGCGCTGACATACGAGTCTATACCCTCCGCGTCAAGGACTCCTTTGGCAATCTCTGCACTAATACGGTCGAAGTAGTTGCCGACCGTCACAAGATCGCTCATCTCAACCTCTTATCGTATCTACGCTGGATTAATGGCATCACTGGGCTTTTTCCTGCGTCTGGTGAAGCGGGCGACGCCACGCGCGGCGACAGCGAACACGACGACAATTCCAGTAATGCCGGGCGACATCAGGTTATAAAGATTGAGCAAGCAACGTAATGATGCAAAGGTATCATATACCCTCGTTTTGGTCGTGACAGACGGAGCGCGAAACAAGCGCAGTTTGGCGTCCGCCACAATGCTGAGTTATTCAGGGTGGCTGTTCGGTTTCGCCTTCCGGCGGACAAATCCCCGCCAAGCCAGAAGCGGCGCTCCGATGACCGCCGATGTGGGCAGACTGTAAAGGCCGCCGCCGAACAGGACCTGCGGGAACCACATGAGTTTCGCCGGGGGCAGTCCGAGGCGGATGAAGGACGCAACGAAATAAACAATTGGTGCAGTGACGGCGGCAGCGGCACAGGCCGGCCAATACCGGCGGATGACAGTGTGTGCCACAAGGGATACCCCGACGGCTTCGCAAAGTAAAACCCGCGTCTCATAGTTCATTCATTCCGCTCCCGTCTCAGCCACACTGGTCAGGAGGCTGAAATGAACTGCCCACTGACCGGCTGTTTAACGCACTGCCCCTTCCGGCGGGGAGACATAGGTGGGCGAAACGCCGACCTTGCGCGGGCGGAACGGGCCGAGCGAGAGCGCCAGAGAAATCAAATACGTCAGCAGGATGACCAGAAAGCCGGGCAGGAGCGGCGGCAGCAGATGGCCGCCGTTGAACGCGCCCCAGCAGACCCCTGCATACCCCGCGAGCAAGACCAATGCGGCCACTGCCGCCCGGCCCCCCGACACGAACATGAGGCCAAGCCCCGTCGCCAGGCCGAGCAGCAGCAGGGAGCCGAGCAGCCGGTTCGGGTGGCGGTTGATGACCTCCACATACGAACGGTCCATCAAGGTCGTCAGGGCGCTTGCCGTCACGTCCACGCGGGGCAGGCGGCCTTCCGGCGTCGCGCACAGGTCAGTCGCCGGGTCCGCCGCCGCCGTCGCCCCGATGAAGACGACTTTCCCCGACAGGTCCGGCTTGACTTTGCCCGTCAAAATGTCCAGAAACGAATACGTGACCGGACGGACGTAGCGGATGCGCATCCGTCCCTGCACGTCCACGGGCGTTTCCACCGGCGGCGCGATGTCGCCGGCCAGACGCACGGTGTCGCCGGAAACGATCTGCACGTTGCTTTTGTCCAGCTGGAACACGCGCAGCGCCGCGACCAGGGCCAGATTGGGCAGGGCAACGGGAGCACCGTCCGCCAGACGCGATGTGGGAAACTTGCCCGTCAATGGCTTGGTCGCGGGCGGATACTGTACCGTGCTGGTGTAAAACAGGCGGGCGTCGCGCAGGATGCCGTCGGCGTCCGTTTCCCGGTCAAACACGCCCACGCCCGCCGCCGACCCGGTGTAGTCCGAGACGGGCGGCTCGAAGTCGTAATAAGGGAACTGAACTGTCCGCCGCGCGTCCAGGGTGAGATTACTGGCTATGGCGTCTTTTTCCAAAAAGACCAGCGCCCGGATGTCGTCCGGCGTGTAGGTTTGGGGCCGCTGAGCATCGTAGGCCATGCCCAGCACGACGTTGCGATGATCGGCCATGACGCGCCACAACGCGGAGTCCTGATTGCCCTGCCGCTTGTCCAGGGCCAGGTCCATGACGACGACCTTCGCGCCTGCGTCTTCCATCTTGCCCAGGCCTTTGCCCAGCAGGGCGCGCGGCCAGTGCGCGACCGGGCCGTAGCGCCGCACGCTCGCGTCGTCCAGCGCGACCACGGCCACGTCGGGCCGCTCCGCGCGAGGCGCGAGCCGGGCCAGCGCGTCCTGCGCCGCCAGTTCCGGCGCGGCGTCCGGCGCGCGCCGCACCAGGGCAAAGGCCAGCAGGGCCAGCACAATCGCGGCGGCGAACACAACCGCCTTGTATCCGAGATGACGTTCCGAGCCGACTTCCATGTCTTCTCTCCCTTATGAAATCTGTTTTTCTATCTTTCCCGCTGCCTTGCTTCCCGAAACCAAGCGTTCCCCCGCTAAAAAATCACTGCAAAATTACCGGCGGCCATTCGTTAAATTGTCAAAACTCGTGTTAGAATGGAATACCGGGTTTGGCGAAAGCACCAGTTTCCACGCGCTGCACTCTCGGCAGTTCCGTCAAGGCGCTCAATTTGTATACGAAGCGCCATTTTTAGGAAGGACCGCGCGATTATGCTTTTGCCTCTCATCCCGGCAATCCTTTTGCTGGGAGCCTCACACGGGTCGGTCAAGCCCGCCGTCGTGACCATGCCTGCCGCCCCCGTCTCCTTTGCCGTTCATGCGGCGGAATACACCCACACCGCCCCCGCCAGTGATTTCTCCTCCGAAGAGCGCGAGTTCATGGACCGGATCAACGAAGATCGCACCGAGCGCGGTTTGTACGCGCTGACACCGGATCCGTTGCTGGGCGCTGTGGCGCGGGGCCACTGCGTTGATATGTGCGATCATGACTATTTCAGCCACTACGCCACCACTCCGGGACTGCACAGCCCAATGGACCGGTACATGACCGCCCTGCGCGTCTCCGGCCTCGCCCGACCAGACGAACTGACTGTCGGCGAGAACATCTATTACTGCAGCGCCAGCCGGGGCAGTGTGGACGTCGTCCTCGGCCATCGGGCGTTTATGAACAGCCCCGAACACCGCGCCAACATCCTCGACCCCCGCTTCGACCGCGTCGGCGTCGGCGTCTGGCGCAGCCACAAAGGCCAGTTCTGGGTCACGGAAGTCTTCCTGCGCGAAGGCGAGTAGACAGTCCATCGAGGCAGTGGGATGCCCCGGCGCGTGTTTACCTCTCCTGCCCGCTGGGGAAGATACGGGCAGGAGCCTGACACAAATTCAGGCCGTCAGGAGGAACCCCGAATGGCACACGCTGAAACGTTCAACGAGCAGACCAAACCCAACGCGCCCCAGATCCTGGAACTGCTGTCCGAGCTGGAAAAGCGCGACAAAGGTAGCAAAGGCCAGATTCAGTCCGGCAGCGTCGTCGGCGCCGGTCTTGGCGACCCGCGCGGCTTTACCATCCTCAACTCGACCGGGCATGACGTGGGCAAGGTCGCGGACCTGTACGTGGACCCGCACACGCGGCAGCCGCACTTCGCCGTGCTGTCTTTGGGCAATCATACCCTGGGCCTGGGCAACCGGAGCGTGCTGGTCGGCTTTGACGACATCGAGATACTAGGCGACAAGCAGGCGCGGGTGCGCGCCACACTCCCGGCGGGTTATGCCGAACTCGTCGGCGCGTCCTGACAGCAATTCGGACGCAAATCGGGTAAAATGGGCGGGCGATGTGATCATCGCCCGCCTTTTAACGCCTATGGACATCCCACAGATCGCTTACGAAGAGACGGTGCGCGCGGCGCTGCTCGAAGACATCGGGCCGGGCGACATCACCACGAGTCTGTGCGTGCCGGAGAGCGCCACGGCCCGCGCGACCCTGCTCGCCAAGTCGCCGGGGGTGATCGCCGGCCTGGACATCGCCGCGCTGGCGTTCCACCTGCTGGACCCCGACGCGCGCTGGCAGCCGCGCGTCGAAGACGGCGCAGCCGTCGGCAACAAGCCGACCGCCATTGCCGAAGTGTCCGGCAATGCGCGCGCCCTGCTGACGGCGGAGCGCGTCGCGCTGAACTTTTTGCAGCGGATGTCCGGCGTCGCCACCCTGACCCAGCGTTACGTCCAGCAGGTCGCCGGGACGGGGGCGCGCGTCGCCGACACGCGCAAGACGACGCCCGGCCTGCGCGCGCTGGAAAAGTACGCCGTGCGCGTCGGCGGCGGCTTCAACCATCGGATCGGCCTGTACGACGCCGTGCTGATCAAAGACAACCACATCCGGGCCGCCGGCGGCATCGGGCGGGCGGTCGCCTCCGCCAAAGCCCGCGCCCCGCACACGGCCAAGATCGAGGTGGAGGCCTCGTCGCTGCCCCAAGTGGAGCAGGCGCTGGCCGCCGGGGCCGACATTATTCTTTTAGATAACATGGACATTGCGACGATGGCGCAGGCCGTCAGACTCATCGGCCCGCGCGCCGTCACTGAGGCGTCGGGCGGACTGACCGAAGAGCGGCTGTCTGCCGTCGCCGCCACCGGCGTGCAGGTCCTAAGCGTCGGCGCTTTGACCCACTCCGCCCCGGCCCTGGACATCTCGTTGGACTTCGCCCCGTGATGCCCCCTCGCCGCCACCTCGCCGACTGCGGCTCGACCAACGACGTTGCCCGCGCCTGGGCCGCCGATCTCGACGATCCGGCCCCGCACGGGGCGGCGGTCACGGCGGACTTTCAGACCGCAGGCCGGGGCCGCCGGGGCCGCTCCTGGGACGCCGCGCCGGGCCAGAACGTCCTGCTCTCGGTCGTCCTCCGGCCAGCGTTCCCCCAGGCGGACGCCTGGCAGCTCGGCTTCCTTTCGGCGCTCGCCGTCGCCGACGCGCTGGCGGACTTGGGCTTCGACGCCCAAATCAAATGGCCCAATGACGTCCTGATCGGCGGAGACAAAATCTCCGGCATCTTGGTGGAAACGGTGCGGTCCGAACGCCTGTCGGAGTGGGCCGCCATTGCGGGGATCGGCCTGAACGTCAATCAGGACCGATTCCCGGACACGCCGCGCCTGCTCCATCCCGCGACCTCCCTGCGGCTGTTGACGACACGAGACTGGGACGTGTTGGACGTGACGGCGGGCATCCTGTCCGCTCTCCTGCGCTGGGTGCAGGAGCGGGAAGCGCGCGGCTGGGAAAGCGTTCTGCCCGAACTGCGCCGCCGGCTCGCGGCGGGGGCCGGCCTGCGCCGGGGCGCGGTCACGGCGACGCTGGCGGACGTTTTGCCTGACGGCAGCGCCCGCGTCCGCCTGCCGGACGGAACTTTCGCCCTTTGGACGACGGTAGAGGGAGAAGAAGGGCCGGAAACGGCCCCGAATC
>CAZZVX010000299.1:3632-6463 GCA_964657535.1 Armatimonadota bacterium | reverse complement strand
TGTTCTTCAACGACCAGGGGCAGGCGACCGCCGCCTACGCCGCCCCCGGCGCGGCGACCGGCTACGCCAACACCTACAAGCAGTGCGCGGCCAAGCAGACCGCGACGGTCGCCGACGAGCGCGGCGGCTCCGTCTTCCTGTACGGCGGGTGCAGCGGCAACAAGCTCTCGCTCAAGTACGACAAGAACGCGAGCGAGCCGTTCACCCTGACGGTGGACATGAAGGCGCTGTACGAGATCCTGGGCTACACCGAGGCGCAGCTCGGCCTCGACACCGCCGGCACCGACCCGCTCGGCGCCATCGGCGTGGCGCCTTCGTGCCAGACGTTCATCGCCGGGGCGCTGGCGGACGCGCAGTCCTGGCAGGTGGACATCGACGAGAACCTGGGCGACAAGCAGAGCCTGACGTCGTACACCGGGCCGGCGGGGCACTACAAGCAGGAGAGCAACCACAGCCTCTCGGCGACCCTCTATTTCACCGGCGAGCGCGAGTACCAGCGCTACCTGGGCCAGCTGCCGGACTCGCCGAGCGGCCCCTACGGCGCGACCAAGACGATCCTGTACTTTCCGGTGGCAATCGTCCTGACGCTGCCGGTCAATGCGGCGGGAATCATCAACCAGGTCTGGGTGCTGCTGCCCAACTGCGACTACCAGCTCGCCGCGCCCAAGTACACGGGCAAGACGGGGGCCCTCATGGTCGACTGCACCCTCTACCCGCACATCGACCCGGCGAGCGGCACCGACATCATGGTGCGGACGGTCAACAGCCGCAACAACGTCGGCACCGTCACGACCGCCCTTGTTCAACCCGTGCCGGCGAATGCACAATTTGCCTACACCAACTGAGGCGGTTTCCCTCCCCGGATGGCGCTCAGTCCGGGGAGGGACAAGAGCCGTAAAAAGTCGGCTTAGACGGACTTCGACTTTTCAGACCGTTTTATGCCGTGTCAGCTTGCTACTGTGACAAATTTCACACTACTCGCGTGACGCCCGTCACAGTTTTTTAGGCGGACTGCCGTCATAATCCCTCCATCACAACTGCACGGAGGAGACCGATGTTGAGCACCAGTTCGCCTGCCTTTCGATTCGGAAAGCTGCCACCGAAGCAAGACTACCGCACTCTGCGCCTCAAAGACTATCTGACGCCCGAGATCGCCCCGCCGCCCCCCTCTGTGGACGTTCTCGCCACAGTTTATGCGAAACTGGGGGAGACGGACCCGGCGGGCCTGTTCCCGATGGACGGCAACAACACCTATGGGGACTGCACCATAGCCGCCGTGGCCCACGCCATCACGACCTACCGCGGACTGCTGGGTACGAAAGTCGTCATGCCCGAGAAGGCCGTGACCAAGCTGTACTTCCACCTCACGGGTGGGGCGGACGGCGGCCTCCAGGAGCTGGACGTCCTGGACCATTGGCGCAAGACCGCGATCTCCCACGACAAGATATTGGCTTACGTCAAGATCGATCACGCGAATCACACGCACGTCCAACAAGCAATCCAACTCTTCGGGGGCGTGTACCTGGGCTTCCAAGTCCAGCAGGACTGCAACCAGGAATTCCTCGACGGAGAGCCTTGGACGCCGGGTCCGCTCACCAACGACGGCCACGCCGTGTTCGCTGTCGGCTACGACCAGGACGAGCTGACCGTGCTGACCTGGGGCAACACCCAGCAGGCGACGTGGGGCTGGTGGGACGAGTGCGTCGACGAGGCCTACGCCATCCTTCCCCCGGAAGCGAAGGATCCTGCGTTCGCGCCGGGATTCGACATCGACAAACTGATGGAAGACCTGAACGCCGTGGCGAGCTGAGGCACCGCCTGCGGCGTGAGCGACACCACAATGTACTCGGCCACCAAAATAATGGGGGCCACCCAACAACACACTGCTCACACCGCCAGCGAAGGCCGCAAAGATGTAGATGTCTCTGCGGCCTTCGTCTTGTCCGGCCCACAGGCCAACCATACTGCAAATCCACCGAAACGGAGACACATCGCACATGGCAACTTTAACCCAAGAACAGCAGGCGGCGAAAGCCAAGCGGGAACGGCGGGCGGCGTCGACTACGCCCGGTGGAACATCATCCGCCAGCGAGACTGTTTCCTTATCCGAAATGCTAGGCGCAGGTAATGATGTCGTGATTGGTGGCGTCACTTACGAAGTCGCCCCCTTTCCCATCAGCCGACTCGCGCAGGTCGGGAAACTCATTTCCGATTGTCCTGACATCCTTCTGACGGCGGCTTTGTCCGCCCACGAGGGGGAGACGGACGCGGCGGCCATCACGGAAGCCATGAACAGCATCGTCAAGCAGGCCAACGCCGACGCCGCGCCCGTTGACGAGCAGGCCGTCGAGTACGCACTCTCCACGATCACTCTAAACGTGTCGGAACAGAACGCGAAAGCCATGACGGACCTGACCGTTCTCGCGCTGAAGCGCCGGCACCCGGACATTCAGTCGGAAGACATTGCGGACGATCTGGACATTCAGTCATTCTTCGCCGTCTTGTGCCAAATCTTCCAACTTAACGGCGCTCTGAAAAAGCGTTTTTAGACGCCCGCAGTCCTGCCGGGCAAAACAAGCAGCATCATAAAGAGCAGGACTTTTCTGAGCCGCTGTCCTTGATGGCGCATTACTATCCTGGAATTGACCTATCCGACGTGGACGAAAACCAAATGAACGGGTACCTCGCCAACGTCGCCCAGATTGCTGATAGGAACGCTTCCGCGATTGCAATGCTGCTGGGGAAAATCCTGGAAGCGCGGGGCTAATCGCGAGCCACATCTTCGGCATCCGACTTCGCCTCTGTGAGCGCGCGGCGGAAGCGGCGGCGTC
>CAZZVX010000299.1:0-3622 GCA_964657535.1 Armatimonadota bacterium | reverse complement strand
GCCCGCCGCGCCGCCTCGCGGATTGTGGTAAAATGTGTGTTCATCGAAATACCCTTTCGGTGGCACGCTGGGGGAGAAGGCTCAATTTCTCGCCCCGGCCTCGGCTTGTGTCTTGAGTATTATATATCGTCTGTTATAATTTTGTTAGTACATATTTACTCCTTTGCAACTTTTTTGTTATTACGGTGTCTTGACACTGTATAGCAGAGAGGTGTATAATGCAAAGCGTGGTGAACAAGAAGATGTCAACGTTTCGGTTGACGCCAGTTGCTAGAGAGATCATTGAAAATCTCTCCGAGAAGATGGGCGTTAGTCAGGCAGCAGTGATTGAAATGGCTGTCCGCCGGCTGGCGAAGGAAGAAGGCATACAGGTTCGGGATGGGGACAAGGAAACACCCATCCCACCGTAGGTTTCGGCCATGTCCCGTTGGGAAATACTAGGCTGCCTGTGAACGGATCGTGCAGGTCGCCTTGAACCTCGTATATTCTTTTCTGTTGTTTTGGAGGAGAATGCTTCGCCGGTGCTAAATATGCTGCGGTCATAGTAGTCCAGCGGAACCACCGGTAGTCCAAAGGTGGAATATCGTTTGCAAAAACAGACTAAGAGGAAGATCAAAGAATGGGCCGTTTATCTAATACCTATTGCGAGTTTTATTGCGAGTGTTCTGCTCAAATTTGCACTTCTCATTTACGCCCCCATTTGCTTACTTGGCGCAATCGTACTTCATTACCTAATTACGCACAATGACAAAGCGAGCGAGAAAGCCATCAGTGATCAACTGACGGCATTTATGGGAGTCGCGGACTTCCCCAAAGATGCCGATATTAGGTGTACGCTTTGGGTGCCGATCAAGGGCGACAGGGTGAAGCAAGCGGTGCATTACCTCCCCGCCGGGAAGGTTCACAAAGGGCGCGTGATGGGGTCGCGAAAGGGCGTCGTCGGGGAGGCTATGAGGACGCGCGTTACCCAGTGCTTGGTTCTAACTGAGCCTCAGTACAGTAACCCCGCAGAATTTCGCAGGATTGCCCAGAAAGATTGGGGCTTTACCGAAGAGGAAACCCTTAAGCTGGACGGGACACGGAAGTCCTATGTCGCCATCCCTATATTGGGCGACGCCGACGGCGACAACGAGCAGGATGTCTTAGCCGTGATTTACTGTGACAGCAATCGCACGGAAACATTCCAGGACGAAGCCGCCGTCAAAGAGTTGGCAGGTAAGATGGTCCCGTTTTTCAAACACCTGTTCAATTAGAGGAGCTACTAGATAATGCCTATCAATAAGCCGACAGACGCAGTTACCAAGCAGGCGGAGATTAAGACTGCATACACCGAGCGCGGGTGGACCGTGGCTCGGGAGGGCAGAGGTTCACTCACCTTCTCCACGAGCGGCTTGAGCGTTGATGCTGCTGGTAATGTCGTCGAAAAGAAGGCGGACGCGGCTAAAAAGAACGGGAAAAAGGGCGGCAGTGTGCGCTTGTACGCCAAGTCACAACGCAAGCGGCGACTAGCCCGTAAATTGCACAGCCAAAAGCGCAATGCTTAAACAGACTTACCCTCCAGGGTGAGAAGCAAGGCATGGCCGGGCTAGGCAATGCTCGGCGAGGCGGGGCGTGGGCAGGCGCGGCGAGGTAAGGCAAGACAAGGGAGAAAGCCCGGATAAATCATCCGGGCTTTTTATTGAAGGAGTTTGGGGACGTATGGTGAACGAGAAATCATGAAACTGGCTCTCATACTGTTATTGATTTCGATCTGTGCTTCGACGACAGCCGAAACATATCCTATCAAACCAATGGCGACTTACGAACCTGTAACGGTTCAGGCAAGTGTTACACTGAAAAACGGCACATTGGTCATTGAAAACACCAGCGCGACCGCATGGAAATCTGTTTGTCTTTATGCTCAATGCCTGGACGAACCGGATAACTTCAGTACCCGCTTATCTTCTATTCCTGCGCATAGCAAGGCGCGAGTATCTTTGGCATTATTTCACCGCGCCCCGATTGATGGACACATTGCCCAAAGACTCGATGGCGGACCTCATGGCGAGATTGACGATCTGCTGATTATTTGTCGCTCTGGTCGTCGCAAGGGCCGTTGGTATGGCATGGCAGACGGCATAAAATCCACTCATATCAACATTCTGCCACTGTAGTTTCCTGCCCATTCTATTAATATAAGCCTCTCCGGTTTACCGGGGCGGCTTTTTTCATGCCTGTCCTAAAATCGCAATGAGCCAAACCGTCACACTCCAAGTCAAGGTAAATAAACAGCAAGCCGTTGTTAGCCTTGAAGAACTGAACAAGCAAGTCCAATCGGCCTTCGCTCAGATGCGGGAGACAGTTGCGGCGGCCAGTGCGGAAGTGCGTGAATTCACGTTCAACCCAAGCCGCGTTTTGGAAGGCACGGACCAAGCAACGCGCGGACTTCAGGCGGTCCGGGATGCGGCGCAGGGTGTGATGGCCAGCTTCCGGGAGGTGCAGGACGGGTCGCAGGCCGCCGGATCGGAACTCAAAACCCTCGGTACGCAAGCAGCAGGCACAGAAAAGAAACTGACGAATCTGGCAACGGCAGGTGAGGCCGTTGAATCTGCCCTCGGTGACATGGCCGGCGCAGCGGATGCGGCGAATGTTTCCATTGATGGCGTAGATGAAGCGGCGGCCACCGCGCAAAAATCCGTTGCAGGATTGGGCCGCGCCGCCGCGAATACGTTGCCGAAACTTGATGCTTTGAGCGGCGCGGCTTTTGACCCAGCGGGGATTGTGACCGGCGCGGACACGGCAGTTTCGGCGCTGGATCGCGTGAAACTGGCGGCGGCGCAGGTGCGCGCGTCCATGAGCGGCGCAGGCGGCGGAGTGCCTCCCGTCTTCTTTGGTGGGCGCGGGGGCGGCAGAGGCGGGGCCGAGGAAGAAGCCCGCCCACTGACGTACCGGCAAGGAGTCAAGGCCGGCGGTGGCATGGCTTTTGACATGGCCGGCGGCCTGGCGGCGCTCACGACCATAGCCGCCGCCGTCACCGGCAAACTCTCGGCCAATTTTGACAACCTGATTCAAGGCGTGAGCGGCAATACAACCATGACCGCCGCCGATGAATCCGGGATGCGTTCTCAAACGTTACGCTTGATGCAGACCGGCTCCTCGTCCGAAGAACTGGCACAGGGCTACAAGCACATCGTCAACATGGGCTACCACGGCAAGGGGGCGGCGCAGATCGCCGACTTCGGCAACCGCTTCGGCGTTGCGACGCACACCAACGTCGAGGAGACGGACGACTTTCTGGCGCGCGTGATGAACGCCCTGGGTCACATGAGTCCTGATATGGTGTCCCGCATCGGCAACGTCGGCCACTTCGCCGCCGCCGGGTCGAACATGGACATCCGAGACCTGGAAAAAAACAGCGCACGGACTGTCGGATTGGCCTCCAACTACATTGGCGCGAAGGGCTTGCCCGACGTGTTGGCGGCGTACTCCGCCCTCGTGCAGCACAGCATCAACCCTGCGCGCGCAGACACCCAGATCGCCGGGATGCTGGGCCAGATTGCGGCCCCGTCGCCGAAAGCCGAAAAGAGGGCGGCGGCGCTAGGTATCAGCGCGGATTTCAACGCTGTGGGGTTGCGCAACGAAA
>CAZZVX010000298.1:5521-6466 GCA_964657535.1 Armatimonadota bacterium | reverse complement strand
GTCCCGTTCCGCACCTTGTCCATCTGGGCCAGCGAGACGCCGATCTCCTGCGTCAGCGCGGCCTTCAGTGACAGCACCGGCTGGGCGGACGCGACGGCCCTTTGGACGCGGGCGGCGGTGTCGGCGTCCGGTCCGGCCATGTCCAGCACGTCCCGTAGCCCGCTCAGGGCGATGCTTTCCAGCGCCGTGTCCACCAGATACCCGACCAAGCCCGGCCCGCCCGCGCCCTGCTTCGCCATGTTCAGGCCGAGCGCCCCGTCGGCGACGGCATCGGCAGAACGGCCCTGCGACGCCCGCAGATACGTTTCTGTTCTCAGTTCCCGCGCCGCTTCCCGGACGGTCGCCATGCGCGTGAAGTCCCCATCGTCCGGGTAAACGCAGACGGGCCTGGCCGCCGCCTGGTGCAGCAGGTCGAAAACGGTCTGATTGTCGCTGATGACCTGCTGCACCCGCGTCAATTGGTCGGGCGTGTAGGCGAAAGAGAGGCTCAGACTGTCGGCATAGTTCGGCAGGGATGTTGCCTGCTGCTTGCGCAGTTGGTTCCATTGCGTATACAGCGGCGCGGCGTTCCGGTCGGGTGGCACAGCGGCAGGCGGCGGCCCTGCCGTCGGCAGGAGGCCTTCCTGCGCGGCGACGGCCCGCGCACGCATCAGGGCCGCCGGGCCGTCCGCGATGCGCCGCCGCAGGGCCACCGCCTGTGGGTCGTTGGAACTGTTCAAGGCGCGCGAATACACGCCGATGTCCTGAAAGTTGGGCGGGGGCGCGTCAGCGCGGGCCGCGCCTCCTCCCAGGACACACGCGGCAGCAAGCATCGGCAGCAAACGAAAAGTTTTCATGGTCGGTGAGACACGGGAGGGCGCGGAAAGTTGCGCTGGCAGGATTCACGGCCCCCATCGGGTAAAATAACGTTTCGGGACGCCTTTCCAATTCCCGGCTAGAAACGCG
>CAZZVX010000298.1:0-5511 GCA_964657535.1 Armatimonadota bacterium | reverse complement strand
CAAAACCGAACGACCGCAACCGGCGGCCCCTCCGTGTCCCGGCACGCACCCCGGCGGCGGGCGGCGGCGCGGAGTCCGCCGACGAGGCGAACCTGCGCTTCCGCTGGATCATCCTGATCGGCCTGATCACGGCGGCGGTCATGGAAGTGCTCGACACGACCATCATCAACGTCGCCCTGCCGCAGATGGCCGGCAACCTCAACGCCACCACCGACGAGATCGCCTGGGTCTCGACGGGCTACATCCTGTCCAACGTCGTCGTGCTGCCGATGACCGCCTGGCTGTCGCAGCGGTTCGGGCGCAAGAACTACCTCTGCTTCTCCATCCTGCTGTTCATCATCGCCTCGTTCTTCTGCGGCACGTCCCGGACGCTGATCGAGCTGGTGCTGTGGCGCATCCTGCAGGGCGCGGGCGGCGCGGCGCTGCTCTCCACGGCGCAGGCGACCTTGCGGCAGGTCTTCCCCCCGCAGCAGCAGGCGATGGTGCAGACGCTGTTCATCCTCGGCATCGTCGTCGCGCCCACCGTCGGCCCGACCCTGGGCGGCGTCATCACGGACAACTATCAGTGGTCGTGGGTCTTCTTCATCAACATCCCCATCGGCCTGATCTCGCTGTCGCTGGTCTGGCTGTTCCTGCACGACACGCAGGCGCAGAACAAGACCGGCACGATTGACTACATCGGCATCCTGCTGCTGACGGCGGGCCTGGGGTCTTTGCAGTACGTGCTGGAAGAGGGCGAGCGCGACGACTGGTTCGACAGCGTGGGGATCCAGCGCCTGGCGATCATCGCCGCCGTCTCGCTCGTCGGCATGGTCGCCTGGGAACTGTCGCCGCGCAACAAGCACCCGATTGTGGACTTCCGCGTACTCAAGAACAAAAGCTTCAGCGCCGGGCTTCTGCTGTTCCTGGCGCTGGGCTTCGGCCTGTACGGGGGCATCTTCATCTTCCCGCTGTTCACGCAGAACGTGCTCGGCTTCTCGCCCACCGCGACCGGGCTGGTGCTGCTGCCGGGCGGCCTGGCGACCGCGGCCTCGGCCATGCTGTGCGGGCGGCTTCTGAGCGCCCCCGGCAAGAAAGTGGACGCCCGCGCGCTGATCGTGCTGGGCGTCTGCCTGTTCGTCTGGTCCATGTGGGACCTGGGGCATCTGAGCCTGGCGAGCGGCGAGCCGGACACGCGCCTGGCCCTGATCATTCGCGGCTTCGGGCTGGGCTTTCTGTTCACCCCGATCAACAACGTCATCTTCGCCGCCCTGAAAGGCCCGGAGATCGCGCAGGGGTCGTCGTTCATCAACCTCGCGCGTCAGCTCGGCGGCTCGTTCGGCATCGCCGTCCTGAACACCTATATCACCAACCAGACCCAGTACCACCGCACGAATTTAGTGTCGTATATCACGTCCGGCTCGCCCGAATACCTGACCCGGCTGCACGCGATGACGGGGAATCTCCTGGCCCACGGCTACAGCACGGCGGCCTCCCAGGCGGCGGCCATCGGCAGCCTCAACCGGACCGTGCAGGCGCAGGCGTCGGTGATGGCCTTCAACGACGGCTTTCTGCTGCTCGGCATGTCGTTCATCTTCGCCGCGCCCGCCATTCTGCTCCTGCGCGCCCCCAAGGCCGGCGGCCCCGGCCCCGGCGCGGGACACTGACATATTTTATGGAAATCATGCATTCTGGCATGATTTATGCAGGGTTGGACAGGCCGAGGAGTAAGAGCGTCTCGGCCTGCACGCCGACTCCCTAGCTCGGAAACCCATCAAGGAATTGGAAATGAATGTCATGCGTCAACGCTGCGCGCTTCTGCGGACAGTCCTGAGTCTGCTGACGCTGGTCGTCACGGCGTCCGGCCCTGGCGCGGCCTCGCCGCCCGCAGGCCGTCCCGCGCCGCGCGCCGCCGCGCCCCGGCTGCCGCTGGCCTTTGAGGCGAACCAGGGCCAGGCGGACCCGCGCGTCCGATTCCTGACGCACACGCCGGGCGGCCCGCTCTCCCTGACAGCCGACCAGGCGGTACTCAGCATCCGCGATTCGGCGCTGCCCGGCGGCCCGCCGCAGACGCTGCGGATGACGCTCGCCGGCGCGAACGCCCGGCCCGCGGTTTACGGGGACGCCCGACTGCCGGGGACGGCTAACTATTTCCCCTCCCGCGACCCGCGAACGTGGCGCACCCGTGTCCCGATGTTCGCCCGCGTCGCCTACCGTGACGTCTACCCCGGCGTGGATTTAATTTATTACGGCAATCAGCAGCGGCTGGAGTACGACTTCGTGCTCGCCCCCGGCGTGGCCCCGGACGTGATCCGCGTCGGCTTCGGCGGGGCGCGGCGCGTGACGACGGACGCCGCCGGCGACCTATTGCTGCAAACAGCCGCCGGGACGGTCCGCTGGCAGAGGCCGGTCGTGTATCAGACCCTCTCCGGGCGGAAACGCCCCGTCGCCTGCTCCTACGCGCTGCTGAAGAGCCGACAGATCGGTTTCCACGTCGCCCCGTATGACAAAACCAGGCCGCTCGTGATCGACCCTTGTCTCATCTACAGCGCCCCGCCGACACCGGGCGCGCATATTTATTACAACGGTCGTCATATCGCGGTGGACAGCGCGGGCTGCGTTTATACGGTCGCGGACGACACTTCCACGGGTTATCCCGGTTCGGCTGGGGCGTTCCAGACGGCAGGCAGCGGCGTGATCGTCAGTAAACTCAGCGCCGACGGCGCCGGATACGACTACGTGACGTATCTCGGAAACCCGCCCGGTTCGGCCTGGGGCTATAATGTGGGCAATGCAATCGCCGTCGGCGCGGACGGCAGCGTGTATCTGACCGGCCTGACGCAGCAGGCCGCGTTCCCGACGACGCCCGGCGCGTTCCAGACGGTCCTACAGGAGCCGCAGGCCGCGTTCGTCACCAAACTCGACCCGACCGGTTCCATGCTGGTCTACTCGACCCTGATCAGCGGCTACAGTCAAGGGAACGCCATCGCCGTGGACGCCGCCGGCGATGCGTTCGTGACGGGTCAGACGGTCTACGGCAAGTTCCCGGTCACGCCGGGCGCGCTCCAGACGGTCACCGACGGTCAGGATGCCTTTGTCGCCGAATTGAACCCGACCGGGTCGGCGCTCCTTTACGGCACGTACCTGGGGGGAAGCCGCACGGAGGAAAGCTACGCCATCGCCATAGACGCTTCCGGGGACGCCTTCGTGGCCGGCAACACCACCTCGCCGGACTTCCCGACGAGCAGCGGCGCCTTGCAGAGAGCAACGAACGGCGCGGCCTACTCGGAGGGCTTCCTGACGGAATTGAACGCCACGGGTTCCCGCGCCCTTTATTCGACCTATCTTGGCAGCGCGGTCCCTGCGATCTCCGCCGACCAAACCCAGGGCCTCGGCGTCGCGCTCGACGGCGCGGGCCACGCCTACGTCGTCGGGGAGACCAACGTCACACATTTTCCGGTGACGGCGACCGCGTACCAGACGACGCTGAGCGGCGCCTCAGCGTTCGTCAGCGAGTTCGACACGAGGCGGTCCGGTGCCGGTTCGCTCCTCGCGTCCACGTTCCTGGGTAGCTCGGCTTCGGCGAACGACGTCGTCGTCGGCCCTTCGGGGAACGTCTATGTCTCCGGCAATGCGGGGACAGGCTTTCCGGTCACGCCGGACGCGATCCAGCCGTTCGGCGGCGGCGGCTATTCGGGGTTCAGCGAGGTCACATTCCTGAGCGAACTCAGCCCCGCATTGTCGTCGCTGCTCTACAGCACGTACCAGCCAGCATACGGAGTGGGGGCGCAAAGCGCCGCTGGAGGCATTGCGTCGGACGGGACAGGGGGCATTTACACGCTCGCCGACGCGGCCGTCTGTAAGTTTGACTTCGCACAAACATCCGGCAGCCGGCCGACCGTTTCGCTGACATCCCCGACGCCGGGGCAGCACTTTTCCCCGGCGGCCCAGGCCACGATCTCGGCGCTCGCGGCGCAGGGCGGCGGCGCGATCCAGAGCGTGGACTTCTATCAGGGGACGACGCTGCTCGGCCAGGCCCTCGCCGCTCCCTACTCCATGCCGTGGTACGCCCCCGATCCGGGGACATACTCGCTGACCGCCGTCGCCCGGAACCGCTTCGGCCTCACGACGACCTCGACTCGCGTCACGGTGTCCGTCGTCAACCCCGTCCCGGTGATTTCGAGCCTCAGCCCGTCTGCGACGCCGGCGGGCGGGCCGGGCGGGTGCTGGGGCGGCGCGGTGACGATCATCGGCACCGGCTTCGTGCGGAACAGTTCCGACACCTACTGGAACGGCCACCTCCTGCAGCACACCTTCAACAGCCCGACCCAGCTCACGGTGCAGGTCCCGCTGTCATTGGTCTCGTCGCCGGGCGTCCGGCAGGTCCTGGTCGTCAACGCCGCGCCGGGCGGGGGCCGGTCCAGCGCCGCCTCGTTCACCATCAGCGACCCCGGCCTGACGCTGATCGGCCTCAGCCAGTTCACCGTGCCGCTGCACAGCCCCGGCCTGACACTGACCCTCACCGGGACGGGCTTCCAGCCGAACTCGGTGGTCAGTTTCAACGGCACGGCGCTGGGGACGGTGTACGTCTCCTACTCGCAGGTGAAGGCCCTGATCCGCGCGCCGCAGGTGGCCGCCGCCGGAGCGTTCCCGATCACGGTCACGAATCCCGGCACGCCGCCGAAAGTCTCCAACGCCGTCACTCTCACGGTCCTGAACCCCGCCCCGACGCTGACGACCGTCAGCCCCGCGCAGGCGCTGGTCGGGGCGGCTGACACGACGGTCACGCTCGCGGGGACGAACTTCCTGCCGTCCTCCCAGGTGACGTGGAACGGCGCGGCGCTGGCGACGACCTACGTTTCCGCCGCCAAACTCAAGGTCGTCGTCCCCGCCGCCGACCTGGCCGCGCCGGCGACGCAGTACCTGCAGGTCATCAACCCGGCCCCCGGCGGCGGCCCTTCCAGCGGCAGCGCGTTCGTCGTCGCTTACCCGGTCCCGGCGATCTCGTCCATCACCCCGACTTCGGTCGTGTCGGGTTCGGGGCCGTTCACGCTGACCGTGAACGGCTCCAACTTCGCCACCGAAGACACGGTCATCGTGCAGGTAAACGAGGGCAGTCAGACGCCGTCGGCAGCGTACATCTCACCGACGCAGTTGGAGGTGCAGGTCCCCAACGCGCAGGAGATGGTAGGCGCTGTCGGCAGCGTCACTGTCTTCCGCCCCGGCACGGGCGGCTCGGCCTCGGCCCCCTTCCCTCTGACCTTCAACGCCCCTGCGCCGGTCGTCGGCGCGCTCTACCCGAACACGGCGGTCGTGGGCGGCCCGGCCTACAGCCTCACGGTCACGGGGACGCACATCGTCCAGAACTCGGTGATCCTCTGGAACGGCCAGCGCCTGCAGCTGCCGCAGTGGGGCGGAAATCACGTCACCGCGACGGTGCCTGCCTCCGACCTGACGAGTCCCGGCACGGCGATGATCAGCGTCTCCACCCCCGGTCCGGGCGGCGGCGCCACGCAGACGCTCCCGCTGCAG
>CAZZVX010000297.1:0-6467 GCA_964657535.1 Armatimonadota bacterium | reverse complement strand
TTCACGGCAGCCTCGGCAAGCCGCTCACCCTCACGATCCGGCGCGGGCATCAAGTGCTGACCAAGATCGGCACCCCGCGTCCACAACTCCTGGACAACAAAAAGCCGCTCGTCCTCGTCAAAGTCACCGGCGTCCAGGCGGTAGGCGCAGTGCTGGGGATGCAGCCGGACGACATTCTAGAGCAGATCAACGACCAGGACATCCACACTCCCGTCCAGGCAGCGAGTCTCCTGACAAAAAGCGCGGGCAAGTCGGTGACGGTGCTTGTCATCCGAGGCAACAGCGAAAAGACGCTGACCTCACGCCTCCCGGCAGTCATCGCCGCAGACGCTCTTCCACAGATGCAGGATCAGGAAAACGGGATATTGGACATCATCCCGGCGGAGGAATACGGGCGCGTGAGTCTCGCCGAGTCTTTCCGTCAGGGCAACGAGGAGATCGTGCTTCTCTTCCAAACGCTCGGCCAGATGATCGCCCACCACCAGCTGCAGAACTCGACCGGCGGCATTATCTACATGTACACGGCGACGACGCTCGCCGACAAGGACGGACTGCCCCAGGTCGTTTCACTGCTGGCGCAACTGTCCATCAGCCTCGCGATCTTCAATCTCCTGCCCATCCCCGTGCTGGACGGCGGCCATCTGCTGGCGTTCTTTATCGAGTGGGTCCGCCGGGGAAAGAAGATGACCGAGCAGCAGCAGCAGCAATTTTTGATGACGGGTCTGGCGATCATCGCCGTGCTGTTCGTCCTGATTATGACCAAAGACATCCTGCGCATCTACCAGCACCAACTGCCCCAATAATACACTATGCGACTCACCCAAATTTTCGTCCCGACGTTGCGCGATGCGCCCAAAGACGCCGAACTCGTCAGCCACAAACTCCTGCTGCGCGGCGGCTTTATCCGCCCGCTCGCCAGCGGCGTGTATACCTACCTGCCGCTCGGCCTGCGGACACTGAACAAAATCTCGGACATCCTGCGCCGCGAGATGAACGCCATCGGCGGCGTCGAACTGCTGATGCCGTCCTTGTTCCCGCCCAGCCTGCTGGAAGAGTCGGGGCGCGACAACGTTGATGTACTGTTCCATGTCAAGGAACACGACTATATTCTCGGCTTCACGCATGAAGAGGTGCTGACGGATATTGTCCGGGGCGATATTCAGTCGTACAAACAATTGCCATTGATCCCCTATCAGATCCAGACCAAGTTCCGCAATGAGCCGCGCCCGCGCGGCGGCCTGATTCGCGGGCGCGAGTTCTTGATGCTGGACGCCTACACCTTCGACCGGGACGCCGACGGGGCGCAGAAGTCGTTTTTTCTGCTACGGGATGCTTTTGCCGCCATGTTCGCGGGCTGCGGCTTGAAGTCTCTCAGCGTCGAGGCCGATTCCGGCGCGATGGGCGGCTCGCAAAGCGCCGAGTTCATGGTGCTGTCCGACGATGGCGAAGACACGGTTCTCAGAGACGAATCGGGATACGCGGCCAATGCCGAGCGCTGCGAAGCGCTCCCCGCGCCCGCCGAAGACGCCACTGTTCCTGTTCCGCCAATGGCGCAGGTTGCCACGCCCGGAAAGTCTACGATTGAAGACGTGTCGGCGTTTCTGGGCGTTCCGGCGGCGCGACTGATCAAGACACTGGTGGTCGTGACGCCGAACGGCGACTCGGTCGTGGTTCTTGTGCGGGGAGACCGTGAGATTCAGGAAGCGAAACTGGCCCGGCATCTGGGCGGGCTGTCGCCGCTGGCCGACGCGGACATCGTGCAGCGCGTGACGGGCGCTCCCGTCGGCTTCGCCGGGCCGGTCGGACTGGCACAGAGCGTGCGCGTGATCGCCGACCGCGAGATCGGACTCGTGTGCGACGGCGTGACGGGCGCGAACGCCGCCGACACCCATCTCGTCCACGTCCAGCCCGGACGCGACTTCCCACACCCGGAATATCTGGACATCCGAACCGCCGTGGACGGCGACGCCAGCCCGGCCCACCCCGGAGAGGCATTGACGACGGCGCGCGGCATCGAAGTCGGCCACGTCTTCAACTTAGGCACCAAGTATTCGGCGGCGATGAAGGCGACTTACAACGACGAAGACGGCAGCGTGAAGACCATCGTGATGGGGTCTTACGGCGTCGGCGTGTCCCGGACGATGGCGAGCGCGGTCGAACAACACCACGATGCCGACGGCATCGTGTGGCCCATCGCGATTGCGCCGTTTGAAGTGGTCGTGATCCCGGTCAGCGTCAAAGATGACTTGCAGCGACAGGCGGCGGAAGACCTGTACGCGGAACTGCTGTCGTCCGGCATTGACGTGCTGCTGGACGACCGGGACGAGCGCCCCGGAATCAAGTTCAAGGAAGCCGATTTGATCGGCTATCCCGTCAAAGTCGTGATCGGCAAAGGCCTGGCCGAAGGCAATGTTGAAGTCAGCCTGCGCCGCGACAAAGCCGGCAAGCAGACGGTTCCCATCGGACAGGCGGCGGGGTCGGTATCGGCGCTGGTACTGGAACTGAAGGCCGAGATCGCGGGCGGCGGGGATGTCCTTTGACGCCGCGCTGCACTGGCCGCTGCTGCACCTGACCGGGCGGCTCCTGCTGGCGATCCTGCTGGGCGGCTGCATCGGCTGGGAGCGGGAACTGCACGAACACCCGGCGGGCCTGCGGACGCACGCGCTGGTCTGCGTCGGCGCCGCACTGATCACCCTGGTTGACAGCAGCCACCTGGGCAACGGCGGACGGATCGCCGCCCAGATCGTCACGGGCATCGGCTTTCTCGGTGCGGGAACGATCCTCCGGCAAAGCGACGGGACCGCCGTGCGCGGCCTGACCACCGCCGCCAGCATCTGGGCCACGGCGGGCATCGGCATCGCGGTCGGGTATGGCGGCGTCAACGCTCAGATCGCGGCAGTCGCCACGCTCCTGATCCTGTTCACCCTCGCGACGCTCAATCGCTTCGAGAACGTTCTCAACCGCCGACGCCGACGCCAAGACTTGTCTCTCGTGTTCCGGCCCGACAACGATCCATTGGGGGCGGTCAGCCGCGTTCTGGACATCCTGCATCAGAAAGGGGTCCGAACGCGCGACTTGGGCATCGTCCAGAGCGCCGACAGTGCCGTCGTCCATATGCAGGTCAGCCTGCCCCGCCACACGTCCCGCGTGTCGCTGGAGGCGATCTTCCAGAGCGACCAGAGTATTATCCATTTTGAGTGGAAAGACTGACGACACCGGCCTCCGTCGCGGGCGGCAGGACGGGCAGCCGCAGCGTGATCGCCGTCCCCTGCCCCGGCGCAGAAGCGACGCTCACCGACCCGCCGTGCTGCTCGACGATCCGCCGCACGATGCGCGTCCCCAGACCGGTGCCGCCGGGTTTGGTGGAGCGCGCGGCATCGGTGAACAGTGTCCGCCTGACCTCTTCGGGCATCCCGGCCCCGGTATCCCGGACGGTGAGGTCGTAGAACTCAGGAGCCTCGTCTGCCGCGACCGTGATGGTGACGGAACCGTTGTCCGGGGTTTCGGCGAGCGCGTTGTTGACGAGGTTATAAACGGCGTTGTAGAGACGGCTGCGGTCGAAAACGGCGTACAGGTCATCACCGCCCGTGACCGAGAGACGGACGCCGCGCCGCTGTGCCGCCGCCGCAAGGTCTTTCACGACCCGGAGGGCATTACGCGCGGGCCGGCCCCGCTCAAAGTCGAGCGGTGCGACTTCGCCCTTGACGGCACGGGCGATCTCCAGTGTCCGCGCCTCGACCTGCTCCACCCCGTCCCGGACATTCTCCAACACTTCCCCATAGAACATCGCCAAAACGTCCATCGCGCCCGGCTTGCCGTCTCGCACATCGTCAATACAGCCTTCCAGCGATTGGACATAGGGCAGGACGTGGGTGAGCATATTGCCGATGTCGTGGCTGATCTCGCCGATGGAGTGGGCGACGGCGGCGAGTTTGGCGCGCTCGGCCAGGATCGCGTTTTGCACGGCCATGACGACCATGCTGCCGATGACTTCGATCACGGCAACGTCGTTGGCGTCAAACTGCCCGGCGCGCTTGTTGACGAACTGGACGACGCCGAGCGATGGGCCATCGCGCCGCCGCAGGGGGACTGTCATCAGCGAGCGCGTCTGGTAGCCCGTCCGGGCATCCACCGTGCCGACATGGTCAGCATCGCGGTCCACATCGTGCGTGATGCGCGCCTCGCCGGTTTCAAATACCTGGCCCGCGATTCCACGGCCTAGGGTCAAATCCAGCGACGTGCCGAGCAGGCTCGCCGCCACCGGTCCAACGACGTGCCGGAAGATCAGCACGTTCCGTTCGGGATCATGAATCAGCAGCGAGCCGGCGTCCGCCTCAACCACGTCCATCGAGGTCTGCAGGGCCAACCGCTGCAGCGCCTCGGTGTCGGTGACGGAATAAAGCGCGGCGCTGATACGCTGAGTCGCTTCCAGCTGCCGCCGGGCGAGCGCGAGCTGCCGCGCGCAGTCGTCAGACATTTCGGTACAGTCCCTGTCGCTTGACATACTCTTCGACCGGCTCCGGCGTCAAATACTTGATGCTCCGCCCGGAGCGAATGCGGCGGCGAATGTCCGTGCTGGAAATCTCCAGGCCGGGGATCGGCAGGAACGAGACGCGGCGCAGAAAGTCCGTGTCCACGATCTCGCTCAGCCGCTCCAGCACGAAACCGGGCCGCGTGACGGCGATGAACAGGCACTCCTCCACGAGTTTCTCGGACTCGTGCCAGGTCAGAATCTCCATGATCGCGTCGGCCCCGGTGATGAAGTACAGCGCATCGAGTTCGGGCCTCTCCTGCCGGAAGTGGCGCAGGGTGTCTATCGTGTAGGACGGGCCGGGCCGATCAATCTCAAGACGCGAACAGGCAAAGTGCGGGTTGGAAGCCGTCGCCAGCAGAGTCATCGCGTAGCGGTCTTCGGGCCGGCTGACGAGATAGGGCTTTTTGTGGGCGGGCCGTCCGTTCGGGACAAAGATGACCTGATCCAGCGCGAAGGCCTGCCTCGCTTCTTCCCCCATGAGTAAGTGGCCGTAATGAATAGGGTCAAACGTCCCGCCCATGATCCCGACTCGCTGCATAGCCTTAACTCAGGACGAAGAATTCAACGCGCCGGTGGCAATTAAAACCACAACGATAACCAGGCTCAACACGACGCCGCAGAGGAAAACCGTGACGGCGGGTGATGTCCAGCCGCGCAGTTTCCCCGGCTGAACCCGCCCCGGAATAAACTGGTCCGCTGTTGCGGCAAATTTTTCGTACTGCCCAGGGTCCGGTTTGAAGGCCAGCGAATAAGTCTTGACAACGCCCTTGTAATTCGGCGCGTCATAAACAAGACAAACACGCTGCTTGTTGGGTACCAATACGACCTGACGGACTTGCGCCCAGGGAATGGTCAGCACCTCATCACGCCGAATCGCGTACTCCAAAACCATATAAGCGATAAGAAATCCGAGCCGAAGAAAAAGACAGGCGATCAGGATCGGCACCTGAATCTCATAGCGCGTGACTGCTTTGCCTTGAATATAGACGCCGCTTTCAGACAAGTTGATGGAGCCGAGGCGAAAATTCGGCACACTGCCTTCAGCGCGGGTCAGCAGGGTCTTGAAAGGAAACCAGAACCCTTGCGGCTGTCCCGTCGGCGGGGGCGGCCATACGCCGGGTTCGGGTGCGGGGGGCGGGGGCCAGACATTGCCGGGATTGGGCGGAGGCTGTCCGAAATTGCTGTTGTCCAAATCGCTGCCTTTCGTCAGTGCCGAATCTGGCCGTCCCCGCGCACGATGTATTTGTACGTGGTCAATTCTTCCAACCCCATCGGGCCGCGCGCATGGAGTTTCTGGTTGGAGATGCCGATCTCGGCGCCAAAGCCGAACTCGAAGCCATCCGTGAAACGAGTCGAGGCGTTCACATAGACCGCTGCGCAGTCCACGGCGTCGGTGAAGCGCTGGGCGGCCCGGTAGTCTTCCGTGACGATGCACTCGGAATGGCGGGAGCCGTAAGTGGTGACATGCGCGACGGCGGCCTCTAAATCTGGGACGACTTTGACGGCAAGGATGAGCGCATTGAACTCGTCGTACCAGTCCTGCTCGGTCGCTTCGGTGATGCCCGGCAGCAGGGCGCATGTCGGGGCGTCGCCGCGCAGTTCGACGCCTTCGGCCTGCAATCGCAGGCCAACGGCGGGCAGGAATGTGGGAGCAACGCTCTCATGCACCAAGATCGTCTCGATGGAGTTGCAGACCGAAGGACGCTGGACTTTGGCGTTCAGCACGATCTCGGCGGCCATCTCTAAATCGGCGGCCTCGTCCACGTAGACATGGCAGTTTCCTGTGCCGGTTTCAATGACCGGCACGGAAGCGTTCTCCACGACGCTTTTGATGAGTGATGCGCCGCCGCGCGGGATGAGACAATCTACGAAGCCATTCAAGGTCATCAGGCGGCGGGCGGCGGCGCGGTCGGTGCTTTCAATCAGTTGGACA
>CAZZVX010000296.1:626-6479 GCA_964657535.1 Armatimonadota bacterium | reverse complement strand
GCCGACTTCGGGACGGCCCGGACAGAGATCGCCGGCGGCATGGACGACCTCCGGCGCGCGGCCCAGGGGCCGGAAGCCAAAACGCAGGCGACGCTGCAGGAAGCGCGCCGCACCCTGCAATCATTGCAAACCCAGGCCGACGCCCTTTGGCGCAGAACGCCAGGCGCGTCGCCGTCGCCCACCCAGAAAAGAGTTCACCATGCAAGTCCGACTCTTCCGTAACAGCCGCCGGGGTCCGACCCTCGCCGTCTGCGCCGCCCTCGCCCTGCTCGCCGGCACCGGCTGCCAGAGCGGCCGCATCGGCAACGACATTGACGCCACTCAGGAGAACGACATCGGCAAGCAGTACGCCGCTCAGATCGACTCACAGGCGCACTACGTCACCGACGGCAAGTACAACCGCCACATTGACGACATCGCCCGCCCGATCTTCGCCCAGGCCATGAAAGCCAGGCCCGACGTCACGTTCCAGATCCGCGTCATTGACTCCCCCGACGTCAACGCCTTCTCCATCCCCGGCGGCTACGTCTATGTCTACCGGGGCCTGCTCGACAAACTCGGCAATGACGACGACGCCATCGCCTGCGTCATCGGCCACGAGTCCGCCCACATCGTCCGCCGCCACGTCGTCAAGCAGATGTCTGACGCCCAGGGCAAAGGGATTCTGGTGGACCTCGCCTCCGTCCTCAGCCGCAGCGGGGCCGTCAGCCAGATCGGCGGCGCGCTCTACGAGTTGGACCAACTCCACTACAGCCGCGAGGACGAGTACGAGGCCGACCGCTACGGCGAGCAGTTCGCCTACAACGCCGGGTTCGACCCCAGCGGCATGGTCCGCACGTTTCAGATACTGGAGAAGGTGGAAAAACAGTACGGCGAACCCGCCCCCTACGCCGAGGACCACCCGATGAGCGAGAACCGCTCCCTGCGCGCCCTGGAACAGTACCGCGAACTCCGCGCCAACAACGGCCAGTACATGACCGCGGCCTACACCGTGGACGGGGACAAACTGGCGGCGAAAAAGAACGACATCTCGTACCAGGCGCTCGTCCTGGCAACCACGCCCTTGGCCCCCGCCTCGTCGCTGGTCAGGACGGCGGCGACCGGCCCGGCCCAGCCGGCGGTGACGCCGCGCGTCAATCCCACCGCCCCGCCCGCCACCGCGCCGCCGGACACGAGCGGGACAATTCCCCTGCCGGGGGGAGCGGTCCCAGGGAGCAACTAAACCCTTTGCGAGCCGAAGCGCCGACAATCAGCCAGGACACGACGCCGCGCGCCCCGGCGGGCCGCACCGTCGCCGCAGTCATCCCGGCCTACAACGAGGCCGGGCGCATCACGCGCGTCCTCGAAGCCCTGAAGGCCGCCCCCGAAGTCGGCGAGATCATCGTCGTCTCGGACGGCTCCACGGACGGCACCCTCGAAGCCGCCCGCGCCGTCCCCGGCGTGCAGGCATTCCAACTGCCCTGCAACAAGGGCAAGGCCGGGGCGATGTCTGAAGGCGCCCGGCGCACCCAGGCCGACGTGCTGCTGTTCTTCGACGCCGACCTGGTCGGCCTGAAGCCCGAACACGTCCGCGACCTGGTCGCCCCCGTCTGTGCGGGCGAGGCGGACATGGCGACCGGCATCTTCAAGGGGGGCCGCTGGGCGACCGACATCGCCCAGTTGTTCTCCCCCGGCATCACCGGCCAGCGCGCCATCCGCCGCGATGTCTTTTTGCAAATCCCCAATCTGGAATCCGTCGGCTACGGCGTCGAACTGGCGATCACCTACTACGTCCGCCACAACGGCTACACCGCGCGCCGCGTCACGCTCGTCAACATCACCCATCCGATGAAGGAAGAGAAGCTCGGCCCCGTCAAAGGCGTCATCTCTCGGTGCCATATGTACTGGCAGATGCTGCGCTTCCGCATTTCCTACGAACTCTACGGACGCCCCCCGCGTCGCCTGTCCGCCCAACAGCCGCCCGCCGCCGAAGAAGTCTCGCCCCAGAACGGACAGTAGACACGGCGGCCTTTAGCAGTCGGCGTCCGCCACTCGATACAGCGTCGTTATGAGCTTGAAATGGCAGTGCCGGCCCCATACCGACGGCTATTACACCATGACGGAGGGCGTCCCCGTCCCCGTGCGACTGTTCCTCAACGAGAAACTGTACGCCGAGAGCGAGGAGGCCCTTTATCAGCAGATTCAGACCGCCGCCCGTTATCCCGGCGTCCTGGATGTCGTCGTCACGCCCGATGCCCACGTCGGCAGCCTCGTCCCCGTCGGCTGCGTCATCGCCACCGACGGCGCTTTGCTGCAAGCCCCCGTGGGGTTTGACATTGGCTGCGGGATCGTTTCCTTCCGCTCGACTGTGCCGCACGGCAAGGGCCGCGACGACCGTCTGCGCCGCAAGTTCTCCGAGGAAGTGATGAAGCGCGTCGGCCTGGGCGTCGGACAGCGCGGGGATTACCGCGTTTCGGGGCGGGAGTTCCAAGAGATCGTCCGCACCGGCGGCGCGGCGCTTGGCTACGAGCGCGGCAACTCCGAGCGCGATTTCATCCCCGTTGACGATAGTTGGAACGCGCCGCAGAAGGCCGTGGATCGGGGCATCGGGCAATTGGGGTCGCTGGGCGGGGGGAACCACTTCATCGAGTTGCAGCACGACCAGGACGGGCATCTGTGGGTGATGGTGCATACGGGGAGCCGGGGCTTCGGGCATCAGCTCGCGCACCATTACATGGGGCTGGCGTCGCAGGAGCGTAAGGCCAGAGGAGCGCCCGGCATTGAAGCGACGTATTTCCTGCCGGACTCGCCGCACTATGCGGGTTATCGGAATGCCGTCGCGGCGGGGGCGAACTTCGCCATCGCCAATCGGCTGGTGCTGTGGGAACAGATCAGCACGGCGTTCCGGCGCGTCTTCGGGCAGGAGCCGGAACTGGTGTACGAGATCAGCCACAATCTGGCGCAGGAGGAAACCCTGCCGGACGGGCGCTCGGCCTGGGTGCATCGGAAGGGGGCGACGCGGGCCTTTCCCGCCGGTCATGCGTCATTGGCGGGGACGCGCTGGGAGGAGACGGGCCATCCGGTACTCATTCCCGGCTCGATGGGGGACACGTCCTACGTGCTGCGCCCCGGCCCCGGAGCGGCCCGGTCGCTGTTTTCCGTCAATCACGGCTGCGGGCGGCGGATGAGCCGGGGCGAAGCCAAGCAGCGCCTGACACAGAGCGGGGTCAACAGGCAGATGAAGCAGTTGGGCGTGATGGTCAACGCGGGCGGCGACGTGCCTATTGACGAGTCGCCCGACGCCTACAAGCCCGCCAAAGACGTGATTGACGCCGTCGTCTCGGCGGGCCTGGCAACGGTCGAGTACACGCTGACGCCGCTGGCGAGCATCAAAGGGGTGGATTAGGCCAGAAGACCCACCTCCCCGCTTCGCTGGGGTCCTCCCAAAATGGGAGGATTCGGAGCGTGAACGCGAGGCCGCTTTCCGAGTCCTCCCGCTTCGGGAGGACCCTGGGAAGTGAGGCACGAATGAAGCAAGGAGATGGGCTTCCGCTCCTACGCCGCCAGTAAATCAGAATGCGTGTCTTCGTGCATGAGCAGGCGCAGTTTGTTGCTGCCGTTGAGGGCGGCGACTTTGTAGCACTCGGCCAGAGTGGGGTAGTTGAAGACGTTGTTGATGAAGTAATCCACCGTCCCCTTGAAGTACATGACGGCTTGGCCGATGTGGATGAGTTCGGTCGCGCCGGTGCCGATGGCGTGGACGCCGAGGATTTGGCGGGTCTGCTCGTGGATGAGCAGTTTGAGCATTCCGACTTCGTCGCCGACCAATTGGCCGCGCGCGATCTCGCGGTACTGGGCGACGCCGGCCTCGTAGGGGATGCCTTCGGCGGTGAGCTGGGCCTCTGTTTTGCCGACCATCGAGATTTCGGGGATGGAGTAGATGCCGAGCGGGAAAAGTTCGGGAATGGACGTGGTCGGCTCGCCGTAGGCGTGGCAGGAGGCGTGGCGGCCCTGTTCCATCGAGGTGCTGGCGAGGGCGGGGAAGCCGACCACGTCGCCGACGGCGTAGATGTGTGGCACGTCGGTCTGGTAGTCCTCGTTGACTTTGAGGCGGCCCCGGTTGTCGGGAACTAAGCCGACGTTTTCCAATCCCAATTTGTCCGTGGTTCCCTGGCGCCCGATGCAGTAAAGCAGCGTGTCGGCGCGCAGGTGTTTCCCCGACTGCAGCGTGGCCTGCACCAAGCCGTCCCCCAGCACGCGGATGTCGTCCACGCGCTCGCCGAGGCGCAGGGTGACGCCGATGGAGCGCATCCGGTACTGCAGGGCTTCGCTGATCTCGGAGTCCACGAACTCCAGCAGGCTGTTGCGGGCTTCGGTAAGGATAACGCGGACGCCCATGGTCGCCATCATGCAGGCGTACTCGGTGCCGATGACGCCGCCGCCGACAATGATCATGCTTTTGGGCAGGGCGGGCAGCAGGAGCAGGTCGTCGCTGTCCAGAATCTTCTCGGCGTCGAACGGGATGTTGGTCGGGCGGGCGGGGATGGTGCCGGTGGCGAGGACGATGTGGTCGGCGCTGATGGTCTGGGCGGCGTGCTGGCGTGTGATTCGAATGGTGTGCGGGTCGTCGAAGCGGGCCTCGCCGCAGAGCATCTCGATCTCGTTGCGGACCATCTGTTCGCGGATGACGGCCATCTCGGTGCGGATGACCTGGCGGCCCCGCGCGATGAGGTCCTCCATGGTGGTTTCGGGGGCGTCGCCGTCACGGTAGAAGCCGCGCTGCTGGATGCCGGCGAGGTGCAGGACGGCTTCGCGCAGGGCTTTGCTGGGAATAGTGCCGGTGTGGGTGCAGACGCCGCCCAGAATAGGGTTGCGCTCGACCAGGGCGACCTGCTTGCCGAGTTTGGCGGCCTGGATGGCGGCTTTCTGCCCGGCGGGGCCGCTGCCGATGACGACCATGTCTACGTGTTTCATGAAGGGTTCCTTGATAAGTTTCACGTTTGTTATCCTCGGTATTTTACCGGGGAAAGTTTAGAGTGGCGTCATTGCCGGGAGCGTGTCAGCGGCTGTAATCTAGAGCGGGTGTCCATTTGTAGTTGCTGTAGAAGGGCGGGTCTTTGTGCTTGGTACCGTCAGGTTCGGTGACGATGCGGTAGAAGACGCCGGTGAAGTGGCGTTCGGCTAACTGACGGTGGTGGTCTACGAGCGTGACTTTGCGGCCCGGCACGCCCTTGCCGAACAGCGACGTGATGGCGTGGGAGCGCGTGGTCACGTAGGAGATGTAAACGGGCGCGTCGGTGTCGTTGGTGAATTTGAAGTCTTTCTGGCCGTGATAGATGGTCGCGTCGCGGCCCGGATCGGCGTAGGGAATGGTGCGGACGTGCTGGTGGCGCTCGGCGATTTTGAGGTCGGCGAGCATACAGGCGTTGAACAGGGTGGTGGCGACCTGGCACATCCCGCCGCCGCTTTGGAGTTCCATATGGCCGTCCACGAAGACGTGGCCTTTGCCGGTGAAGCCGTGGGCGGGGTCGCGGGGGCCGACGGTCTGATCCACGGAGAAGGTCGCGCCGGGGGGGACGACGGTGCCGTCTATGATGGAGATGGCGCGGCGGACGGTGAGGGTGCGGCCTACGTCGCTGGGGTTGAAGCGGGTGACGAAGTAGCCGATGCGGGCGTTGATGCCTTGCAGGTCGGCGGTGCGGACGTGGGCGGGTTTGGTCTTGACGGGCAGGACAATGTGGACGGAACCGGGGTCGGTGGTGAGCGTCTTCTGGATCTGGTCCACGGCGGCGTCTACGTCAAGGACGGCCCCGTCGTGGCCGGGGACGACCTGCGCGGGAACCTGGCCGGTGCCGTCGTCGCCGCTCTTGGGGT
>CAZZVX010000296.1:0-616 GCA_964657535.1 Armatimonadota bacterium | reverse complement strand
CGACGACCACTTTGGCGTCGGCGGGGCGGCGTCGGATGACGGGGGCGATGCCGTCCAAATAGGCGCGGAGTTTGGCGCGGCTGACGGTGAAGGTGAACTGGCCGTAGGGGCTGCTGTCGGAGCCGTTGGCGTAGGAGACGCCGAGCTGCCGGCGGGACGGATGGTAGGTGCGCAGGCCGTCGCCGAGGCGGATTTTGGCGGCGAGCCGTCCTGTGACGGCGGGGGTTGTGTCGGACGATGACGCCGGGGCAGGGGTTTTCTTGGCCCATGCCGAATGGGGGGCGCAGAGGCCGGTGACGGCGAGGGCTGCGCCGAGTGCGAACAGGCATCGGGAGCGATGCATAGAGTGTCGGTCCTTTCGGGTCCCCGCAGGGAAAAGAGGGGTGGTAATCACGGCGAGTATTGTACCCAATCCGGGGGGTGGGAAGCAAGGGGGGAGATGAGGAACCCCCTATCCGGCTTCGCCACCTTTCCCCCTTCGGAAAGGGAGAAAGGCCAGTAATTATGAGGCTGTGCGGGTTGACGGGAAATATGGAAGGGTTAGGGTGCGATGAAGATTGTGGAGGCGATTATTCGGCCTTTGCGGCTGGAGTCGGTGAAGAGTGCGCTGGCGGAG
>CAZZVX010000295.1:0-6498 GCA_964657535.1 Armatimonadota bacterium | reverse complement strand
GCATTCTCTCCGACGAGTAGACGTTTACTGGCTGGACCCCAGCCACACCGGGCCGGTGACGGTCCCAATCGCCTCGTCGAAGGCGAAGTCCCTCCTGAACATGTGGGGGCGCCACGAGCCTCTTTCGCCGACCCTTGCCGTGACCCGGGACCCGGTCTACGTCGTTTCCGATGCCGAACCCAGCGCTGCCCTCTGATGCGAAGCCGCCGGGCCTGTCCTCACAGGCGGGCGACGCGGCAGGTGTTGGTGTGTCCGTCTACGCCGGTCACGAGCAGCTTCTCGCCGGGGGCCACCGCTGGGCTGTCGCTTTCCTCGCCCGGTTCCAGACGCGCCAGCAGGCGCACCACCTGGCCGTCAATCGTCACGCGGACCATTCCCTGCCCGCGCGCATCGAAGCGGCTTAGCGCCTCCGCCGTCGTGGCGACGACGCCCTCCAGCGCCTTGCTCGGCGCGGACGCGAACCGCATCGCGAAATTCCACACGGGCCGAATCAGCAGCCCATAAAATACCACGGCGCCCAGAAACGCGGCGAGGCTCGTCCAGGGGGCGCTCAGGAACGCGCGGGTCAGCAGGCCCGTCGCCCCGGCCCCCACGCACAGGCTGAAGATCGTCAGCGGCGACAGCAGCGCCCACAGCGGCGAGGGGCCTTCACCGCGCTGCCCGGACTCGCGCCCGCCGTGGTTCCCATGCCCGTGCGACCCGGCGTGGCCGGTATGGGGCGTCCCGGCGTGCGTATTCCCGCCGTGTCCTGCGTGTCCGTGTCCGGCGAACCCGTGTCCCAGGCCGAGGAATGCCTGCGCCAGCATCCCCAGCGCCCCGATGATCAGCAGTGTTTCGTAAATCATGATTGTTCTCAAAGCATGAGACACGCGGCGCGCGGAAAAGTTGCAGATGATCGGTCAGGCCGGGCGCAGGACGACCGGCTGCTTGAGCAGACGAGTGATCCGCTCGACGGCATCGCGCAGGCGCGGATAGTCGCTCGGCGAGACCGTGGCTGGAATCAGCGTGAAGACTTTATGGATCGTCAGGCAGCCGTCGGCGACGGTGTAAGTCACTCGGAGGTGTCCGGCGGACATCGTCTCGTTGATGTCGTCCGGCTGCGCCTCGACGACGTACCCCGCCGGAAGTTGAACGCGCAGCGTGTAGTCCATCTGCTCGCTCGTGTCCAGGGACAGCGGGTAGCGGCGCTTCGGCAGGTCGGTCGGCGTGCTGAAGGCAAAGCCGTCGGAGACGATCAGGAGCTTGCCCGTCCGGACCGCCCACAGCGGCGCATGATAGGTGACGCCGTAGGTGAGCGGCGTTCCGGGGTCGTCGCAGGGGCTGAGCGAGAACTTTTCCAGGGTGGCGCAGGACTGATCGCCGATCATGCTCTGGAAGTGGCCCGCCAGTTGGCTGGGCTTGAGTTCGTGGAATTCTTCGCGGTCGGACAGCGCGGAATCGCCCTCGCCCTGCACCGTCGTCCGGCACTCGGCGCTGCCGTCGTCGTGCAGCGTGACCGTCTTCTGGTAGACGGTTCGGTTGGCGTCCGGCCCGCCCTGGGGGATCGTTTCAAACGTGCCGACTCCGTCGCGCACCACGAACGCTTCCACGCCCCGGTCGTCGCCGGGGATGTCGCCAAACGAGGCCAGTTCCGCCGTCGCGTCAAACCAGTACGGCTTCCCGTCGAGATCGGCCCGCACAATGGCATGGTCGAACGTGTCCGGCACGGCGAGGTGGTCGCGCATCGGCAGGCGCGTCTCCGTATCCAGCAGCGCCGGCCAGGCCGTGCGGATTCCGGCGGCGCGCAGCAGCGTGATGAGCAGGGTCGCCATGTCTTTGCAGTCGCCGTAGCGGTTCTGGAACACGGTCGCGGCGGCGTGCGGCTGATAGGCCGACAGGCCCATCTCCAGCGCCACATAGCGCGTCCGCTTCTCGACCCAGTAAAACAGCGCCTGTGCCTTGTCGCGCTCGGTGGTCTTGCCCGCCGTCAGCCGTCGGACGAGTGCCGTCAGGGCCGGGGTGGAGACCGTGCGCGGCGAGGCCAGTCCCTGATACCACTGGGCCACGGACTGCCAATCCGGCCACGTCGAGACCTCCAGCCAGGGCAGGTAAGTCTCCTCGGACGGCATGGACGGCTCCGGCGTGATGTCCGGGCTGTTTCGACTGACCCAGGAGAGTGTCCGCTGCCTGCCGTCGGGGGACAGACGGCTCGTGAACTTCACGGCGGGCGCATTATGGGTCCGGTCGCGCACCGTCATGGTGGCCGGGACGATCAGCGTGTAGCGGTTCAAACGGCAGGGATCCGTGGTAGCCAGCCACCAGGCGTCGGAATACTGCCCCCGGCGCAGCGGCGTGTGCGTCAGGACAGTGTACTGATAGTCTATGATCGCGCCCGGCTCGACTCCCGGCAGGGAAAACTCCACATCTTTGGCGTCATCGTAGAGCGTGAAGTCGGAGTTCGGACTGCTTTCGTGTATGTCCGACGCCTGGACGGGCAGCGCCGTCCCGTCGGGCCGAATCGTCCGCGCCCGGATGTCCGTGACCGATTGGCTCAGTGAGTCGTAAGGAAGGCTGACATCGGCGTTGTCCATGCCGCGCTCACTGCGAATCTGCGCCGTGTCGTGAAACACTTCTTTAACGGTGCCGTCTGCATGAACCGTGACTGTGTCTTCCAGCCGCAGCCAGTAGGTGTCGGCGTTCGGGAACGCCGAGGCCGCAGGACACATCTTCTTCAGCATCGCCGCCGGGACGTCGAATCCCGTATGGATCGCAGGGGCGGCCTGCGTCGTGAACGGACACTGCGCTAGGGCCGTCCAAAGCAGTGACACTGCGGCGGTGCAGCGAAAGATGTTACGCATGACACGGACCTTTCTACTCATACATTGAGTGTCGGAACTTTGCAAGTAAAAATATAGTGAAACTATACTTACGATGTTATACCCTGACATCCTCTAAAACTGACACAATTGATAGCCAGAAAACAGTTTATATTTTTACTAGTAAAACTAGTGAAACGGGAACTTCTCCTGATTTTGGAACGCTTCTCAGGATCGTCACATCAATACTCAGGAGGATTTCTCGTCATGAAACTGATCCGCACTGTCGCCGTCACGGCGCTCGCCGCCGCGCTCCTCGTCCCGTCCGCGTTCGCGCAGACGGCCGCCAAGCCCGCCAAAGTCGTCAAGCCTGCGGCCAAGTCCGCCAGGGTGGTCAAGCCGGTCAAGACCGCCAAAGCGCCGAAGAAGCACGCCAAAAGCAAGAAAGTCGCCGGACTCAAAGGCGCCGCGAAGGCCAAGCCTGGCGCCAAGAAAGCGTAAGTTTTTCCCTGCTATGAAAAAGGCCGCGCTATGGAGCGCGGCCTTTTCTGTTTCAATGCGATTCACCTGACTCAAGATGCCGAGGCGCCCAGTCGCGAGACGGCGGCGGAAGAGACTTCCGTCTGCGTCGGCAGACGACGGACCTTCTTTTGGAAATCGGCTACGAAGCGCCGCGCCCCGACGTCAAAACTGCCCGTTTCACCCCTGTTAAAATCCAACTCAGCCCCCCTTGCTGCCCCGCCAAAAAGCCTACCAGCCCTCGCAGGAATACCGTCCGCCCCCGCCGAATCATTCGTCAGCAACAAATCTCGGCGTCCAACAAGGAACTCATTCTATGGCATTGACCTTCACCGCCATCTTCCGAAAAGTCCCCGAAGGCTATATTGGCTACGTGGAAGAACTGCCGGGAGCCAACACGCAGGGCGAAACTCTGCAAGTAGCCCGCGAAAACTTACACGAAGCCGCCGCTCTCGTTCTGTAAGCCAACCGCGCCCTCGCTGAAGAAACCCTGCGCGGCCAGGACGTGATCCGTGAGCCGTTCCAGGTGGCCGCATGAAGCGGCGCGACCTGATCCAGCATTTGTAGCCGCACGGCTGTGAACTGCTGCGTGAAGGCGGCAAGCACACCACCTATGTCCACCGGACCGATCAAACGGTGTCGGCGATCCCGCGCCACCAGGAAATCAACCTTAATCCTGGCCCGCAAAATCTGCCGCGACCTCGGCATTCCCGACCCCACGCATTCCTAACCCGCTGCGTCTTTGCAAGAAAAGAATTGACCGAATGACACCGAACCTGATAGGTACTTTGATTGGCTTATTTCCCGTCACCATCGGCTTCGCCGCCAATTTCTACCTTTTCTGCCAATGGCTTGTTTATCCCAAGCAGCGACGTCGTTTGCGTGTGTGCAAGCCCTTTTTAGCCGTCGGCTGGGCGTTATACATTCTGGGAGGGTCCGTACTTGCTCCGATAGGACGAGTGCAAGGTTCTCCCTTTCTCCGGGCCAGCGGCCAACTCATTGCAACTATCGGTCTGGTACTGACGGTTTATGCGTCCATTCGATTATTACGTGCAAACGCGGCAGAAAGGCGAGCCGTCCGGGGAACCAACATCGGTGTTGCCTCCGAGGGAACATGGCCCCCACCGCCGAACATACCCACGTCATAACAAACGTTGTCAACTCCCGTTCCCCTTCCGCATCCTCCGGCTTTGGGCGAAGCCTTTCGCCCAGGAGAACGAGAACCCTGCGAAGCAAAGAGGTCGGTCCCCTACAAACGCCGCACCAGCAGCGCGACTAGGCCTGCCATCAGGCCCGCGCCCGGAATCGTCAACACCCAGGCCAGCACAATATTGACGGCGATGCCCCAGCGCACCGAACGCGCCCGCCGCGTCGCCCCCACACCCAAAATGGAAGACGCAATCACATGAGTCGTGGAAATCGGGATGCCCAAACGAGTCGCCGCCAGAATCACCACCGCCGAAGCCGTCTCGGCGGCGAAGCCGTGCGCGGGCGACAGGTCCACCAGCTTGCTGCCCATCGTCTTGATGATCCGCCACCCGCCCACCGCCGTCCCCAGCGCCATCGCCGTCGCCGATGCGAGAATGACCCACAGCGGAATGGCCGCCTTCGCGCCCAAAAACCCGCCGCCGACCAGCGACAGAAAGACGACGCCCATCGTCTTCTGCGCGTCATTGGAGCCGTGCGAGAAGGCCATGAACGCCGCCGACACGATCTGCAAGCGCCGGAACAGCCGCATGGTCGGCGTGAACGGGCGATTGCGGAACAGATGCAATAGCAGCGCCATCAGCCCGTAGGCCAGTGCGAACCCCAGCAGCGGCGAGATGACCAGTCCCGCCAGCGTCTTGATCAGTCCCGCCGGATGGACGGCG
Source organism: Armatimonadota bacterium (assembly GCA_964657535.1). Lineage (GTDB taxonomy): Bacteria > Armatimonadota > Armatimonadia > Armatimonadales > Capsulimonadaceae > CAZZVX01. The sequence goes on along the minus strand of CAZZVX010000295.1, from coordinate 1,313 downwards.
TGCGGCCCGAACGAGAACAGCGCCGCCCCGACCAGGCCCCCGATCAGGGCGTGCGACGACGACGACGGCAGGCCGTAGTACCACGTCAGCAGGTTCCACAAGATCGCCCCGACCAGCGCGGCGGCGACAATCGGCTGCGTCACCAGATGGGAATCCACGAGGCCTTTGCCGATAAACTTGGCAACCGTCGTGCTGATGAGCGCCCCGATCAAGTTCAAGACAGCGGCCATCATGACCGCCCGGCTCATAGACAGGGCGCGCGTCGTCACCGTCGTCGCAATCGCGTTGGCCGCATCATGCACCCCGTTGGAGAAATCGAACGCCAGCGCCAGCGCGACCACGATCATGATCCAGAGCAGCGAATGAGTCACGAACACATCCTTTAACTGTTTTTGACCGCGATGCTTTCCAGCACGTCGGCCACGTCCTCGCAGCGGTCGAGGGCCGTTTCCAGATGGTCGTAAATCTCGCGCCACTTCAAGATGGTCACGGCATCGTGGTTGCCCGTAAACAGGTCGCGTAGCGCCTGACGGTTCAGCGCGTCGCCCTGATTCTCCAGTTCGTTGATGCGCACGCACGGGTCAAGGATGCCGCGCAGGTCGCCGAAGTCGCGCAGGCCCGTCACGCCCTGCCGGATCTGCTGCGCCGCCCGCACCAGCGCCTGCGCCATTTCGGGGCTGTACGGCACCGGGCCTTTGATGCCGTACAGCAGCATCCGGTCCAGCGCCGACTCGGAGTAGTCCAGCACGTCGTCCATCACGTGCGCCAGCGACAGAATATCCTCCCGGTCGAGCGGCGTCACGAACGTCTTGTTCAGGCGGTCTATGATCTCGTGGACCAATCGGTCCGCCTCATGCTCCAGTGTCCGCACCCGCTCGCACATCTCGGCCAGGTGTCCGTAATCCGACAGCGCCTGTTCCAGCGCCTCCGCCCCCAGCACGACTTTCTCGGCGACACGGTCGAACAGGTCGAAAAACTTCTCTTCACGCGGCAGTAATCGCATCCTTGCCCCTTTGCATCAAAAGTCCCCTCTGCGTTTCGACCGATTGCCTCAAAACTCCTGCCGAATGTTAAGAAAATGTTAAGAAACCAGGTAAGAGTCAGGTAAACTACGCCTGTCGAGAGAACCAAGCAGAGAGCGCTGAAATCACCAACAGCGCCGCACAATAAGGAGAGCAGATGCCACGCAAATCATTCGCCGCCGGGCTGGCCGTTCTTGGAATGGCCGCCATCCCCGCCATCGTCCACGCCCAGGCACCGACGTTCCCGGACGTTCCGGCCAACCACTGGGCCTACCAGGCGGTGCAGGACCT
>CAZZVX010000294.1:0-6498 GCA_964657535.1 Armatimonadota bacterium | reverse complement strand
CCAACTCGGCTACTCCGTCGTCGCCATCCTCGGCATCCAGATAGACCACAGCCACCTGAGCGGGATCGAGCGGGCGCTGCACGCGACGCCGGAAATCCGCTTCGCGGGCGTGACGCTGGGCAGCTACGACGTGGTCGTGGAGGCCTGGTTCCACAGCAACGACGAACTGCTTTCGTTCCTGCACGAACGCCTGAGCCAGATACCGGGCATCCAGCGGATCGAGTCTCTTCAGGTCGTCAAGATGGTCAAGTACGCCTACGACTGGAGCGCGCCCGCTTCGTCCCAGGCCCGTTGATGCTTATGTCATGCTTAATGCGTTGTTGGATGACGTCAATGTTTAATGCCGCCGTTGCACTGTGAGGGGGTCACAATATGTGTGAAAGAGACGCCAGATAAGCCCTCCAGCCGCCGAATTTCGTGATTTCCACGGCGCCGTTCACGGCGAACGGCTCACAGACGAAGCCCTTGACAGTGGAACCGTCCGCGAGTCCCACGCTGCCGATGCCGAGTGGCGCGGGGACTTCCGCGACAAAGCCGCCGAGGTTCTGTGTCGGCATCGCCCAGACTTCCAGTTCAATGCCGGGGCCGTCAAAGTCCGGCGCGCGGACGAGGCCCGGTTTGGGCGGCGCGGTGTTCGGCAGGGCGTAGAGACGGTAGCCGCCGGCGGATGTCGTCGCGGACACGAGGCGCGCGCCGCGCGTGGTCAGTTGGTGGTTCAGGGGCTGGCCCGTCAGGTGCGCCCCCACCACGGCCACGAGCGTGCATCCGGGCGGCGCAGCGGGGGACGCGATGGGTGGGGTGTCTGTCAGAGGCGTCCCCGTGCCGCCGAGCGTGTCCACCAGGCGTCGGTGCAGGCCGTCCGCGACGGTGAGCAGCGCAGAGTCCGTGTGCGCGGGGCCGACGACGGAGACGCCGAAAGGCAGCCCATTGGGCCGAAAGCCTGCGGGCAGCGCGACGGCGGACAGGTCGAGCAGGTTGACGAAGTTCGTGTAATGGCCCAGGTTGCTGTTGAGCGCAATTGGGTCGGCGGCGATCTCGGCGTGCGTGTAGGTGGTCCCGGCAGTCGGCAGGAGTAGGATGTCGGCGGCGTCCCAAACCGCCTGCGTCGCGTGCCGCAATTTTTCCAACCGATACTGCCCCCGGAACGCCTCCCACGCCGCGTACAACCTGCTCCTATCAATGATGCCCCCGACAATCGGATCGGCTTCGTCCCGATGAAGATTCAGAAACGAGCCCACTGCCGCCCATCGCTCCGCAACCCAGGGGCCGGCGTAGAGCAGTTTGGCCGCTTCCAGGAACGGCGCGAGGTTGAACTCGACCGCCGTGCCTCCCAGCACTTCCAGGGCCGCCACCGACTCTGCGTACAGTCGCTCGGCGTCCGCGTCCCCGAAGAACTCCCACTGTGCGCGCTGCGGCACGCCGAACCGGAACGGGCCGCCGAGCCAGGGCGCCGGCGCGTCGGCGAAGGGGCGAGAGTAGGGGTCGGCAGGGTCAGTGCTTTTCGCGGCATGAAACACCTGATGGGCGTCAGCGCTGTTCAGCGCGAACACGGAGACGCAGTCCAGCGAGCGGCACGCGGGGACGACGCCCGACGTGCTGAGCGCGCCGCGCGTCGGCTTCAGCCCGACAATATTGTTGAACGCGGCCGGGACGCGGCCCGAACCCGCCGTGTCGGTGCCGAGCGCGAAACTCACCAGGCCCGCCGCCACCGCGACCGCCGAGCCGGAACTAGAGCCGCCGGAAATGTAGCGCGGGTCGAACACGCTCGAACACGCGCCGAAGGGTGTCCGCGTGCCGACCAGCCCCGTCGCGAACTGGTCCATGTTGGTCTTGCCGACCAGGATGGCCCCGGAGTCCTCCAATCGCTGCACGACCGTCGCCGTCCGCGCCGCCGCATAAGCGAACGCGGGACAGGCCGCCGTCGTGGGCATCCCGGCCACGTCCATGTTGTCTTTCACAGCGAACGGGACGCCGTACAGCGGCATCGCCGCCCGGTCGCCGCGTCCGATCTCTTCCGCCCGTGCCATCACTCGCTCACGCGGCACGAGCGAAATCCACACAGGGTTCAGCCCCGCTTCTTCGATGCGGCCGCAGACCCGTTCCAGCACCGAAACCGGCGTTTCTCCCGCGTTATAAGCCGCCCGCAGCGCTGTCAGGTCAAGTCGCATCGGTTTGTCAAGCCTCCGTCCGCAGGATGACCAGATTCTGGCCGTGCGTCACCAGCGTGTCCGGGCGCGTGCGGACCTCCTCGACGATACCGGCGCGCGGCGCGGTCACGTAAGTCTCCGTCTTCATCGCCTCGAGGATCAGCAGGCCGTCCCCGGCGACGACCGTCTGGCCTGGCTCGACCAAAATCTTCCAGACGTTCGACGCCATCGGGGACGTGACGGCTTCGCAGCCTTCGGGGATGTCGCCGTCGTCGAGGAACGGCTCGTCCGCGTTGTCCGACAGATCTTCCGGGGCGGTCTGACCGGCGGACGCCCAGCGCGCCCGCTCCGCCGCGAACGCCTCCTGCTGACGCGCCCGGCTGACCTGCGCCTCCCCCTCGATGGAGTGCAGGAACGCCTGGTGCTGATGGTAATTGAACGTCGCCGGCTCGATGCGCAGGGGAAAGCCGCCGTGCAGGAAGCCGTCGCGCATCGCCATCAGTTCGTCCGCGCCGACGGGATAGAACCGTATCTGGTCGAACGTCCGCAGCAGCCAGGGCGTCCCCGGCTCGAAGTCCTGCGTGCTCTTGAACGTATTCCAGACCTGCACCGTCCGCCCGAACAGTTGATAGCCGCCCGGCCCCTCCATGCCGTAGACACACAGATACGCGCCGCCGATGCCGACCGCGTTCTCCGGCGTCCACGTCCGCGCCGGGTTGTACTTGGTCGTGACCAGACGATGGCGCGGGTCCACCGGCGTCGCGACCGGGGCGCCCAAATACACGTCGCCCAGGCCCAGCACCAGGTAACTCGCGTCGAAGATGATCTTCTGCACGTCGTCAATCGAACCCAGCCCGTTGATGCGCCGGATGAACTCGATGTTGTCGGGACACCAGGGCGCGTCGGGACGCACGGACTGCATATACTTCTCGGCGGCCAGCCGCGTCTGGGGGTCGCCCCAGGACAACGGCAGGTGGACGATGCGCGACGGCACCGTGATGTCAAAATCCTTCGGGATAGCCTGCTCCGCCGCCCGCAGCGCCTCCAACAGCGTCTCGCGCGGCAGCGAGTGAGTGTCGTAATGGATGTGCAGACTGCGCACCCCCGCCGTGATGTCAATGATTCCCGGCAGCGCCATCGCGCGAATCTGCGAATGGAGCGCGTGGACCCGCAGGCGCAGCGCCAGGTCCAGCACGTTCGGCCCGAACTCCACCAGCAGATACCGGTCGCCGTCCGCCCGCGTCACGACCGACGGCGCATCGTCCGTCGCCGGCAGCGTAGACAGGACCGCCGGCTCCGTCGGCTGCCCCGCGTCCGGCGGCAGCGGCGGCAGCGGCGTTCGGAGCGTCGCCACGGCCTCCTCCAACTGCCGCGCCATCGCCTCGGCTTCGCCGAATGTCACCGCCCGGAAGCGCACCGTGTCGCCGGGCCGCAATTGCCCTATCTTCCACAGTTCCGCGTGGGCAATCGTCGCCGGGCAGACGAAGCCGCCCAGACTCGGCCCGTCCGGCCCCAGAACGATGGGCATATCGCCTGTGAAATCAATCGTCCCGACGGCATACGCATTGTCATGGATGTTGCTGGGGTGCAGCCCCGCCTCGCCGCCGTCCAGTCGCGCCCACTGCGGCTTTGGCCCGATCAAACGCACGCCCGTCCGGTCCGAATGGTGATGCACCTTCCAGTCCGTGTCGAAGAGCATCGCGATGTCCGTGTCCTGGAAGAAGTCCGGCGCCCCGTGCGGCCCGTACAGCGCCCCGATCTGCCAGGCGTTGGTGTAAGCGGGCGTCACCTGCGGCGGCAGTTCCGGCATCGCCGTGTCATGTGCGGCCTGCGGCGCTTTCAAATGAATCACATCGCCCGCGCGCAGCGCCCGCCCGTCATGCCCGCCGAACTTGCCCAGTATGAACGTGCCAGCACTGCCGAGATATTCCCCGACCTCCAGGCCGCCACCGACGGCCAGGTACGCCCGCATCCCCGGCCCGCCCGCCGCGCCGACCTTCAGCGCCGCGCCCGCCGGTACAGAGAACGCGCGCCCCATCGGGACGGGGACGCCGTCCAGCGTCGGGCTCATGTGCGCCCCCGTCAGCGCCACCGTCGCCGCGACCCCGAAGCGCAGTTCCGGCCCCGCAATCGTCATCTCCAGCGCCGCCGCCCCGCTGTCGTTCCCCACCAACCTGTTCGCCAGCCGGAACGCCAGCCCGTCCATCGGCCCCGACGGCGGCACGCCGACGTTCCACAGTCCCAGCCGTCCGGGGAAGTCCTGCACTGTCGTCTGCGTCCCGCCGTGCAGCACCTCAATCGCCGCCCGCGCGTAGACGAACCGGGACAGGAACGAAGTCGTCACCCCGCCCGCCCCGAACTCCGGGGACGCGCACACCTGCCGCAGATAGTCTAAATTGGTCTCCGTCCCGAACAGCCGCGTCTCGTCCAGCGCCGCCCGCATCTTCGCCAACGCCTGCGCCCGGTATTCCCCCCGCACGATCAGTTTCGCCACCATCGGGTCGTAATAGGGCGTCACCTCCGTCCCCGGCTCCACCCACGTCTCCACCCGCGCCCACGACGGGAACCCCACGTGCGTCAGCCGCCCCGGACTCGGCTGGAAGTTCTCCCCGGCGTCCTCCGCGTACAGCCGCACTTCCAGCGAATGGCCCTGCGGCGCGATCACGAAACTCGCCAGCGGCGGCAAATCCCCCGACGACTGCCGCACCATCCATTCCACCAAATCAATCCCGGTCACTTCCTCCGTGACGCCGTGTTCGACCTGAAGCCGCGCGTTCACTTCCAGAAAGTAAAAATCGCCCGTGCCGTTGTCGTAGACAAACTCCACCGTCCCCGCCGAGCGGTAGTTGACGGCTTCCCCGATCCTGACGGCGGCCTCGCACAGTCGCGCCCGCGTCTCGCCCGTGATTCCCGGCGCGGGCGTTTCTTCGATCACCTTCTGGTTGCGCCGCTGCGCCGAACAGTCCCGCTCTCCCAATGCGACCACGCCGCCCGCGCCGTCGCCGAAGATCTGCACCTCGACGTGCCGCGCCTGCGCGATGTACTTCTCCACGAACGCGCCGCTGTCCCCGAAGTTGTTCGCGCCCAGCCGCTGCACAGCGTCGAACGCGGCGTCCAACTCGTCCGCACTGCGGCACAGCCGTATGCCGATTCCGCCGCCCCCCGCCGTGCTTTTCAGCATCACCGGGTAGCCAATCGTCTCCGCCGCCCCCCGCGCTTCTTCCAAACCCGTCAGCAGGCCCGTCCCCGGCAGCAGCGGCACGCCCAACTCCGCCGCCATCGCCCGCGCCGCGTGCTTGAGCGCGAACGCCCGCATCTGCGCCCCCGTCGGGCCGATGAACGCGACCCCCGCCGCCTCGCACGCCTCGGCGAACTCCGGCTTCTCGCTTAGAAACCCGTACCCCGGATGGACCGCTTCGGCCCCCGTCTCCCGCGCCGCCCGCAAGACAGCCTCAATGGACAGGTAACTCTGCGCCGCCGGGGCCGGCCCGATCCGCACCGCCTCATCGGCCTGCTGAACGTGCAGCGAATGCCGGTCGGCGTCCGAATACACCGCCACCGAGCCGACGCCCAGCCGCCGCAGCGTCCGAATGACCCGGCACGCGATGGCCCCCCGGTTGGCGATCAAGACTTTACGATACATACGCCGCGTCCCAGATCAGCACCTGAACAGGCGTCGGATTATACGCATTGCACGGGTTGTTGAGCTGCGGGCAGTTGCTGATCAGTCCCAGCACGTCCCGCTCCGCCCGCATCTCCACGTACTTGCCCGGCTCCGAAATCCCGTCCTCGAACGTCAGCGTCCCGTCCGGCGTGACCGGGACGTTCATAAAGAAGTTGATATTGTTGGCGATATCGCGTTTCTCCAACCCCACCTCCGCGTTCAGGGTCGCCCCCAGGAAACTCTGACGGCAGGCGTGCATGTCCCCCTTGTCCAGCGCATAACGCACTTGATTGCTTTCCGTCGCGCACGCCCCGCCCAGCGTGTCGTGCCGCCCGCACGTGTCCGCGATGATCGTCAGCAGCACGTTGTTCCGGCTCGACATCAGCCGCGTCCCCGCCGTCAAATAAACGTTGCCCTGCGCCCGAATCGTGTTCTGGAAATCGTACCGGTCCGTCAGATCCTCGGCGCTGTAGAACAGCGTGTCCACGGCCTGGTTGCCTTCCAGGTCCACGATCCGAAACACCTGCCCCGTCGTGATCGGCTGCAGCCACGCCTCCCCCGCCGGCACCACCTCCCGATAGATCGCGTCTTTCGGGTCCAATCTGCTCGTCACGATATTGATTCCGCCCATCTCACCCCTCCCGCAACCAACGCACCATAGGCGCACAGTAGACGCACAGTAGGCGC
>CAZZVX010000293.1:0-6505 GCA_964657535.1 Armatimonadota bacterium | reverse complement strand
AACAGGGTTATATTATGGATGTCAGCGCGGACATCAACATTGACCCCAACACCGGCACGCTGACGATCCCGCTGGTCGAGGCTTATATTCAGGGCATCAAAGTCACCGGCAACAAGAAGACGAAGGCCGTCGTGATCACGCGCGAACTGCGGTCCCGGACCGGGGAGGTGTTCGACACCAAGAAACTCAACCGCGACCTGACCCGCGTCTACAACCTCGGCCTGTTCGACACGGTCGGCCCCGCCGACATTGAGCCGACCGACGTCGGCAAGCTCGTCATCGGCATCCCCGTGACGGAGAAGCGCAGCGGCCAGGTCTCTGTCGGCGTCGGCTACTCCTCGCGCGAGAAGCTGGTCGGACGCGCCGAACTCGCGGAGAACAACTTCCGTGGCCTGGGCGAGCGCGTCAGCCTCCAGTGGGAAGTCGGCGGCATCAGCAGCCAGAGCAGTATCGAACTCGGCTTCTTCGAGCCGTATCTGGATAAGAACCACACGTCCCTCAGCGTGGACCTCTACAACAAGGTCGTGTACCGTTTCTCCAACCTGACCGGCGGCGCGACCACCACGACTGGTGACACGAGCCAGTATTCCGAGACCCACCGGGGCGGCACCGTCAGCGTCAGTCGTCCCCTGAGCGACACGTCTTCCGCCGGGCTGACCTTCCGCACGGAAAATGTCAAAACGAACAACGTGGACCTGTCCATCGCCGACTCGTTTATCCGGCAGGACGGGACCGTGACCGCGGTCGGCGCGCAGTTCTCCAACAACACGAAAGACCAGGACTTCGCCCCCGCGTCGGGCGGCCTGCGCAGCCTTTCCTATGAGCTGGGCGTCGCCAACACGTCCACGGTCGGCAACTCGCCCAGCCCGCTCGCGCCGGGGCGGCACAACTTCGGCAAGCTGGGGATTGACCTGCGCCAGTATATGAGTCTGAACGGCCCGCGCAAGCCCGGCGACCTCAAATCGCCCAAGAAGGTCTTCGCGGTCCGCCTGCTGATGGGCTTCGCCAACAAGAACATCCCGTTCTTCGAGCAATACTTCCTGGGCGGCGCGGACTCGCTGCGCGGGTACCAGACCGACCGCTATTGGGGCAACAACCTGCTGCTGGGGCAGGCCGAACTCCGCGTCCCCATCGGCAAAGGCGACAACTTCCAGGGCGTCCTGCTCGGCGACGTCGGGGACGCCTGGGGCAGCGTCTATCAGGCGCAGGGGTTGTCTCAGCACAACGCGCTGGCGCTGCGCGGCGACTACGGCCTGGGCATCCGACTCGTGACGCCTATCGGCCCGATCCGCGTCGACTACGCCATCCCGACGACGGGCGGCGGCGGAGGCCGCACCCAGTTCAGTATTGGGCAATCGTTCTAATTTACTTAATCACACGAGGAAGCAACTCAAACACCGATGAAGACTGCATTCAACACCATACGCATGATGACGGGCGCCGCCGCCCTGGCCTTGACCCTGCTGGGCCTGCCGTCCCTGACGCCGTCGGCGCACGCCGCCCCCGCTCAATCCGGGGCCATTGTCTTCGGCAGCGTGGACCTTAACAAACTCCTGACCGGCTACAGCAAAAAGGCCGTGTACGACCAGCAGGTGCAGGACCTGAACGGCAAGCTGGACGCCCAGTTCAAGCAGCAGGTCAATTACGATATGCTGACCAAAGACCAGCAGAACCAGCTCACGGCACTGCTCAGCAAGCCCACGCCCAGCAGTCAGGATCAGGCGACGATCACGTCCCTGCAGCAGCAGTCCGACAAGGACGCCCAGGAACTGGCCGCGCTGCAGCAGAAGCAAAGCCCGACGCCGACGGAGCAGGCGCGTCTGCAGACCCTCTCGCAGCAGAAGCAGGCCGGCCAGCAGGCACTGCAGGACATCGCCGACGGCTACCGCGCGCAGGTGCAGGCCGAACAGGACCGACTCAGCGCCCAGTTGTCCGACACCGTGCGCCTGGCGATTGCCGCCGTCGCCAAAGATCACGGCCTGACGATGGTGTTTACGTCCCAAGTCGCGGTTTACAGCAACAACGACGTGACAGACGATGTGCTTAAACGGCTTAACGGCGGCAAGTAGATCGCTCAGGCGGAGTCTGGCGCTCGCCGGGCTGCTGGCCCTGGGGGGTTGCGCGGCTGCGCGGCATACGGCAGCCGTGGTCGCGCCGACCCGTGGGGACGCCGACCTGGACGCCCTGGTTCGGCATCATCCCGGCTGGGCGGGCGTTGCCCGCTACGATCAGGCCCTGGCGCGGCTGGACGCCGCGGCGAACCGCCCGACGACAGGACTCGAAAGTGACTCCGGCCTGGCGGTCCTGCCGAACGTTGTGACGGAGCCGGGCCAGGCGCCGGCGCTGGACATTGCGGCGGACCGGCAGCGTTTGGCGGAAGTCGAGCGCGTTCAGGTGGCTCGCCTCAAGCAACGCCAGACGCAAAGCCGGGACCGCCGAATCGCACTGAACCGCGAAGTGTGGCAGCGTCAGGCACAGGCGCAGTACGACCTGGCCCTGAAAGGCGCTCAGGCAGCCTACTTGCGGCAGGTGCAGACGCTCGGCCTGGACCGGGAAGCGCGTCGTCTTAATCTGACGCTCCAGATCAAGGCCCTGCAAAAGATCGTGACCGGCTGGAACAATTCCGTCCCGCCGACGCCCGAACTGAATCTCGCCAAGACCGACCTCGCGAAGAAACAGGCCGAGTCGGAGGCGCTGAACCAGACGGTGGCTCAGGCGGCGGTGCAGGCGCGGGCGGACCGCGACGCCGCCGATGCCCAGGCTCTGGCGGTGCGGGACGCCTACATCGCCGGCCAGTCCGACCAACTCGCGGCCCGCCTGCTGGCGCAGGACGCGCAGCAGACGGCGGCCCTCCAGGCGCGACTGACACAGCAGCAGGCCGCCCTGCTGCGTGAGGAACAGGCCCCGCCCAACCAGGCCGTGCCGGCGGCCGGGGAACTGGGAGTTCAGAGTCTGCCGTCGGGGCCGTCGCCTGCCGTCGCCGCGTCTTCCGCCGCCGCGCACAGCCTGCGCCTCTCGGAAAGGCTGCTCCAAGCCCAGAGGACGCGCTGGGTCGCTTTTATATATGATGACACGCGGGCCGCGGCTCTCGATGTGGCAGGACGGCATCACTGGATCGTGACCTTCCGGCGTCCCGCGCCGGGAGCGAGGGACCTGACCGCGCCGCTTGCGCAGGAACTGACGACGAGTGTTTGGAAGACGTGAAGAGAGCCTTAGACTCTCAGGCCGTTGTGAAGGACTGAAGGGAACCGGACATGCAAACCACGGTAGGACAACTCGCGGCCCTCGTGGAAGGCTTCGTCGAGGGGGATGAAAACATCCCCATCCTCGGAATCTCCAGTATCGAGGACGCCCAGGACGGCGACATCACCTTTGCCGAGACCGAGAAACTGCTGGGCAGCGCGGGCCGCTCGCGCGCCGCCGCCGTGATCGCCCCGGCCTCCGCCAGCCGTGAGGCGCTCGCGGCCGCGTCGAGCGGGATCGCCCCGAAGCCGCTGATTCGGGTTAAAAATCCGCGCTTCGCGTTCGCCCAGGCGCTGCGCATCTTTGCGCCGGAGCCGAAAGCCTATCGCGGCATCCATCCGTCCGCCGTGATCGGGGAGAACGTGTCTTTGGGGCAGAACGTGTCTATCCACGCCCTGGCCGTGGTCGGCGACAACGTCTCGCTCGGCGACAACTGCGTGGTCTATCCGTTCTCCTACGTCGGCGACAATGTCACTTTGGGCGAGAGCTGCGTGATCTACCCTCACGTCGTGCTGCACGACAACACGCAGATCGGCGACAGCGTCGTTATTCACAGCGGCAGCGTGCTTGGCACGGACGGCTTCGGGTATATGTTCATCGAGAACCGCCACTACAAGATCCCGCAGATCGGGCGCGTGATTGTCGAAGACGATGTCGAGATCGGGGCCAACGTCACCATTGACAAAGCCCGCACCGGCTCCACGCGCATCGGGGCCGGCACCAAGATTGATAACCTCGTTCATATCGGCCACAACGTCACCGTCGGCAAAAACTGCGTGATCGTCGCTCAGGTCGGCGTGTCCGGCAGTGTGGAGATCGGCAACGGCGTCATTCTCGCGGGCCAAGTCGGCATCAAAGACCATGTCACCATCGGCGACGGCACCATCGTCGCCGCCAAGACCGGCGTGATCGGCGACCTTCCCAAAGGCGCGTTCGTCTCCGGCATTTACGGGCGACCGCACGGCAACGAGATGCGCGCCCAGGCGTTGTTCAGCAGACTGCCGGACATGAACAAGCAGATCAAGGACCTGGAAGCGCGGCTGGCCGCCCTGGAAGCCGGACGCCCGGAAAGCGAAGCCCGTTGAACGCCCGCCCGCGCCGCACGCCGGCCGCTCCGACGGAGACGCTCGAAGGCGTCGGCCTGCATTCCGGCATCTCCGTCTCGGTGCGCGTCCTGCCGGCCCCACCAGAAGCGGGAATCGTCTTCCAGCAAAAGACGACAGGGCAGGAAATCCCCGCCCTGGCCGCGAACGTCGTAGAAACCTCGCGCTGCACGATTCTAGGGGCAGGCGGGTCAACCGTGCAGACCGTCGAACACCTGCTGTCGGCCCTGGCCGGGCTGGGAATAGACGACGCCCGGATCGAGACGGACGGCGGCGAACTGCCCGCGCTCGACGGCAGTGCCGCGCCGTTCGTCTCTCTGCTGCGGGCCGCCGGCGTCGCGGAGGCCCCTGGTTCGCCGCCCGTTGAGGCGCTGAGACTATCTCGGCCCTGCCTGGTGACGGGCGACGACGGCGCACGCGTCGTCGCGATTCCGTCGCCGGAGTTTGAGGTAACCGTGGTGCTGGACTATCCGAAGTATCCGTGGATCGGCACGCAGGCCTTCGCCTGGGAGGAGGCGGCGGGGAACTATGAGGCCGAAGTCGCCCCCGCGCGCACCTACGGGTTTCTGGCCGAGATCGCCTGGCTGCAGGCGCACGGCCTGGCGCTCGGCGCGTCTTATGCCAGCGGCATTGCGCTGCGCGAGGACGGGTACGATGTCCCGCTGCGTTTTGCGGACGAACTCGCCCGTCATAAACTGCTGGACTTGGTCGGGGACCTCAGCCTGATCGGGCGGCCCCTGGCCGCCCGGATCGTCGCCGTCAAGCCGAGCCATACCCTGAATTGTCGCCTGGCCGCAGTGCTGGCCAAGGCTGCCGCTTGAAGTGCCGGACGACAGAAGTCGCCCGGAGTTTTCGTGTGAGGAGACACTGTTTTGCCCATCTTGGAAATCGAGGCCATCAGAGAACTGCTGCCCCATCGCTATCCCTTCCTGCTGGTGGACCGCATCCTGGAGATTGACCCTGGCAAACGCGCCGTCGGCATCAAAAACGTCACCATCAACGAAGAATTCTTTCAGGGACACTTTCCCAACCGCCCGATCATGCCCGGCGTACTCATCGTGGAAGCCATGGCGCAGGTCGGCGGCATTATGATCCTTTCTATGGAAGAACACCGCCACAAGTTCGCTTACTTGGCGACCGTCGAGAATGCCAAATTCCGCCGTCCGGTCGTGCCGGGCGACACGCTCGTCTCGGAGACCGTCCTGCTGCGTGCGCGCGGCAGCATGGGCAAGGTCCAGTGTACGGCCCGCGTCGGCGATCAGGTCGTGGCCGAAGCGATGTTGATGTTCGCGCTGGCGGAATAGGGCCACTTGACGGACCACAAATGCAAAAATCCCTTATGAAGATACACCCTACAGCCGCCATTGATCCGAGCGCGCGACTTGCCGACGACGTCGAGATCGGGGCGTACAGCGTGGTGGGCGAGGACGTCGTGATCGGCCCCGGAACCCGTCTGCGGCCTCACGTCGTTATCGAGCCTTACGTCTCCATCGGCGCCGGCTGCGACATCTTTTCGGGGGCCGTCCTGGGCGGCATCCCACAGGACCGCAAGTTCCACGGGGAGCGGTCATCGCTGCGCATCGGCGACAACAACATCATCCGCGAGCACGTCACAATCCATCGCGCTGCCGGCGAAGGCGAAGAGACCCGCCTCGGCGACAACAACCTGATCATGGCGTACTGCCACATTGGGCATAACTGCGTGCTGGGCAGCGGCATCACCATGGCGAGTTTCACCGGTATCTCCGGCCACTCGCTGATCGAGGACGGCGCGAACTTCGGCGGCTCCGTCGGCATCCACCAGTTCGTCCGGGTCGGGCGCATGGCGATGATCGGCGGCATCAGCAAGGTCGTCCGGGACGTCCCGCCGTTTATGATGGCCGACGGCCGGCCCTGCGAAGTGGTCGGCCTCAACGTGCGCGGCCTGCGCCGCGCGGGCGTCTCGGATCAGTCGCGCGCCGATCTCAAGCAGGCCTATAAACTGCTGTACCGGTCGCAGCTCAACACGTCTCAGGCCGTGGAGGCCATCGAGGCCGAGATCGAGCCGGGCGTTGAGCGGGACTACCTTCTGGACTTCATTCGCCAGATTCGGTTCGGGTCCAACGGCCGCCAGAACGACGTGCCGCATATTTGAGTGGTAGGGGGCTTCCGCACAGATG
>CAZZVX010000292.1:0-6507 GCA_964657535.1 Armatimonadota bacterium | reverse complement strand
GGAGTTCGCCGGCGGACCGGCTCCGATTGCGTCCCAGGCGCTTGGCGGCGTACATGGCCTGGTCGGCGGCGTTTACCAGGCCCACCTGGTCCAGTGCGTGGTCGGGACACACGGCGACGCCGATGGAACACGTGAGGCGCAGGCCGCCCGCCACCGGGAAGTCGTGCGCGGCGATCCCCGTGCGCACGCTCTCGGCGGCGGCCAGCGCGTCCGTCAGCCCCGTCGCAGGCAGCAGAGCAATAAATTCTTCCCCGCCCCAGCGGCAGAGAACGTCGATGGCCCGCAGGCGCTCACGCAGGATGAGGCCCACCTCCCTCAGAACCGTGTCGCCCGCCGGATGGCCGAAGCCGTCGTTGAGCGCCTTGAAGCGGTCCAGGTCGAGGAACAGCAGCGCGCACGGGGCGTCCTCCCGGCGCGCGGCTGCCAGGCCGTCGTCCAGGGCCGTGACCATGCCCCGGTGGTTGAGCAGTCCCGAAACGGGGTCCGTCGTCGCCAGCGACTCTAGGCGCTCGTTGGCGACGGTCAGCGCGCGCAGGTTGTCGTGCAGGTCCCGCTGCGCGGCGATCAACTGCGCGTACAGCGCCCGGTTTTCAAAGATCGCCAGCACTTGACGCAGCAGCACCAGCCCGACCAGCACGCCCGCGCCCGCGTAAACGCCCAATGCCAGGTGTTGGGACGGGCGGTGCCGCGACAGTGCCAGAATCAGCGCGCCGACCGCCGGCAGGAACGCATAGGGCAGCAGAGACTGCCACAGCCCGAAGGGGCGCGTCGTCTCCGTCGCCCCGTCCTGTGCGGGTTCCGGGAAAAGACGCAGCGCGCCGACCGCCAGCCCAATCGGCATATAGCCGAGCGACCAACCCAGGTCCAGCAAGCCGCCGCCGAGCGGCAGGCTGTGCAGCGCCTGATAGCAAGTGGTTGCGTCCGTACCCACGGTCACGGCGAGACCGATGGAAACGGTCAGCGCGACCCGGCGCAGAGTCCGACTCATCGCGTGCTGGCCCAGGAGTAGGACGCAGAACACTAAGATCAGGTCGAGCGTCGGATACGCCACGGCGATGGCTCTGGTGCTGACGGACAAGTGTTCGTTGACGAGCGTGGGGCCGAGGAGGTAGTACCAACTGAACGTGACGACGGCGGCCATGTTCATCAGCGCGTCCAGCAGGATGCGCGGTCGGGAGGACGCCGGCAGCGGCTTCGTCGGCAGCATCAAAATCCCGGCCAGCAAAAAAGGGTAGGAGGCAAGGTACCAGAAGTCCGCCGTGCCGAACCCGGCGTTGGACCTGTGCAGGATCAGATCGTTCACTGCCCACGTCGTCTGCCCCAGCCCGTAACACAGGAGGGACGCGCCGAACAAGCGCGGGACCCAGCGCGCGCGCGCCGAGGCCGGGGAGCGCGGAGCGGCACGACGCCCCGCGAAACAGAGCAGGGACGCCAGCAGTCCGCCCAGCATCTGGAAGAGGTCGTCCCCGACGGCGTAGACGTGTGGGCTGCCGGGCTTGAGCAGCACCCAGGCGGCGAAGGCGAGATGGAACAGTACCACGCCCAGCGCGCCGCGCCGGACGACGCGCCTCGCCGCCATAGATTGGTTGGTTACTTGCTCCGTCACGTGCTGGTTTTCTGCCGACAGCAGCGTCAGCGCCGAGTTAATTTCAAGAGAATTCTTCCGACAACATGTTTAGTATCGGCGTTCTCGTCCGGCTTCTTCAGTCATGTTCCACGGCTTGCCGGGAAGAGGCGGATTCAAGAGAGGGACTTTTTTGGGCAGCAAGGCGAAATTCTCGGCGATAATTGGGTAAGATAGCGCCACGCGCCGCCAATGACGGCGGCCGCGAAACCCAAACCGAGGTGTTTGATCAATGCTGATCCGATTCGGCTACGAGATTGTGTTCGATGTGCCGTCGCCCGCCGCGATGGTTTTGTTGTTGTCGCCCCACCCCGATGCGGCGTCCCGACTTGTTCGCCCGGAAGGTATCGAAGCGGAACCCAACGTGGGCCTGCACGACTTTGTGGACGGCTTCGGCAACCGTGCGACGCGGCTGCAGGCGCCGGGCGGACCGCTGCGCCTCTACTACAACGCCCTGATCCGCGACAGTGGGCAGCCGGACGCGGTGAGGCCGGACGCGCGGCAATGGCCGGTCGGCGACCTGCCCGACGACGTGCTGCCGTTTTTGCTGGACAGCCGCTACTGCGAGGCGGAACTGCTCGCGGACACGGCTTGGGAACTGTTCGGGAACGTGACGCCGGGCTGGGCGCGGGTGCAGGCGGTCTGCGACTGGGTGCAGGCGCATGTCGAGTTCGGCTACCGGCACGCCCGCAGCACCCGGACGGCGTTGGACGTGTACCACGAGCGCGTGGGCGTCTGCCGCGACTTCACGCACCTGGCGGTCGCCTTCTGCCGCGCCCTGAACATTCCGGCCCGCTACTGCAACGGCTATCTGGGCGACATCGGCATCCCGCCGGACCCAAGCCCGATGGATTTTAATGCCTGGTTCGAGGCCTATCTCGACGGCGAGTGGTTCACGTTCGACGCCCGTCACAACACGCCGCGCATCGGGCGCATCCTCGTCTCGCGCGGGAGGGACGCCAAAGACACGGCGATGACGACGACCTTCGGGGCGGCCAAACTCAGGAAGTTCACGGTCTGGACCGATGAAGTCACGGGGCCGGTGCAGAACGCCCGGCAGCCGGAACTCACCGTCCGTTAGTCACCAGATCGTCCCTGGATTGACGTGTCCGCGACAGAATCAATCCCTTCGTGCTACAATAGCGGAATGACGGCTCGAAGGGAACACCCTATGGCGGACGAACTGGATGACATCGAGGCGGCGCTGCAGCGCCAGGACGACGCGATGGTGCTGCTGGAACGGCTGCGGCTGGCCGAGCCAGCCGCCCCGGCGGCGGCGCCCATCCCCGGCGGCGGGCGGCGCGACTTCCGGCGCTGGCCGACGCCGGACGGCGTGACGCTGGAACTGCACAACGGCGAACGCTGGCGCCCCACGCTCTGCGGGGACATCGGCATCGGCGGCGCGCGGCTGACGATGGTCCCGACCTGGCTTCAAGGGCCTGCACCCGCCCGGCTGAAGACGGCGGCCTCCCTCGCCGTCCTCGTGCTGGCCGATCTGGTGTGGCGCGACGGGGACGCGGGCGGCATCAAATTCGAGTTCGGCGACCCGGAAGAGCGCGACGAGTGGACGGCGTCTTTGATTGACGCGCTTCTCGCCCGGTACTCTCTGGGCTAGGATTCGCCGGTCGGAAATCATTAAAGGACAGGAGTACGATCTTATGGCAACGCATGACATCCCGCGCGACGGCTGGAAGGCCTACTTCGACGAGTTCAGCCGGACACGGCAGGGCGCGCGTGTGACGGTCGAGACGGTCGCGGACTCGCAATCCGACCCGCAGATCGAGGCGAGGGCGCTCCCGCTGGTCGGCATCACGTACAGCGACAAAGGCAGCGACGCCGACGAATTCGAGATCATTTTGGGGACAAAGCCGAACGACCACGTGACGCACACAATCTCCGCGCCGAAGCACGTCTACCACAAGACGGGCGCAGGCATCATCAGCGACGAGGTCAACGCGGACGAAGTGATCGAGATCACGTCGGCGGGTCGTCCGGCGATCACCCACCTGCAGTTCCACCCAGCCGGCCAATAACCGGAAGGGTTTGGCGTGCCAGGCCCTACGGCCCCCACTGCCAGGTCGTGATGTCGTTGATGCAGCCTTCGACGGCCAGCGCGGCTCGGCAGCCCCCGCCGGGGTCGAGGTCATGGACGTACCAGAGCGTTTCTTCCGCACCTGGAACAACGATAGGCTGAGGCGGCGACGGCGACACGTCGAATCGATCCAGTTCGTGCCAGATGCCCTCGCCGCGCGCCTTCAAGAACGCTTCCTTACGAGTCCATAATCGGAAAAAGCCGTCCTGCCTCCGGTCCGCCGGAAGGCCGCGCAGCCACGACAGTTCCGCCGCGCAGAAGAACCGTTCGGCAATGGCGTCGCCGCTGAAATCGTCCCGCACCCGTTCGATGTCCACGCCGACTTCTCCCCCCAAGCAAAGCGCGACTAGCGCCAACTCCCCGGAGTGCGAGACGTTGAAAGCCAGGGATGAGTCTGTAGCCAGGACGGGTTTCCCCTGCGGGCCGTAGTCGAAGCGCAGGCCCGCCGGGTCTTCCCCCAGTGCTTGTCCGAGGATGACCCGCAGGGCGACACGCGCCCGGCAGAATCGGCGGGCGTCCTGCGGGCGGCGGAAACGGGCGGCGCGGGCGCGCTCGTCCGGTGACAGCAGATCATCCGCCACCGACAATCTCTCCCCGCTTGTTTCTAGGAACACGCGCCAGACCTGGACCGTACCCGGCGTCAGCGGCGGAAAGGACGTCGGGACGGCCCAGGCGTCGGCGCTCACTTCTGGTCCTGGTCCGTGCCGAACGGGAACGCCGGCAGGCCCGCGTTGTTGTACAGGCTGCTGGCGGGGTAGGCGGACCAGTCGTAGCGGGCGGCCGTCGGGTTCGGCACCAGGGCCGAGGAGACGACAACCGTGCTGCCGTCAATCTTGGCGTCCGCCGGGACGAACTTGCCGTCCGCGCCGGCGATGGTGAACCCCGTGAGCGCGGGGCCGCTTTTCGAGACCAGCCCGCCGCCGAGATGGCTGAACGTCAGACGAATCGCGCTGCCTTCCACCTTCATGGATTGGTAGACCGGGCCGGAGTATTCCATGTTCTGCCCGTAAGTCTTGGCGAGGGCGACCAGGGCGAGGCGATGCCCCACGTCCTGCTTGTCCTTCGGGTGGATGTCGGCCTGGTTGCCGATATCAATGGCCGTCGCGATCCCGGCGTTGGGGACGTTCTGCGCGGTCAGCCACTGCGCCCAGCGCAGATCGGCCCAAGCGTCGCCGCCCGGCTCCCACCCGGCGAGCTGGACGATGTAGAACGGGAAGTTCCCTTCGCCCCAGTGCGCGTGCCAGTCGGCGATCATGGTCGGCAGCAGAGTCCGGTACTGCTTCGCGTTCCCGGCGTTCGCCTCCCCCTGGTACCAGATCGCACCCTTGATGCCGTAGGTCTGCACGGGGGCGATCATGCCGTTGTACAAGACGGTCGGGAAATTCGGGTTGTTGCCCAACGCCTGCGGCACGGGCGCGAGGGCCGCGAGCGGCTTGCCGATCTTGTAGTCCCAGTTCCCGGCGAGCGCGAGCGGCGCGGCGCCGGCCACGTCCAGATGCAGGGCGTCCGGGGTGCCGTAGATGCCGCCGCCGCCGCCGGTGTCCAGCACGCGCACGGCGATCACGTTGTCGCCCGCTTTGAGAACGTTGGCCGGGACCGTGTAGTCGCGGGGTTTCTGGTAGCCTTCCGTCGCACCGACAGGGACGCCGTTCACGAACGTCGTGTCGTTGTCGTCCACGGTGCCCAGGTGCAGGACGGCCGTCTTGCCCGCCGCGTCCGCCGGCAGCGTCACCGTCCGACGGAACCAGGCGATGCCGTCGAAAGCCGCCAGGTCAGGGTCGCCCGCGCCTTCCCAGTATTGGGGCAGCGCCATTGTCTTCCAGGCCGAAGAGTCATACGAGGCATCGGCCCACGTCGGCGTCTGCGCCACGCCGGGGTCGTTCTGTTTCCACCAGGCGGCCAGGGCGCGTCCGTAGTCCGTGTCGCCGTTCTTGGCCTGATCCAGTTGAGCGACCTGCGTCGTGAAGTCCGGCATCGTCTGCAGGGCGCGCTCACTGGTCCAGGATTCGGCGGGTGTACCGCCCCAGTCAGACTCGATCAGGCCGATGGGGACGTGCAGATTCTGGTTCAGCTCGCGCCCGAAGAAGTAGCCGACGGCGGTGAAACCGTTCCAGCCCCCCTGTTTGACCGTGTCCGGGGTGCAGGGGACCCACTGCGCCGAAACGCTCGTCTGCGGCGTGATGGCGATGTCGTGCGGGACAAGATACAGACGGATGTCGGGATAGTTGGCGGCCGCGATCTCCTGGTCGGCGTTCGTCAGGTTGCCGATGCCGAACTCCATGTTGGACTGACCGGAGCAGACCCAGACATCTCCGACAAGCACGTTGTGCAGCGTCGCCGTCTGCGGCCCGCTGACCGTCACCGTCAGGGGCGCTCCCAGGTGCAGGGCCGGCAGCGTCGCGCGCCAGGCGCCGTCCGCGCCCGCCGTGCCGGAGGCCTTCCGGCCCTGCGCCGAGACGGTCACTTTCCGGCCCGGCGCGGTCCACCCCCAGAAGGGCAGCGGCTGGTCGCGCTGAAGCACCATGTTGTCGGTGAACACTCCGCTCAGAAAGGGTCGATCCGGGACAGGAGCGGTGTTCTGCGCCCGGAGGGGCGAGAGTCCTGCAAAAATCAGCAGGGCAAGACAGGCGGTGGGAAAGAATCTCATTCGGCGTCCTCTTTGTCCGCTAGGGTGTGAATGCATCATGTTTCGACAGCCGGGCCGGATTCTCCTGCCGTCGGTCAGAAGAAGTCAGAGTCGTTCAGTTTTCGGCCCCGGCGAATAAATTCGCGGCAACAAAAGCACAAAGCC
>CAZZVX010000291.1:0-6542 GCA_964657535.1 Armatimonadota bacterium | reverse complement strand
CCCCGTCACGGGCCGCTTCGAGTCAACGGCGCTGGCGCGGACCTACCACGTCAGCGGCGACCGCGCCGTGTACGTCCCGGAGGCGGGGCGGCCCGGCGGCGGGCGGATAGACTTCACCGGCCACGTCGTCATCACCCTGCAGGCCCCGCAGGCGCTCGACGGCCCGGCGGTGACGAAAGTGGAGCACGCGGTCGTCCACCTCGGCGTCGGCGCGGACTACCCGCAGGTCGAGTTCAGCAAAGGGACGCTCACCTTCACCCCGCTGCAATAGGAACTCAAGAGATGCCGACACTACGCGCCCAAAACCTCGTCAAGTCCTACAAAGGCCGGACGGTCGTCAGCGACGTCTCCATCGAGATCGCCCCCGGCGAGGTCGTCGGCCTGCTGGGGCCGAACGGGGCGGGCAAGACCACGTCATTCTACATGATGGTCGGCCTGGTGCGCCCGGACCGGGGCCGCGTGCTGCTCGACGACGAAGACATCACGCGCCTGCCCATGTACAAACGGGCGCACAAGGGCATCGGCTATCTCGCGCAGGAGAACAGTGTCTTCCGCAAACTCACGGCGGCGGAGAACATCATGCTCGTGCTGGAATTGCAGCCCGGCCTCTCGCCCGCCCAGCGCCGCGAGCGGCGCGACGCCCTGCTGGAAAGCCTGGGCCTGACCGGGCGCCGCGACAACCTCGCGCAGACGCTCTCCGGCGGCGAGCGCCGCCGCGTCGAGATCGCCCGCGTCCTCGCCACCGAGCCTCAGTTCGTGCTGCTCGACGAGCCGTTCACCGGCGTCGACCCCATCCAGAAGGACGAGCTTTCCCTCACGATAGCGCACCTCAAAGAGCGCGGCATCGGCGTCCTGATCACGGACCACGACGTGCTGTACACGCTCTCCATCACGGACCGGGCGTACATCCTGTCCGATGGGGAGGTCAAGACGGCGGGGACGACCGACGAACTGGCCGAAGACCCATTGGCCCAAAAATACTACCTCGGCGAACGGTCCACGCTCTCCGACCTGCTTCGCACCGCCGCCATGCGCCGCCGGGGGCAGAAATAGGATGGAAACGGCGTGAAACTGCTCGACCGCCTGGTGCTGAAAGACCTCGTGCCGCAGCTATTGATCGGCATCGGGATGTTCACGGCCCTGTATCTCGCGCTCGGCCCGATCCTGGCGGCCAGCCGCTTTCTGTCGCAGGGCATCCCGCTGATCTTCGTCGCCAAGTTCGTCCTGTACGACGTGGCCTCGATCCTGGGGCAGACGTTCCCGATGGGGATGCTGCTGGCCGTGCTGCTCGGCTTCGGGCGGCTCTCCAACGACAGCGAGACCGTCGCGCTGTACGCGGGCGGCATCCCGTTCGTGCGCATCGCCGCGCCCGCCGCCGCGCTGGGGCTGCTGGTCAGCCTCGCCGGCTACCTCATCAACGACCCCGTCGCGTCCTACGCCGCGCACCAGTTGGTGGACCTGCGCAAGCAGGCCCTGAACCAGCAGATCGAGACGGACAAGCCGTTCGACCTGCCCGCCACGCGCGATCACGACGTCCTCCGCGCGACGGTCCACGTGGAGAAGGGCTTCAACCTGCAGGCCCGCACGATGCGTGACGTGACGATCACGCTCTACGACACGCACGGCCGGATCACCGCGATCTACCAGGCCGAGAACGCCCACCCCCAGGGGAACGACCCAAATGCCGACGCCTACGTTCTGGACAACGTGACCGGCTACTCGCTCACGCAGGCCCCGACCTACCAGCACTGGCCGACCCTGAGCGCCCGTTACCAGGGCATTGACCAGTCGGCGATTGCCAAAGCGCCGACCGTGACAGGGCTGTACGCCCTGCTGAAAGCGGACCCGAACGCGCTCCCGTTCGCCGAGACGCGCCGGGCCATCGCCCAGTTCAAGCGGGCCGGGCTGGGGGACGACCCGGACGTGCGCACGGACGAAGTCTCGCTCTGGAACAAGGTCGCGCTGCCGCTGGCGTCGCTTGTGTTTGCCTGCGTCGGGGCGCCCCTCGCGCTGCGCCCGCAGCGGTCGTCAAAAGTCACCGGCTGGGTGCTGTCGTTGCCCATCATTTTGGCGTATTATGTGTTGTATACTGTGATGGGAAGCGTTGCGCGCGGCGGGGCTTGCCCGCCCGTGCTTGCGGCGTTCCTGCCGGACGTGATCGGCCTGCTCGTCGGCACCGGCCTGGTCTGGAAGCAGTCCGTTTCGTGAACGTTAGAGATAGCAATGACTTCGATCCTTTTTTTCGCGCTCGTCCTGGCGGTCGCCGGCGGCGCGATTGCCTACATGGGCGACCGCCTAGGAACGTACATCGGCAAAAAGCGCCTGAGTCGCTTCGGCCTGCGTCCCAAGCACACGGCGATGCTCTACACGATCCTTTCGGGAGGCGTGATCGCGCTGCTGGCGCTCGCGTTTCTGGTCGTCACTGATCAGGCGGGCCGCCGCGCCCTGCTGGAAGGGCCGCAACTCATCTACCAGAACCGCCAGTATCGGCGTCAGATCAAGGCGGAAGAAGCAAAAGCCGTCGTGGATCAGGCACGGGCGCAGCAGGCGACCATGCAGCTGCAGCAGGCGCAAAGTCAGTTGCTCCCGATCCAGCAGCAGTTGTCCGCCGCGCAGCGCACGCTGAATGAAAGCCGGGAGGCCTTGCAGCAGCGCCAAGCCCAGCTGGGCCAGGCGCAGCGGCAACTCGTCGGCGTCAAAACCAGCCTCGGCGCGACCAACGTCCAACTGCGCCTGGCCCGCGCCGATGTGCAGTCCGCCAAGCAGTCCCTCGCCGGCGCGGAGCGCAGCGTGCAGGTCGCGCAGGGCGCGGTACGGACCCAGCAGCGGCGCGTGGCGGTCCTGACGGCCGAAGGGCGGCAGTTGATCGGGCAGAACACGCGGCTGAAGGCGCAGCGCGGCCGGCTCGCCGCCCGCGTTGAAGCGTCACGCCAGGACTTGATCTTCCGTACCGGTCAGGAGATCGGGCGCGTCGTCGTCAAGACGACCCAGCCGGTCAGCGTCATTGAGGACCAGTTGTACTCCTACCTGGACGGTCTGGGGCAGACGGCGGAGCAGCGGGGCGGCAGGCACGGCGTCAACGGCCGCGCCGTCGTCATCACGATTCCCGGCGCGTCCTCCGGCGACTACCGACCCCTCAGCGTGGGCGCGGAGCAGGAGGCCGTCCGGGCGCTGGCGCAGAACATCGCCGGGAACACGGATCAAAGCGTCGTCGTCGTGGCGCGCGCCGTCAACAACACGTTCCTGGGCGAGCAGGCCGGGATCGAACTCCAGCCGTATGACAACGTCCTGGTCTACCCGAAAGGCTCGGTCGTGGCGACGCAGGCGATTGACGGGACGCAGTCGGAGACGCAGATCCTGAATGCCCTGCAGCGCTTCCTCACCGAGCAGGTCCGCCCCGCCGTCCGTCATCAGGGGCTGATTCCCGAAAGCGACCCGCTCACCGGCGGTCCCGTCCTGGGGACGGTTGACGAAACCACATCGCTGGCCGTGGTCCATCAGATCGAGCAGTTCGGCACGAGCGCCCTGGTGACGGCGCTCGCCGGGGAAGACACCTACAGCAGCGGGCCGCTGCACCTGCGCCTGAGCGTGTCCCCGGCCTCGAGTGTCATCCCGGCCAACGCGCGGCCCGATAATCTGGGGCGGCGCTCGTGACGGGCATCGTCCCGGACGCCGTCGCCGAGGAGACCGTTCTGTCCGTGGACCCCGGCAGCGTCAAGTGCGGCCTTGCGGTCGTCTCCGGCCCGGCCATTCAGCGTCTGCACCTGTCGGTTGTGGAGACGGAACGCTTGACGGTGGAAGTCGGGAACGCTCTGCGCCGCTTCCCCCAGATCACCCGCCTCCTGGTCGGCGGCGGCACCGGCAGCGCCACGCTGCGCCGCGCGCTCCAGTCCACGTTCCCCCAACTGCCCCTGGAAACCGTCAACGAACACGGCTCCTCGGAACGCGCCCGGCGCCGCTTCGTCGCCGAAATCCCCCCGCTCGGCTGGCGTCGCCTTCTGCCGCGCGGGATGCGCGCCCCCGAACGCCCTTATGATGATTTTGTGGCTTTGCTGCTGGCAGAAGACTATTTTTCGGAAATATCAGGTATAGTGCGTGCGGACAAATGAAGGCGTCCCGGCAGAAGTACGGGAAAATTTCCAAAAGTTTTTCCAAATGCCTGAAACAAACGCCCTTCCCCTTTGTCTATGTACGCGACACAGCCAGCGTCCGCGTGAAGACGACGACTCTCACGAAAGGGAACGCAACGCTTTGGGGTGGGAAACGCCGCGCTCAGTCGGGACAACGAAGACCGTCAAGGCAACATGGATACTTACGGGCTTTTTTCTCCTCGCTGTGCGATGCCGATTTCGCACCAACGCCGCGCCGAACTGATCGGGACTGTCCGAATCCGACCGGGGCGATGGGTGTGACGCAAATCACACAAGGAGACTGAGACATGAAGAAATCGCTAGCATTGCTAGCCGGTGCGGGTCTCGGCCTGGGAGTCCTCCTGGGTACGCCGCACGTCTCGCTGGCACAGGCCGGCGCGGCCTCCGGTCCCTTCGCGGACGTTCCCGCCGATCACTGGGCTTACCAGGCGGTGGACACCCTGCAGAAGGCCGGCATCGTCATCGGCTACCCCGATGGCACCTACGGCGGCAAGCGCGCCATGACCCGCTACGAGTTCGCGGTCGCTATCGCCCGCCTGCTCCCGCTGATCAAGCCCCCGGACCTGTCCAACTACGCCACCAAGGGCGACCTGCAGGCCCTGTCCGACGACCTGAATGCCAAGCTCGCCGCCAACTCGCAGGCCATTGACGCCCTGAAAGCGTTGGTCAACGAGTTCCAGGGTGAACTGACCAAATTGGGCCAGGACATCGCCGTGATCAACCAGCGGCTCGATGCGCTGGAGCAGCGCGTGGCCGCCGTCGAGATCGAGCAGCGCCGCGTCAAGCTGAACGGCGAACTGAATCTGATCGCTCGCGGCGACGCCGACTCCGACACCAATCAGCCCTTCACCGACAAGAACGGCACCGTGCAGGGACGCAGCGGCAGCAAGCACATCCTGCAGAACTCGGACGTGTATCACAACTTCGACCTGATCATCACAGGCAAGGTCAGTGACACAGCCACCGCTATCGTCCGCGCCAACTTCCAGAACTACCTGAGCGCCGTCGGCAACACCGCCGACATCGGCCAGGGCGTTAATGGACAGGCGTACAACGGTGACGTGGTATCGGGCGCCCTGACCGCCGGTTCCAGCACCCAGACCTCCCTCCGCGAAGCCTACCTCGACGCGCCCGTCGCGCTTGGTCCGCTCGGCGGCGCGACGCTGGACGTGGGCCGCATCCCGGTTCAGTTCAGCAAGTACACGCTCAAGCAGGTGGATGCCGACGTTTACACCAGCCTCTACGAGACCGACAGCGGCAACGTCCCGACCGACGGCGCCAAGTTGGCCCTGAAGCTTGGCCCCGTGAACGTGCTCGCCGAAGCCGGCAAGAACGACACCATTCCGTTTGCGCAGTCCTACGGCGGTTCGACCGGCTTTGTGGTCGGCACCCCGACCGGCAATCCGTTCGCGCCGGTCGTGGCGCAGCGGCGCCCGACGGGTCAGATCTTCCAGAACACCGCGTCCCCGCTGACGCAGGGCGCGGGCGTCCGGGCCTCCATTGGGACGCCGAGCGCTATCCAGGTCAACGGCACCCTGGAAGAGTTTGGCCTGACCAACAACACGCTCGATTCGCAGAACTTCAACAACTACAACAAACTGACCGTTTACGGCGCTGACGTCAATGGCGTTCTGCCGTTCGGGCTGGGCGGACTAGTCAAGAAGGGCGGCATCGGCGTAGACGGCGATTACACCAACGCCGTCGAAGGCGGCCTGAAGAATCACGCGGCCTACGGCTACAAGTACATGCAGCACGACGAGAACCTGAGCCTGCAGTTCGGCAGCCTCACGGTCAAGGGCGGCTACCAGTACGTCGGCCCGTACTTCGCGTCTCCGGGTTACTGGGGCAAGATCGGCTCCTGGACCAACCCGACCAACATCCAGGGCGCTGTCTACTCGGCCAAGTTCGCGCTTTCGCCGAAGATCACCCTGAACGGCGACTACGAGCAGTACAAGTCGGCTTACGGCGGCACCACCAGCCCGCTGCAGCAGGGCGACCACCTGCACCGCTACCAGTTCGGGATCGGCTACGGCCTGTCCAGCGCCTACGCGGTTGACCTCGGCTACGAGGACGTGCTGTACGAGCTGAACAACAACGGAGCCGGCGGACGCAACACCGGCAACACCGGCATCAACGCCGGCAACCCGCATGAGACGTACCTGACGCTGGGCCTGGGCCACTCGTTCAACCCGAACGCTTCGCTCAAGCTGCTCTATCAGGTCGTCCGCTACGACGACAAAGGCACTGGCTTCGACCCGACCGCCGCCGGCGGCCAGGCGAACGGCGGTGTGGGCGTCGCCCAGTTCCAGCTGAAGTTCTAAGCCGGAACGCTTCCGTCAACCCTCAACCGCCCGCTTCCAATGGAAGCGGGCGGTTTTTTGTGTGGTCCCC
>CAZZVX010000290.1:0-6564 GCA_964657535.1 Armatimonadota bacterium | reverse complement strand
GGCACTCGCTGTTCCACGCCATGTACGTGTTCCCGTTCGTGCCGCTGCACGGGTCATGGCACTCCGGCGCTTCCTGGATGCACATCATCAAGTGGATGTTCGTCGCCGCCTGGTCCGCCTATGCGTTCGAGTCCGCGTCCACGGTGATTGCCGAACTGAAAGACCCGCACAAGGACGCCCCCAAAGCCCTGGTCGCGGCGTCCGCCCTGGGCCTGTTCTCGTTCGGCCTGGTGCCGTTCATGCTGCTGGCGATTGTCGGCGTCGGCGTCATCACGCAGGACCCGTCCGTGGCCTTCCTGCCGGCGGCGCAGGCCATTTTCGGCCACACCGGGGCGCTGATCGTCTCGATCATGCTGATCACGGCGCTCTTGCTGGGCGTCCAGACGACCATCATCGGCTCGACGCGCACGGTGTACGAGATGAGCCGTGACGGCCAGATCATCAAGCAGTTCGGCGCGGTCAACAAGTTCAAGGTCCCGGTCGGCTCCATGTACCTGGACATGGCGATCACCATCGGCCTGCTGGTGATCTTCAAGGACAACATCGTGAATCTCATCGCCGCGTCCAACGTCGGCTACATGATCGTCTGGATGCTGATGCCCATCGCGTACCTGATGCTGCGTTTCCAGCAGCCGAACACGGCCCGCCCGTTCCGTCTGCCGAACTGGTTCATCCCGGTTGCGGCTATCGTCTGCCTGTTCAACTGGCTGCTCATGTTCATCGGCGGCTACCAGTGGGGCGGTCAGGTGATGGGGACGGGCATTATCATCGAGCTGCTGTTCATCCCGTTTTACCTGTACCGCCGGATGGTGCAGGACAAGCGCCCGGCGCTTGCGTTGTCCGCCGCGCACATCCCCGAAATGGCGGAAGGCGACGACGACCTCGGCGGACGCCGCGAAGTGATTCACGGCGACTAACTATTGACGCCGGGGCAGTCAAATGCCCCGGCGCAAATATGTCCTTCGGACAAGGAGAACAGTATGTCTGACGGAACCATTCTTTCACTCTGGCGTTACCCGGTCAAATCCATGCAAGGCGAGGAGGTCAACGCTTCTTATGTGACGCCGCGCGGCCTGCTCGGCGACCGCGCCTATGCGCTGATGGACGCCGAGGACGGCAAGACCGTCACGGCAAAGAACCCGAAAAAGTGGCCGGCCATGTTCCGCTTCCGCGCCGCCTTCGCCGAGCCGGAATCCGGGCCGAACTCAGTGCCGCCGGTGCGGATCACCCTGCCGGGCGGCGATGTTGTCCACAGCGCACAAGCCGATCTGAACGCCGTGTTGTCGCAGGAGTTGGGCCGAGCCGTGACGTTCGCCGATTCGCCGCCCGCCAAGCCCCATTTAGACGAATACTGGCCGGACGAGGACGACGTGCCGGGCCTGCCGCACAGCGACGATGTGACCGACGAAAACACGCTGGAAAACACGTTTTTCGACCTGGCCTTTCTGCACCTGCTCAGCACGTCCACAATAAACAGCCTGCGCGCGGCGTATCCCGATGGGCGGTTTGAGCCTCGGCGTTTCCGCCCCAACATCATGGTAGACGCCGGTTCGGAGCCGTTTGCCGAGAACCAGTGGATCGGCAAGACCATCGCCATCGGCGACGAAGTTCGGCTGGCGATTACCGGTCCCTGCCCGCGCTGCGTGATGACCACCTTGCCCCAGGCCGACCTGCCCAAAGACCCCGGCATCTTGCGCACCGCCGTTCAGCACAACGGCGCGAACGTCGGCGTGTACGCCGAAGTCGTGCAGCCGGGCCGGATTAGCCAGGGCGACACGATCCGTATTTTGTAAATCATTTATGAGCCTTGCTGAAAAAACCGAGATCGTCCGCACGACCTGCCCGCGCGACTGCTACGACGCCTGCGGCGTCCATGTCGTTAAGCAGAACGGTGTCATCCTGAAGGTAATGGGTGACCCGCAGCACCCGCACAACCGGGGGACGCTGTGCGGCAAATGCACGCTCGCCTACAACGGTTCCTGGCGTGACCCGAAGGCGCGTCTGCAGACGCCGCTCAAGCGGATCGGCCTGAAAGGAGCCGGACAGTTCGCGCCGATCACCTGGGACGAGGCGCTTGGCGAGATCGCTGGCCGCTTGAAGGAGATATTGGCGACGGCGGGCGGCGAAACCGTCGTGCAGACGCACTACACAGGGACATTCTCGCAGATCGCTTACGGTTTTCCCCTGCGCTTTTTTCATAAACTTGGCGCGACCGAGGTAGACCCCGACACCGTCTGCAATAAGGCCGGTCACGCCGCTCTCGGCTTGATCTTCGGCACCTCCATGGACGGCTTCGACCCGCGCACGGTCAAAGATGCCAATTGCGTCCTGATCTGGGGCGCGAACCCCTCGTCGTCCGCGCCCCACGCCCACCGTCACTGGCTGGCCGAAGCGCCCGGCAAAGTCATCGTGGTCGACCCGATCCGCCACCGCACCGCCGAGGCCGCCGACCTGCACTTGCAGCCGTTCCCCGGCACGGACGCGGCCCTGGCCTTCGCCCTGCTACACGTTTTGCAGCGCGACGGCCTCTGTGACAGCGCATTTTTGGCGTCTCACACCCAGGGCTGGGGCGAAGTTTCGCCGCTGCTGGCTACCTGTACGCCCGAATGGGGTGAAGAAGTCACCGGCGTTCCGGCGGCATTGATTGAGGAAGCCGCGCGCCTGTACGGCTCCGGCCCGTCCTTGCTCTGGCTGGGCCAGGGATTGCAGCGTCAAACCAATGGCGGCAACATCTTCCGCGCGTGCAGTTTGCTGCCGATTGCGACGGGCAATCTGGGCAAGCCCGGCACGGGATTTTTGTACCTGAACGGCGCGAATAGCCGGGGCATTCCCGACGAGTTCATCCCTGCGCCACACCTAAACCCCGGCGTACCCAAGTCTGTCAGCCATATGGACTTGGCCGCGCGACTGGAAGACGCCGAAGCGAGTCGCGCCTTGTTCTGCTGGAACAACAACATCGTGGCGTCCTGCCCGCAGCAGGCGCGTCTGCGCAAGGCATTGGAGCGCGAGGATTTATTTACCGTCGCCATTGATTTATTTGCCACCGACACCATTGATTACGCCGACATTGTTCTCCCGGCGGCCAGTTTCCTGGAATTTGACGACCTCGTCATTTCTTATTTCCACTACTCCGTCTCGGCCCAATTCAAAGCGACGGAGCCGATGGGCCAGGCGCTGCCCAACCAGGAGATTTTCCGCCGCCTCTCCGCCGCGATGGGCTTCACCGAGCCTGAGTTGTTTACGACTGACGCCGAACTGCTTGACGGCTTGCTGGAACAGACAGGCCTGGATTTAGACTTCGCAGCGCTCGCTCATTTCGGCACCGTGCCGATCTCGCCGGAACCCGTCATTCCCTTCGCCGACGGCCACTTTGACACGCTCAGCGGCAAGATTGAAATCGCCGGGCCAACGTTTGTGGAAGCGGGAATGCCGTCTGCGCCGCAGCCCTGGGCCGACGCCCGACCCGCAAACGGCCGCTTGCGCCTGCTGTCTCCCGCCTCCCCCTGGCGCATGAACAGCAGTTATGACAACGTGGACAAAGTCCGCGCCCGCACCGGCCCGGCGGATGTGCTGCTGCACCCGCGCGAAGCGGCGCAGCGCGGCTTTGCCGAAGGGACGCCCGTGGTCATCTCCAATGAGGCAGGAAAACTCACCCTGCAAGTGGTCTGCTCGGAGATGGTCCCGCCCGGCGTCGCCCTAGTTCACAAAGGCCGCTGGCCGAAACTGGACCCGAACGGCGCAAACGTCAATGTCCTGAACACGGGGCGCAAAACCGACGTGGGCGAAAGTTCGTCCGTGCATTCGGTGGAGGTGGAGATCGCTCATGCCGTCTGAGCCGGTGCTGTGGGAATGGCTGACCTGGGAAGAGATCGGCGCGCTCCGCGAATCGGGCATGGACATGGCGATTCTGCCCGTCGGCAGCACGGAACAGCACGGCCCGCACCTGAGCGTCAATGTAGACACCCTGAGCGCCCAATCCGTTGCTCATGCGGTGTCGGCGCGGACGGGCGTTCCCGTCCTGCCGACCTTGCCCTACGGCATGGCCTGGGGCCACACGACGAAATGGCCCGGCACGCTCTCCCTGTCCCCGGCGACCTTGACGGCGGCGGTGGTGGAAATCGGCGAATGGCTGTGGACAGCCTCGCGATTTGGCCGATTGCTGCTCTTGAACGGCCATGTCACCAACATGGCGCCCTTGCGAATTGCGCTGGAAACGCTGCGCCATCGGCAGCCGGAAATGTGGATTGCCCTGCGCGGCGTGTGGCAGATCTCGCCGCGCGTGGAGGCCGTTTACACGGCAGACGCCGCCGACTGGCACGCCAACGCCGCCGAAACCAGCCTGATGCTGGCCCGGTTCCCACAAGGCGTCCGGCCTGACAAAATTGCCGACGACCCGGACCGAACGGGCGGCCTGTTCTTTTCGTACCCCGTCCCGCGCACCAGCGCGCAGGGGGCGACCGGACAGCCCACACAGGCGAGCGCCGCGCAGGGTGAAGCGCTGTTTGCCCAGGCCGTCGGCGATTTGACCGCCCAAATCCAGGCGGCGCTGACCGAAGACGCGCCGTTCGCCGGTTAATTTTGAGGAACAACCATGCCGAAAAACACCGATGAGCAGATTGCCGCTAAAGAGCGCGAACTCAGCGCGCAGGGCGTCCGCTACGCCCTGAGCTGCTACGTGGACATTCACGGCGTCCCGAAAGCCAAGTGTGTGCCGTTGGGTCACTTCGCGGACATGGCGCGCGGCTCCGAGTTGTTTACCGGCTACGCGCTGGACGGCCTGGGGCAACGGCCCAACGACGATGAAATCAGCAGCGTACCCGACCTGGACCGGGGCTTCATTATTCCCTGGCAGAAGGATGTCGCCTGGTTTCCCGCCGACAACAAGTTTCACGACGAGCCGTATCCGCTCAACACCCGCGTCGTCCTGCAGCGCGTCTTAGACGAGGCCAAAAGTCTCGGCTACACGTTCAACTTGGGGATTGAAGCCGAAGTTTATCTGCTCAAGATGGAGGACGGCAAACTCATTATCCCGAACGACAACGACAACCTCAACAAATCCTGCTACGATGTGCAGCGATTCATGGAGGCGTTCCCCTTTGTGGACCGCATGACGCAGGCCATCAACGAACTCGGCTGGGACGTCTATTCCTTTGACCACGAGGACGGCCATTCGCAGTTTGAGTTTGACTTCAAGTACGCCGACGCGCTGACGACCTGCGACCGCTATATCTTTTTTCGCTTCATGGCAAAGAAGATTGCCGCTGATTTAGGGCTGGTGGCCGTCTTCATGCCCAAGCCGTTCGCGGGCCTGACCGGCAACGGCGCGCACTTCAACATGAGCCTGGCCGACGCCGACACCGGCAAGAACTTGTTTGTCCCGTCATCGGCAGACGACGACCCGCACGGCTGCAAACTGTCCACGCTGGGCTACCACTTCATTTCGGGCTTGATCAAGCATGGCCTGGGCAATGCCGCCGCGTTCAGCCCGACGGTCAACTCCTACAAGCGGCTGATCCGCAAAGGCCGGATGTCCTACTACTCCTGGGCGCCCGTCTTCAACTGCTACGGCGGCAACAACCGCTCCAACAACCTGCGCGTCCCCATGAGCGGCGGGCGCGTGGAGTGCCGGAGCGCGGACTCGTCCTGCAACCCGTACCTCGCCGCCGCGCTGGCCCTGGCCGCCGGGCTGGACGGAATCAAAGATAAGACAGACCCCGGCCCGCCGCACCATGAGAATATGTACGAGTACACCGACGCCGAACTCGCCGAGCGCGGCATTTCCGAACTGCCACGGACGTTGTCCGACGCCGTAAACGCCTTCGCCGCCGACCCATTCATTGAAAAGACGCTGGGAACGGCCCTGCGCGACGAGTTCGTGACCTACAAGCGCGACGAGTGGGACGATTACCACCAGTCCATTTCCCAGTGGGAAGTGGATCGCTACGCCCGATTTTTCTAAGGAGAACGACTTTGCCCATAGATGAAGCCACGCCGTCCCCTGTGTGGGACCCGGCGACGATCCATGATATTCAGGAAAAGGCCCGGCTGGGCCGCTATCGTATCCGGGCGTTTTCCACGGCCCGGCAATTGCCGAGCCTGGAAGATTTGACGTTTATCCCGGCGGGATTAACCCGCGTGCCGCTGGAAGGCTACCGGGAAACCTGTGATACCAGCGTCGTGTTGGGGACGCGCTACGCCAAAAAGCCGCTGCGGCTGGCGATCCCCATCACCATTGCCGGGATGTCCTATGGGGCATTGTCGCGCAATGCGAAAGAAGCGCTCGGCATGGGAGCATCGCGCGTCGGCACGTCCACCTGCACCGGCGACGGCGGGATGCACCCGTCCGACCGGGAAAAGTCTCAGACGCTCGTGTACCAGTGCCTGCCGTCCCGCTACGGCTTCAATCCCTGCGACGTGCAGCGGGCGGACGCCATCGAGATCGTGGTGAGCCAGGGCGCGAAACCCGGCACGGGCGGCCTGCTGCTCGGCCAGAAGGTCAGCCCGGAGATCGCCCGGATGCGCGACCTGCCGGACGGCGTAGACCAGCGCAGTCCCTGCCGCCAC
>CAZZVX010000289.1:0-6655 GCA_964657535.1 Armatimonadota bacterium | reverse complement strand
CCGCCCCGCGCTTTCCACCAAGCAGCCCGGCGGCAAGGGCTGGCAGGTGCTGACCTACGACCAACTCAGCCGCCGCGTGCGCCGTTTCGCGCTGGGCCTGCGTGCCCTGGGCATCGAGCGGGGCGACCGGGTGGGCATCTTGTCCGAAAACCGGCCCGAATGGGTCATTGCCGACCTCGCTATTCTCGCGGCGGGCGGCGTGTCCGTCACCATCTACCCCACCCTGCCGGCGAGCCAGGTGGCCTACATCTTAGGAGACAGCGGCGCAAAAGGCGTGATCGTGTCCGACGCCAAGCAGCGCGAAAAGGCTGAGCAGGCGCAGGCGAACTGCCCCGATTTGAGCCTCATCGTCACGATGAACGCCGATGACGGCGGGGAGCATTCGCTGACGTTTGACGACGTGCTGGAACGCGGCGACTTGGCAGCGCCAGATGAGTCTTATGAAGCCCGCCGGGACGCCGTCACGCCCCAGGACTTGATGAGCATCATCTACACGTCCGGCACGACGGGAAACCCCAAAGGCGTCATGCTGACGCACGGCAACATGGCGGCTTCTTTGGACGCGGGCTACAAAGCCTTCCCGGAGTTTGTGCCGCCGGGCGATTCGTTTCTGTCGTTTCTGCCCCTGTGCCACATCTTTGAGCGGGTCGTGTCCATGATGACGCTGACGGGCGGGGCGCATACGTTCTTCAATGACAGCATCTTCAAGATTGTGGACAATCTGGCCGATGTCCACCCGAACGTGATGGTCTGCGTCCCGCGCGTCTTTGAAAGTATCCATGAACGCATTGAAGACGGCGTTGCGAAAGCGCCCGCCAAGCGTCAAAAGATGTTCGCCTGGGCTATGGGCGTCGGAGACGCGGCGGCCAAGCGGCGCAACGCCGGGGAAGCCGTGCCGCCTCTGCTGGCCGCGCAGTTTCTTTTGGCCGATAAAATTGTGCTGTCCAAAGTGCGCGACCGTTTCGGCGGGCAATTGAAATTTTTTGTCAGTGGCGGCGCTCCGCTCAACCCGCGCACGGCGGATTTCTTCAACGCCATCGGCGTCCCGATTTTGGAAGTCTGGGGACTGACCGAGGCGGCCCTGGCAACCTCCAACCCCCTGGGGCGGGCCAAAGTGGGGACGGTCGGCAAGGCCGCAGCGGGCGTCGGGGTCAAGACGGCCCCGGACGGTGAGCTGCTCATCAAAAGCGCGGGCATCATGCAGGGTTACTGGCACCTGCCGGAAGCCACCGCCGAGGCGATTGATGCCGACGGCTGGTTCCATTCCGGGGACATCGGCGAGATTGACGCCGAAGGGTACGTCAAGATCACCGACCGCAAGAAAGACATTTTAGTTTTGGCGAACGGCAAGAAAGTCGCCCCGCAGCCGATTGAAACGACCTTGAAGCACAGCCCGTACATCTCGGAGATCGTCCTGCTCGGCGACAAATCCGAGACCGTGAAAGCCTTGATCATTCCGAACTTTGACGCCTTGAAGACGTGGGCCAAAGAGCAGGGACAGGAAAAGCCGACCAACGAAAGTCTCGTCTCCGACCCCGCCGTGCGCAAGTTGATCAAGTCCGACATGGACACGCGCTCCAAAGACCTAGCCGATTTTGAGAAGATCAAGCGCTTCGCCCTGCTGGACCACACGTTCAGCATTGAGGCGGGCGAACTGACGCCGACATTAAAAGTCAAGCGCAAAGTGGTCGCCGAAAAGTACGGTTCGCTGCTGGAAAAAGAGTGATGGATCTGCTGGAACACGTTGAGCGTTTGCGCCTGGAAGCGGGCCTTCTTTCGGCCTCTGAACACAAAGCCGCGCTCGGCCAGTTTTTCACCCCAGCAGCCGTCGCCCGGAAAATGGCGGGGCTGCTCCAATGCCCCGGCGACGATGTTTCCCTTTTAGACGCGGGCGCGGGCGTCGGCATTTTATTTGCGTCCTGCGTTGCGCAGTTGTGCCGCCGCGCGCAGCCGCCCCGACAGATTCGCGTCACCGCCTATGAGATTGACGCCCGGCTGACAAGTTACCTGCACCGCACCATTGACTTGTGCCGGGCCGAATGCGCCAAAGTGGGAACCGAGTTTCAGGCCGAGGTGATCGGCTGCGACTTTATTCAGAGCGCCGCACAGTCGCTTGGCAAAGATATATTTTCCGCCGAAACGTCCCGCCGTTATGACTGCGCCATCCTCAACCCGCCGTATCGCAAGATACATTCCCAGTCGCCGCACCGAAAATGGCTGCGTCAGATGGGAGTGGAAACCAGCAATCTCTACACGGGCTTTTTGGCCGCCGCCATGCGCCTGCTGAAACCGAACGGCGAGATGGTCGCTATTACGCCGCGCTCGTTCTGCAATGGGCCGTACTTCAAGCCGTTCCGGCGCGACCTATTGAACACTATGGCGCTGGATTATCTGCACGTTTACGAGGCGCGTGACACGGCCTTTCGAGATGACAATGTCTTGCAAGAGAATATCATCTTCCATGCCATGAAGGGACGTGTGCCGCCGGAGCAAGTCGTCGTCAGCCGCAGCGCCGGTCCGAACGACGAACAGGAAACGCGGCGCCGCGTGCCGTATGAGGCCGTCGTTTCTTCCCGCGACCCGCAATCGTTCATCCACTTGCCGGTGCATGATAAAGATGACATTGCCAAGAAGATGCAGCGGCTGCCCTGCACGCTGGGCGGCCTCGGCCTCGCTGTTTCCACAGGCCGCGTGGTTGACTTTCGGGCGCGGGCTTCCCTGAGCCTAGAAATGGAAGCAGACTGCGCCCCGTTGATCTATCCGACACACCTCAGTCGAGGAGCCGTCACCTGGCCGCAGGGCCGAACGCGCAAGCCCTGCGCGCTCACCGTTTCCGACGCCATCGCGCCGCAACTGATCCCCAACGCGAACTACGTCCTTGTCAAGCGGTTCTCCACCAAAGAAGAAGCCAAGCGCATTGTCGCCACTGTTTACGAAGCAGGAACTGTTCCCGGCCTACGCATCGGCCTGGAAAACCACCTGAACTACTTCCACGCGCACGGTCAAGGCTTGTCTCTGTCCCTGGCGCGAGGATTGGCCGCGTTCTTGAACTCGTCCCTGGTAGACTCGTACTTCCGACAGTTCAACGGACACACTCAGGTCAATGCAACAGACCTTCGCAGTTTTCATTACCCAACGGAACAGCAACTTATCGCAATCGGGAACAACATGGACGGGACACTATCGTTATGAACACCACTTGGCCTCCCTCTCCCGATAATAATTTGCCCACGGCAGCGAGGACGGGCTGGGCGAGGACACCAGGGCGGTTTTTGCTGCTGTCGCTGTTCTGGCTGCCGATTTCGCTGTTTTGGGGGGCGATGCTCGGACAGGTGCTGCCCGCGCGGGTGGAAACATTTGCCGGGGCGGCGCATTCGGGGACGCATCTGGCGATTATCTCCATCTGCGGGGCGGCGATGGGGCTGCTGACGCAGATATTGATTGGGCCGCTCAGCGACCGATGCGCCCTGCGCTGGGGGCGGCGGCGGCCTTTTTTGTTTGGCGGAACATTGCTGGCGATTGGGGCGATGCTGGCATTTGCCTGGGCCGGGTCGTTTGCGGGTCTGGTGCTGGCGTTTGTCGGGATCCAGTTGTTCCTGAATGTCGCCAACGGGCCGTATCAGGCGCTGATTCCCGATCAGGTGCCGCTGGACAAGCAGGGCGCGGCGTCCGGGTTTATGGGCGTGATGTCGCTGCTCGGTGATGCGGGCGGGCCGATTGTGGCCGGGCTGCTGCTTGCTCATGCCATGACCCCGCTCCGGCAGGCGCACGCCACGCAGACGTTTGTGGAGATTGTC
The DNA here is from genome assembly GCA_964657535.1 of Armatimonadota bacterium. Classification (GTDB taxonomy): domain Bacteria; phylum Armatimonadota; class Armatimonadia; order Armatimonadales; family Capsulimonadaceae; genus CAZZVX01. Next base: position 2,858 of record CAZZVX010000289.1, on the reverse strand, counting down.
GCCGTCCTGCTGCTGCTGTTTATGCTGCTGACGGTGCTGATTGTCCCGGATGCGCCGGCGGATACGTCGGGAAATGTCGGGGAAACGTTGCGCGAGCGGTACCATTTGCACATTGCGGACAACCCGGATTTTTACAAGCTGCTGCTGTCCCGGTCTGTGTATAATTTAGGATTTTATACGGCGTTTGGGTTTCTGGCGTATTATATGCACTACTCGCTTCATGCCGGGGCGGGTTATCAGAAGCCGTTGACGCGGCTGATGGAGGTCGCTATCGGCGGCGCGGTGCTGGGGACGCTGCCGGCGGGGTTTATCGCGGACCGGGTCAGCAAGAAGACGGTCATTTATGCCTCCAGCCTGTTTTCGGTGGCGGCAGGGCTGGCGTTTGCGCTGTCGCCGACGATCTCGTTTGCAACGGGCATGGCGTTTTTGTTTGGGCTGGGGTATGGAATGTTTCGGGCGGTGGACTGGGCATTTGCGACCAACCTGCTGCCGACGGGCGGCGGGGCCAAGTTTATGGCGATTTGGAGCCTGTCTACGATGTTGCCGCAAGTCGCCGCGCCCGTCTTCGGCTATGTGGCCGATCCGATCAACCACGCTTTTGGGATGGGCGCGGGCTATCGCGCCGCCATGTTTGCCACGCTTGTTTATACATTGATCGGCACGGCGCTGATCCGGCCCGTCCGCGAGCGTCTGCTGCCGAAAGAAACGGCGGCGGTCACAATGGGTAAATAGGAATGTTCTACTTTCTCACCTACCCGCTCTTTTTCGTGATGTTCCGGCTGCTGACGCGCGTGCTAGGGCGGCTGCGCTCGTCGGGTGAGGCGAATGTGCCGCGCACAGGCGCGTTCCTTTACTGCCCGAACCACACGACCGATGCCGACCCGCCGATTTTGATGGCGACGATCCCGCGCCGCTGCTGGTATATCGGCAAGGAAGAGCTGTTCGACATCCGCATCTTGGGCTGGATGCTGGCGCACTTCCATGCGTTCCCGATCAAGCGCGACAGCGCCGACCGGGCGGCGCTGCGCCGGGCGGAGCGCCTGCTGCGCGCGGGCAAGCCGCTGACGATCTTTGCGGAAGGCCGCTGCTCCGAGGACGGCAAATTGCAGCGCCTGCAGCCGGGCGCGGCCATGCTGGCGGTCCGCGCCGGCGTCCCGCTTCTGCCGGTCGGCATCCAGAATGCGTATGAGTTCGTCCCGTATGGCAAGTTCACCCCGCGCAGGACAAAACACCCGATCATCGTCACGTTCGGGCCGCCGATCCGTCCCGAAGACTACGCACATTTGCGGCACAGCAAGCAGATTGAGGCGATGACGCAGAAACTCGGTGAGGAACTGGCCCGGCTGACTCATCAAGCCCCGCCGCCGGAAACGCCCGCCGCCCAGCGTGGCTCGAAAGCCGCTACGGGCGATCTTGCCGCCCCGGTCTTCTGACCCCCCGCGACCGCACGGAACTCCTACAGAGGCCGGTTTGTATCTCTGGACAGAACGCTTCGTCAAGAAGGAAGACTTGTCCTATGAGATGCAAACTTGTGGTTTTGGCCGCCTTGATCGGCCTCCTTGCCCTGGGCGGCGGGTACGGACGCGGCACGTCGGCGACCGACATGAGAACCCGCGCCAGAACGCCGGTGATCGTGGAACTTTACACGTCGGAAGGCTGCTCGGATTGTCCGCCCGCCGATGCCGTGCTGTCGGAGTTGGCGCAGAAACAGCTGATTCCAGGCACGGAGATCATTCCGCTGGAATGGCACGTGGACTACTGGAACAGCGCGCGCTGGTCCGACCGGTTTTCCAGCCACGCCTTCAGCGCCCGGCAAAGCGACTACGCCGATTCGTTTCACAACGCGACGGTGTATACGCCGCAGATGATCGTGGACGGGCGCACGGAGTTTGTCGGCGGCGACGAGGGCCGCGCGGTTCAGGCAATCGCCCACGCCGCCCGTGCGCCGAAAGCCGATGTGGAGATAAGTCTGTCGGGGACTGGGGATTCGCGGCGGCTTCAGATTCGCGTGGATCACTTGCCAAGCGTTCCGCGCGGCGACACGGCCCAGGTGATATTGACAGTCACTGAGGACGGGCTGACCAGCCGGGTGCGCGGCGGCGAAAATGATGGGCGTTTTCTGCACCACAGCGCGGTTGTTCGGCAGATCGGGCTGGTGGGAACGACCCAGCCGGGAATGGTCTTCAACGCGGCCCCGGAACTGAGGCTGGGGCGTGACTGGAACCCGGCACACCTGCGCGCCGTAGTGTTTGTGCAGACTGTGAACAGGCGTCAAGTCTTAGGCGCGGCGGCGCTGGGGCTAGGTTAGAACGGCGTCAGCGCGAGGCGGTCTGGCGGCGCGACGCAACGGGAGTGACGGCGACGGCGCGGAAGCCGGTGCGGTCTATGGCGAGGCCGGCGAACCGCGTGTCGGCAGACACATAAAGCGTCTGGCTGGGCGCGGGGTTCGCCAGGCCGACACAGGCGAGCGGGACGGCGATTTCCAGCGTGCTGCCGTGCCACGCGGAGAACGCGCCCGGCACGCTCTGGACAGGGAGCGGAATGCCTTCCGCGCCCGGCGTGACGGCCAGTTCCCAACTGGGAGACTGAGAAACTCCGGCTCCAATGGGGCGCAGGGTGACGGCGTAAGAAACGCGCGTGGAGAGATGCTGGCGGGCGTCCACGCGGACATACAGCATCTTGCTGTCGCGGCAGGCGAACAGGCGGGTGATGTCCGCGCTGGCCTGGAACGCGCGCATGACGGAGTCGCCCGCCGGGTCGAGCGCGACGGGGGTCAGACCGGCCCAGTCGCGCGGGTCGCCGTTGAGTTGGATACGCCCATCCGGCACCTGCGCCAAACCAGTCCGGTCCAGTGTGCC
>CAZZVX010000288.1:0-6681 GCA_964657535.1 Armatimonadota bacterium | reverse complement strand
TGTCCTACACGCTGACCAACCCCAGCGCGCAGACCGTCCACGCCAGCGTCCTGCTCGCCTGGCCGAACCTGCTGGGGTGGGGCGGGCAGACCAACGGCAGCGATAACGCAGCGTGGGACAGCCTGAGCGGCGACACACAAACCACTGCCACGGCAGGCGCGCTGCAGGGCCTCCGCTACACAACGACCCAAGCCTACACTGACCAGCAGCAGAATGTCGTCGGTGAAGACTTCGTCGGCGCGCGGCGCGAAGACGGCGTCCAAATCACCACCTGCCCTGTCTGGGACGCCGCCGCGCCGTCGCCCGCCTTCTGGCCGGGCTTTGTCGCCGCCGGACGCCTGGGACCTGTCGCCCTGACGAGTTTTACACAGCCCGCCGGGGCCGTCGCCGCCGCCATGACGCTCGCGCCCGGCCAGTCGCGCACCGTCCGCTTCTACGTCGCCTGGGCCATGCCGCACCTCGTCACCGCGCAGCAACGCCTTGTTTTTGGGCCGAGCCGGGACGAGTCGCACCACGGCACGGCGGCCCTGTTCGACGGCGACCCGGCCTCGCGCTGGGACACGGCCCGTCCGATGCAGGTCGGGGACGCGCTCGTTCTCGACCTGGGCAAGACGCTGACGCCGACGCAGGTGACGCTCGACAGCGGCGCCGCCGGGACGGATTATCCGCGCGGCCTGCGCGTCGAAGTCTCCGGCGACGCCAAAACCTGGCGCACCGTCGCCGAAAAGGGCGCGGATGCGCTGACCGGCAGCCGTCAAGACCTGGCCCTGACGCCCCATCCGGGCCGCTATCTACGCCTGACTAACTTAGGCACCGAGAGTTTCTACTGGTGGAGCGTCTACGGGCTGACGGTTCATGTCAAAGAGCAGGCCGCGCCCCTGGCGCTGACCGCAAATGCCGCGACGCCCTCTTTGATCCACTCCGAAACGAAAAGTGTGACGGAGGACGTCGGCCACTACTGGCAGAACTCGTGGCGCAGCGCGCCGGAAATGGCCGCCTACGCCGACAAGAACGCCGACCGCCTGCTGGCGGAGACCCGCGCCTGGCAGGACCCGGTCATCGCGTCCAGTCTGCCGTTCTGGCTCAAGTTGAAACTCATTAACTGCGTCTTTTCGATGTTCTCCAACACCGTTCTGACCAAAGACGGGCGGTTCGCCGTGCTGGAAAGCCCGATTGACATGGGCGGCGCGCTCGGCACGATGGACCAGCGCATGGCTGCCCATGCGTTCTACACCGACTTTTTCCCCGAACTGGATCAGGCCGAACTGGAGATGTACGCTGTCTGCCAGCAGCCCGATGGACGCATCACCCACTTTGACGGCAACATTCACGAAGTTGTTGGCCGTCCTGATGTCGGCTACGGCATCACCGACTGGCCCGACTTATCCAGCGCCTGGGTCATGCAGGCCGTGAAACTCTACCGATGGACGGGCAACACGAAGTTTTTAGACCGGATGCAGCCGCACATCGGCAAAGCCATGGATTGGCTGGACGCCGACGGGCAGGCCGACGACCATATCCCCGTCGGCGGCAGCACCTACGACTATGAACATCTTCCCACCGGCGCGTTCATCTACTCGGCGTCGTGCTACCTCGGCGCTCTGCGCGCCGCGTCCGCCGCCTCCGACCCCGCCGGGGCCAAAGTCTACGACGACCGACGCGCCCAAACGCAGCAAGCCGTGATGAATGACCTGTGGAACGGGACGTTCTTCCGCAAATGGAAACAGCCGGCGACGGGCCAGGCCGTGGAAGACAGTTTCGTCGCCAACCTCGCCGGGGACTGGCTGGCCCGGCTGACCGGCCTGCCCCGGACGCTGCCGCCGGACATCATCCACCGGAGCATCGCGCAGACCATCGCCCGCCACCAGAAGCCGTTCTTCCCCGTCCCGCCGATGCAGGTGACGCCCGACGGCAAATCCACGACTCATGCCTGTTACACCCTTCAGCATGAGCCGTACCTGGGCGACGAGGCGATCTACGAGAATTACGTGGACGACGGCCTGGAAACCGCCCGCCGCGTTTATCTGTGTTCCTGGGAACTCAACCACAGCCCCTGGGACCAGTCATTGGTGTATGACGCGCCCGGTGGCGGACAGGGCGGGCTGGTCACATACATGACCAGCCCGACCACCTGGTTCGTGCTGAACGCGCTCGGCGGCACGTCCGTGGACATCCCCCACGGCAGGCTCTACGTCTCGCCGCGCCTGACGACGGGCCAGACGGCACTGCACCTGCCGGTCTATCTTTCCCGGTTCTGGGGCCGGTTGGACTACGTCCCGGCGGCCCATCGGTTGACGCTGCGGATAGACAAAGTCTTCGCGCCCGACGCCGCCCTGCAAAAGACGCTATTCCACGCGCCCGGCGCGGCCGGGGACGCGATGCCGGACACGATCACATTGACATCGGTGGCCGCCGACGGCGACGCTGCTCCAATCCCTCTGCCGCAGCCGTTTTCCGTCAAACCCGGCGCGATCCTGGACTTGTCGCCCTACATCAGCCGCCTCGCCCCGCCCCGCCCCAGTGAAGTCGTCAATATTGAGGTCAAAGCCGCCGCGCCGGCGCGACCCGGCCTGCCCGCCGACCATTGGACGCTCACGGACAGCCTGCACGAGTCACCGGAACTGGCCGCCGCCTACGGCCAGAGCGCCCTGGACGGCGACCCGGACTCGCGCTGGACGACGGGCCGCCCCATGCAGCCCGGCGACCGACTGACGCTGGACATGGGGGCATCGCATACCGTCGCCAGACTCGTCCTGGACAGCGCCGCGTCCCCGTCCGACTACCCGCGCGGCTACACCGTCGAGGCATCGAGCGACAGCGAGACCTGGCAGGAAGTCGCCCGCGCGGACGCCGCCGCTGCCGCATCGGCAGTGCAGGGCGGCGTCCTGACCATCACATTCCCGCCCGTCACCGCCCGCTATCTGCGCGTCACCAATCTAGGGTTGGCCCCCGGCCTGTTCTGGTCCGTCCACGAACTGACTGTGTACGGGCCGGGCTGACCCGCCCCTACAGCGGGACCGGGTCCGCCGCCTGGAATGTGACCGGGCCGAAAAGGCCGGACGGGACGAGCGGCGAGTTCGCATTGTAGAAGGGCTTCGTCGTGGACGTGAGCCGCTGATCCGCCGGCAACCCGTCGTCGCCGATCAGTCGGTTCACCCAGGTGTCCGTCACCTTCACCACAAGCGTGTTCGGGCCGGGCCGGAGGACGCCGGTAACATCCGCGCGGTACGGCGGGGACCAGAGGCAGCCCAGGTCGTGGCCGTTGAGCGTGACGTTCGCCAGGCTCTCCAGATCGCCCAGGTCGAGCGTGATGACGCGGCCCGACTTCACCCAGTCGGCGGGGACGGTGACGGTCTTGTCGTACTCGGCGGTCCCCGAATAGTGCTTGATGCCCGGCTCCGGGCGCTGCGTCCAGTCGGTCAGCGTGTCGAACGTGACCGCCGCCGGGCCGCCCCAGCGCGGGTCGAAGTGGACCGCCCAGGCGCCGTCCACGGGGAGCGGCACGGGCGTCTCGGCGACCTCTTTGGTCGTCGCCCTGCCCGCCGCGTCCGTCACCGTGAACGTTCCGGGCGCCCAGGCGAGGAGCCGGTTCCGTCCGTCCGTACCAGGCACGACCTGGTACTTGGCCGCGTGCGATGTGAAGAGCGGCAGGTCGAGGGAGGCGTTCTCCGCGACAGTCACGGAGCCGGGCTTGCCGCCGAGCGTGTAATCAATGGTCGCCGACTTGACGATGTTGGGCGCCGGGTCCGACCCGACGAGTTCGTTGCTGATGACCGTCTCGATCTCGTTGTCCCGGATCATCCGCGAGAGCAGCGCCGTGATGTCGGTCGTGCCGCCGTGTCCGGCGATGTCGCCGTAAGTCGCCTTCGTGATGACCAGCGCCGGGGCCGTCGTGGCGCCCGCCGTCGGCCCCGTCATCGCGACCGAGACCAGGTGATTTTTCGGCGCGGGCCTGCGGAACACCACGAACACGCTCTGGCCGGGCGTCAACTGCAGCGCGACGCGGGTGCGGCCCGCGCCGTCCGCGCCCCACACGGCGGCGTCCGTCATGGTCCCCTTCTGCGGGTCCCATATCTCCGGCTGTCTCCCCGCGACCCGGAACGCGATGTCCGTGGTGATCGCGCCGGGGGCCTGGTTGGCGACAAAGTAGGACTCGGCCTGCCCGATGCGCCGGTGCAGATAAAGCAGCCGCGCGCCGTGGGCGGCGGGGGAGAAGTCCGGGGCGATCCGCCGGTCGTCCAGGACGGCGGCGACGTTCTGGAAATCCCCGGTCCAGTACACCCATCCCTTGCCGACTTGGTGCTTGATGACCGTCTTCCCGTCAATGTTTCCCCACAGTTCGCCGGCGATCTTCGTCAGTCGAGTCTCGCTGTCGGGATAACCCGCGAGGCCCAGCGTGTGGACCGGCTTCGGGCCGAAGACGACCGCGCCCGAACGGACCAGGGCCGCGATCTTCTCCAACACGGGCAGCGAGACGCTCTGCGTGTTCGCCAGGGCGAGGATCGCGTAACGCTGGCCGCTCGGCAGGGCGAGCAGGCCGTGGTCCACCGTCAGGCTCTGGACCAGCAGGTCGCTGTCAATCTCGTCGCTCGCGTACCCGGCGGGCGGGGCGGAGAGCGACTGCCCGCCGTTCCCCTCCTCGCCCTCGTAGGCGAGGATGTCCGCGACGAAATGCCCCTGCTGCAGCAGGGACTCGCAGCGCGCGAGGTAGGCGAAGTAGTCTTTGCCGGTCTCGTACCAGGTGTTGTTGCGGTTCTGGAAGATGCCGAAGTCCCAGGTCAGCCCAGGGGCGCGTCCGTCGGTCCAGGGCTGGCTCGCGCCGGAGTGGAAGTAGAAGCGGTTCACCCCGGCGGCCAGGATGTTGTCCCCCTCGCGCTTCATCTTCCAGGGCGTGGCGTCGAAGTAGTCGCCGCCCGCCGTGAACGACTCCGCGCCGACCAGCGCGTGGCCGTAGACGTGCGCCGCCGAGGCGGCCTGCTTCGCCAGCCGGGCGTCTCCCGCGCCGGGGTACCAGAACTCGCTCATGGACATATCGGCCAGCCCCGACGACCGCACCGTGTCGAAGGGGCCGTTGCCGTAGGCCTCCACCTGCGACCGCAGGCCGTGCCGGTGCAGCAGGTCCCCGAAGTAGCCCCAGTAGTTGCCGTCCCAGAGTTCGGCGACCGTGCGGTTGAAGTCGAACTGGAATCGCGAAGTTTGGTCGGGCGACTCCACGGTGCGGCCCGTGAACGTGATCAGCCAGGGCGCAAGGACGTAGCCGGTGCGTTTTTGGAACTGCGCGGGCAGGTCGTCGGTCCAGTTCTGCGGGCCGACCTCGTAGCTGTCAATCAGCGACCACTGGAGCGCCTGGCCGGGGACGGCAGCGCCGGTCGCCATCACCCGGTCCATGAAGCCCGCGAAGTGGTGTTCCAGCGCGGCCCGGCTGAGTTTGTCGCACTCCAGCCCGATGCCGTAGGGCGAGGCCGGGTGGTTGACCGCGCCGACATCGGTGTAGCCGAAGCGGACGACGGTCCAGCGCCCGGCGGGTGGCGTCCACGTCAGGGTGCCGTCGGCCGCCATCCGGGAGGTGAGGTCCACCACGTCGGCGGCGCGGACCGTGTCGCCCGTGGCCGCGCCGGGGCCGTAAAGGTTCAGCATGGCGAGGTCGGTGTCGGCGGGATGCCCGGACCCGTCCTTGAAGACGAGGCGGAAGTAGCGGGCGGTCACCGGCGCGAACGTCGCGTGGCCGAGCCAGTCCATGCCGTCGCCCGGCGTCCCGGCGGACGCCGCCTGCTTCCAGGCCGCGCCGTCGTCCGAGGCGTCCAACTCCGCGCTGCCCCCGGCGAAGCGGCCGCCGTGCGAGAACCGGAGGGCCGACGCGGTGAACGGCCTGCCGCAGTCAATCACCAGCCCGGTCCCGCCTGCAACGAGGACGGACCGGGCTGCGTCGCCGGTGAACAGGAACGTCGCGTCCACTGGTTTCCCATCAGCCGTCAAGGTGGGCTTGATGTCGGACAGCGACGGCCCAGCCTCGGCGGCGACCGACGGGAACGCGACCACGGCGGCGTCCCGGTAGAAGTCGTGGCGCGTCGGGGGCCGGCCCAGACAGATCGCGGACGGCGTGCCGCCCGTGGCCTGGGCCTCGCTCCAGACCAGCATTTTCATGGCGTCCTCCGGCTTGACCCAGGGGCCGCCGCTCGAACTCCAGCCCTCGCAGTTCTCGACGCCGAGTTCCAGGCCGAGCCGCCCGGCCTCGCTCATGGCGAACCTGGCGTCGTCCCACCAGAGGTCGGAGTTGAAGTGGGCGGGGCCTTCCGGCCCGTACTGGCCCAGGCTGCAGATCGTCCCGCCGCCGATCCCCGCGCGCTTCATGGCTTCGAGGTCGGCGGTGATGCCGGGCTTCGAGACGTTCCCATTCACCCAGTGCCACCAGACCTGCGGCTTCGCGGCGGACGGCGGGTGGACGAAGGACTCGGCCAGCGGGTCGTTCGGCTGCTGCGCGTGCGCCGGCGTCAGCGCGCTGATCGTGAGGAGGAGACAAACTCCGGCAGCCTTCCGGGCAAGCCTCGCGTGAGTGGGAAGCCATCCGGCTCCGGGCGATTTCTGCATTGTCATGCCCCCGTTGTGTGCGTTCAGGATCGTCCCTGTCCCCTCCTATTCCGGCAGACGTGTCCGTATTCCTCCTGGCCCTGAACGTCCTCC
>CAZZVX010000287.1:0-6686 GCA_964657535.1 Armatimonadota bacterium | reverse complement strand
CCGTGCTGCAAAAGGCGGTCGCCGCGTATCCCGTCCGTCAGCGGCCCGTTTTCGTAGACCCCGCAGAAGAAGCCGTCCGCGCCGCGCAGGTGATTTTGGAGGCGCAGAATCTGCTCGCGCCTGCGGGCAGCGTCCCAATGCTGCGCTTTGCCGCATCGGGCGATCCTGCCGATTTTCGTTTCCAGGCGGCGCGCTTGCTCGGCCAGGCGCTGCCGTCCGTTTCCGCCTTGACCTTTTGACCTCAGAGGAGACCCCTGCCATGCCCCGCGACGATGGACGCGCCTTAGACGAGCCGCGTCCGACCACCCTGGTTCGTTCCTTCACACGCTATGCCGAAGGCTCGTGCCTGATCCAAGTCGGCGAAACGAAAGTCCACTGCACGGCCAGCGTGGAAGACCGCGTGCCGCCGTTTCTGAAAGGCCAGGGCAAAGGCTGGGTCACTGCCGAATATGCGATGCTGCCCCGCTCCACCCACACCCGTTCTCAGCGCGATTCCGGCAAGCCCAATGGCCGCTCGGTGGAGATACAGCGCCTGGTCGGGCGGTCCCTGCGCTCGGTCGTGGACATGACGGCGCTGGGCGAGCGGACGATTACTTTGGACTGCGACGTTTTGCAGGCCGACGGCGGGACGCGCACGGCGGCCATTTCGGGCGCGTTTGTCGCCTTGATGGAAGCGCTCGCCTGGATGAAGGCGCAGGGGCAGATCAAAACCATCCCCGTTTCCGAATGGCTGGCCGCCGTGTCCGTTGGCGTCGTGGAGGGCGAGGAACGCTTGGATTTGGCCTACGCCGAAGACTCCCAAGCCTCGGTAGACATGAACATCGTGATGACCGATACCGGCAAATACATTGAAGTGCAGGGAACGGCGGAAGGCGCACCGTTTGACCGGCAGCGCTTGAACCGCTTGCTGGACCTGGCGCAGGTCGGCACACGGGCGATGTTTTCCAAGCAGCGCGAGGCATTGGCGGGCCTGCTGTGACGACCCTGCTGCTGGCGACCGGCAATGCGGGCAAAGCCGCCGAGTTCCGCGCGTTGCTCCAATTGCCGGGGATTGAGTTGAAGACGCCGGGCGAGATGGGCCTTTATTGGCCGCCGCCCGACGAGACGGGCGACACGTTTGCCGAAAACGCCGTCTTGAAGGCCCGCTCGCTGGCGGCGCTGTCCGGCCTGCCCGCCCTCGCTGACGACTCCGGGCTGTGCGTGGATGCGCTGGATGGGGCGCCGGGTGTCCATTCGGCGCGCTGGGCCGGATCGGATGCGACGGATGCCGAGCGCACGGCCTTGCTGCTGGAACGCTTGGCGGATGTCCCAACCGAACAACGGGCAGCCCGGTTTGTCTGCGCCGTCGCGCTCGCCCTGCCCGGCGGCGCGGTGTTTGTGGCCGAAGGCATTTGCGAAGGTTGGATGACGTTGCAGCCGCAGGGGGCGTACGGGTTCGGCTATGACCCGGTCTTTTTTGTCCCGGCGCTGGGCCAAACTTTCGCACAGATGGACACAGACGCCAAAAATCGCATCAGCCATCGCGCGCTGGCGCTGGCGCAACTCCGCCCCCAGATTATTCTCCACTGCGTGTAACTTTCCCTGAGAGATTTCCCGTTAGCCTGTTTGGGAGCATACAAGGCCGGGTATATGCTAGCAACCTAGCCGCCAAGTTCTTCCAACGAGGGAGTGGGGCGGCTGCTGATCGGGAGAGTCATCAATGCATTTGACGGATGCCGCTTCTTGGGTGCTGGTCGTTTTCGGCGCAATATTTTCCCTGACAACGGTGGCGTTGCTGGGTATCCTGGCGTTTGCGCTGACGAAAGTTCAACAGCAGCTCACGAAGTTGACGGATAAAGTCGACCCGGTGATCGCCAAAGCGAGCGACACCCTGGATACGGTCAACCGGGTGACATCGAACGTCGGTGAAAAAGCCGACACAATTTTGACGCGCGGAGAAGCGCTGACCGAGAACGTGTCGCAGAATGTCGAGCGCACGGCGAGTGTCGTCCAAACGACAGTGACGACGCCGCTGATCAACCTCAGCAGCCTGCTCGCCGGCGTCACCAAAGGCTTTTCGGTCTGGAGTCAGGCCGCGACGCACCCGAATCAGTCGAACGGCAATGGCCGGGCAAGAACAAAGACTTTCACGAAGGAGCAGTAACGCATCATGGCAGACAAAGACAATGGCAGCGGCGGTGGTGGAGGGTTCCTAATCGGCATCCTGCTCGGCGGCGCATTGGGCGCGATAATCGCACTTTTATACGCCCCCCAGAAAGGGGACGATACGCGGGGCCTGCTGAAGCAGAAGACGGACGAATACTCGGACCTCGCCAAGACCAAAGCCTCCGAATTGTCCGATACGGCCAAAGCCAAAGCCGGTGAATTGACCGAAGCGGCCAAAGCCAAAGCGTCCGAACTGTCCGACAAAGCGGGCGATGTCGCGGATCAGGTGAAAGTCAAAGCGGGCGAGTATTCAGATAAAGTCGGCGATCTGGCTGACCAGGCCAAAGCGAAATCTGCCGAAGTGGCGGATACCGTGAAGGCGAAGACCGCGGACGCCGTCGAAGGCGTCAAGGCCAAAGCGGGAGACGTCACGGACGGCGTCAAGTCCAAAACGTCCGACCTCGCGGACGGCGTCAAGTCCACCGCGAGCGATTTAGGCAACAAAGCGTCCGACAAAGCGACGTCCGTCAAGGACTCGGTCCAGGGTGTGATAGACAAAGGCAAAGCGGTCGTAGACAACCAAAAAGCCGCGCTGCAGGCCGGCGTGGACGCCGGCAAGCAGGCGGCCCACGACAAAAAGGAAGAGCTGACCACGCAGGTGGAAGCCCAGAACGCGACGCAGGTCCAGACTGAGCCTGGCGCTCAGTCTTAGGACCAGGAGAGACAGCGCTGATGGCAGACATTCACAGGAGGTAAGTTTCATGGCAAAGCCAGGTCCCGCCGCAGGGTCGGAAGGCGCCCGCAAGATCGCCGAAGCCCACCGCGGCTCACATGAGCATGATAAAGAAGGCGGCTTCGCCGCAAACCCCGGACTCGCCCGCGAGGCGGGCCGCAAGGGCGGGGAGACCGTCAAAGAGCGCTACGGGCCGACGTTCTACCAGAGCATCGGCAAAAAGGGCGGCGAAACCGTCAAGCGTGAGCGCGGCACCGAATTCTACGCCGAAATCGGACGCAAAGGCGGGGAGATGCGCGGCCAGCGCGCCGCGTCCCGCCGCGAAGGGACGCCCGCCGTGGAGGCGACGCCGAAAAAACGCGGACGCCCTTCCAAAAAGAACGTCGCCTGACGGCGGCTCGATCTGACGACAGGCCCAAGGATGACCTTGGGCCTGTTTTTTGCCGCTATCAGGTGGTGTCTGGGGAGAGCGCGATGGCCTCGATCTCGACCAGGACATCCAGGGGGAGCCGGGCCGCCTGCACCGTCGAGCGGGCCGGTTTCACCCCCGTGAAGTACGCGCCGTACACCCGATTGAGTTCGGCGAAGTTCTCTAAATCCTGGAGAAAGATCGTCGTCTTCACGATGTTGTCTAAGCCCAGGCCTTCCTGCTTGAGAATGGCCGCGAGGTTGCGCAGGCACTGGCGCGTCTGTTCCTCAAAGCCGCCCTCGACGACTCGACTCGTCGCGGGGTCCAGGGGAATCTGCCCGGAGATGAATATCCAGGGGCCGACGCGCACGGCAGGCGTGTAGGGCGCTCCCTGCACCGGCCCGCTTTCGGTATAGATGCCTTGCTTCTGCATGAGGTGTTCTCCTGACTTGGCGAAAGATGTCCCGCGTTGAGCGTAAACCTATGCTATAATACCTGGTATGAAGGCCATGATACTCGCGGCGGGGGAGGGGACGCGCCTGCGCCCGCTCACGGCGACAGTCCCGAAGCCGGCTGCTGGCCTGGACGCTCGGCTGGCTGGCCGAGCAGGGCGTCACCGAGGCCGTCGTCAATCTTTTCCACCGCCCGCAGGCCATCCCCGACTTTTTCGGGAAAGAGTACGCGGGCGTCCGTCTGCACTACTGTCTCGAGGAGACACTGCGCGGCACGGCGGGCGGCGTCAAAGGCGCGGCGGAATTTTTCACGGACGCGCCGTTCTACGTGATCTACGGCGACAATCTCATCCATGCCGATCTGCGCCGCCTCGCCGACTACCACCGCGCGATGCGCGGCGTCGCGACGCTGGCCCTGTTTTCCCACCCGAACCCCTCCGCCGCCGGCATCGTCGGGACGGATCAGCGCGGGCGCGTCACGCGCTTCGTCGAGAAGCCCCCGCCGGACCAGATTTTTGCCGACACGGCGAACGCCGGAGTCTATGTCCTGAACCCGTCCGTGCTGGACTCGATCCCCGACGACGCGCCGTGCGACTTCGGGCGCGACGTCTTCCCGGCGCTGCTCGATCAAGGCCTGCCTCTGTACGGCACCCTCCTGGGCGGCTACCTCCAGGACACCGGGACCCCGCCGCAGTACCGAAAAGCCAACTGGGATACGCTCGCAGGAAAGATTGGCACGGATTATGCCGATAACGCATTATGGGTCGGGAATGACGCTGAGATCGCCCCGACGGCCACGCTGTCGGGCAGGAACATCATCGGCCAGGGGGCCGTTGTCGGTGCGGGCGCGTCTCTCACCGACTGTGTCGTGTGGGACGGCGCGCGGATCGGCGCGCGGGCCGTTCTGACGGAAGCCATTATCGGGCGGGGCGCGGCCGTCGAGGCGGGGGCGACGCCCGCCGCCGGCGCGGTCCTGGCCTGAACGGAAAGTAGCAGCACTTATGATCATCACACAGACGCCTCTGCGCATCTCCTTCGCGGGCGGCGGCACGGATTTCAAAGATTACTACGCGGCCGAGGGCGGGACCGTGATCTCGTCTGCGATTGACAAGTACATCTATGTCGTCATCAAAGAGCGCTTCGACGGCAAGATTCGTGTCGGCTACACGCGCACCGAGATGGTGGACGGCGTGGACGAGATCGAACACGAACTGGTCCGCGAGTGTATGCGCCTCACCGGCATCACGGGCGGCGTCGAGATTGCGACGATGGCCGATATCCCCTCCGAAGGCAGCGGCCTGGGGTCGTCCAGCACCGTCACGGTCGGCCTGCTCCACGCCCTGTACGCCTACAAAGGTGAGCTGGTCACTCCTGACCGTCTTGCCGAGGAAGCCTGCCGGATCGAGATTGATATCCTGGGCAAGCCCATCGGCAAGCAGGACCAGTACATCGCCGCGTTCGGGAATCTGCGCGTGATCGAGTTCAACCGCGACAGCTCGGTGGACGTGCGCCGGGTCGAGATCACCGAGGAGCAGCGGCGGCGCTTCGGCGAGAGCCTGATGCTGTTTTACACGGGCATCACGCGCAGCGCCGACGGCATCCTCAGCCAGCAGAAGGCCAACATCGGCGACAAGATGCGTATCCTCGCCATGATCAAAGACCAGGTCTGCGAGATCGAAGCCGGCCTGACCAACCAGAACCTGAACAAAGTGGGGCGGATCATGCACGCCGGGTGGGAACTCAAGAAGCAGATGGCCGAGCGCATCACCAGCCCACACATCAACGAGCTTTATGAGATGGCGCTGGACGCGGGCGCGACGGGCGGCAAGATCGCGGGCGCGGGCGGCGGCGGCTTCCTGCTGCTCTACTGCCCGCCCGACCGCCTGCACGCCGTCCGCTCCGTCCTGTCCGAGATGAAGGAACTGCCCTTCAACCTGGAGCGCGACGGCACGAAAGTCATCTTCAACGCGAGGCGTTAGGAACTTTGATGGGATACGTCAGCGATTATTTAGAGGGAGTTCAGACGCTGCTCGCCGCCGTGCCGGAGGCCGAGGTCGAGAACGTCATTGACCTGCTCTGGGACAACTACCAGAACGGGCGGCGCGTCGTGTTCTGCGGCAACGGCGGCTCGGCGGCCACGGCCAGCCACCTGCCGGCGGACTTCCAGAAGAACATGTTCCTGGACGGCGGACGGCCCTGGGAGTGCCTCTCGGTCGTGGACTCGGTCCCGCTGCTGACCGCCTGGGGCAACGACACGAACTACCACAACGTCTTCGCTGGGCAGGTGCGCACCTGGCTCCGCCCGAACGACCTGCTGGTTGCCATCAGCGGCAGCGGCAACTCGCCCAACATTTTGGCCGCCGTCGAGGCCGCCCACGAGTGCGGCGCGGTTTCAATCGGCATCTGCGGCTACGGCGGCGGTGAGTTGGCTGAGACAGCCCACCACCGCATCGTCGTCCACTCCCGCAATATGCAGATGGTCGAGGACGTTCACATGGTCCTGGGCCACGCCCTGTACTCCGCCCTCCGCGACCGCCTGCTCGCGTCCAAGTCTTCCTGATACCGTCAAACTTGGGTATACTGGGCTGTTATGCCCACAGCGCCTAGTTTTTACGAAACCCATAAAGAAGAACGCGCCGTGATCGTCACCCTGTCGCTGGCCGGCGGCGAGGAAGACACGCAGATGCGCCTGGACGAACTGCGCGAACTGACCTACACCGCCGGCGCGCAGGTCGCGGCGTCGTTCGCCCAGTCGCGCCGCGCCCCGGACAAGGCGACCTATGTCGGCCCCGGCACGGCCGAGGACTTGAAAAGTGAAGTCGCGACGACGGGCGCGGATTTAGTCATCTTCGACGATGAACTGTCGCCGACCCAGCAGCGCAACCTCACGGACATTTTGCAAGTGCGCGTGCTGGACCGGACGCAGTTGATTCTCGACATCTTCGCC
>CAZZVX010000286.1:0-6686 GCA_964657535.1 Armatimonadota bacterium | reverse complement strand
TGATAGGCTGCGAGTGTAAGCACGGCAACGTGTTCAGCTGAGCAGTACTAATCGGTCGAGGGCTTGATCACAAACAACTTACAGATGAGCAATCATTTGTTGCCTCCTTTTGCTTTTTGATATGCAGTTGTCTAAGAACAGACGCACTGTTCTGAAGATTTCTCGCCTCCGGGCGGGAGCAAGTTTCTGGTGGTTATGGCGGAGGGGTCCACCCGTTCCCATTCCGAACACGGAAGTTAAGCTCTCCTGCGCCGAAGATACTTGGTGGGCAACCGCCTGGGAAAATAGGTCGCCGCCAGATTAATTAAGAAAGACGCCCTTGCTTTACAGCAAGGGCGTCTTTTTGTTTGCTGCTTATTTGTTTGCTGGCTTGATAAGCGCAAGTTTTCCGCCGTCAACGGGGCAGATGTAGTGTACCCGCTTCGCCAGGGTAGCGTCTGCCTTATGATGGCAGATCGGACAAACGTACATGGGGCCGGGGGTCATTTTTGCGTGAGCGGCCTTGCGGTGCAGTACGGAAGGGCTGTGTTTGGCGCTTTGAGCAAGCCCCATCAGCGGCAGTGTCAGCGTAATGGTGAACGCCATGACTGCGGCAAAATGCTTCTTCATCTAATGCTCTCCTGAGATAATGCGGCCGTGTTTGAGTGTCCCCATTATACACGCTTTTGCTCCAAATGGCAAAGATCGGCACATAAAGAAATAACGTATTTTTGCCGATAACAAAGCGTATGCTTTGAACCAAGAGGAGCCTCATGCATGGACATTGAAGAACTGCTGAAAACGACCGTCGAGAACAAGGCCTCCGATCTGCACCTGACCGTCGGGACGCCGCCGACCAACCGCCTGCACGGCGAGATGGTGCGCCTCCCCTACCCCGATCTGACGCGTGATGTGCTGCGCATGATGCTGGTCAGCATCCTGACCGGCGAGCAGCAGAACCGCTTTGAAGAAAAGCGCGACATTGACTTCAGCATTGAAATCCCCGGACTGGCGCGTTTTCGCTGCAACTACTTTGTCGGGCGGCGCGGCGAAGGGGCCGTGTTCCGGGTTATCCCAACCGAGATCAAGACCGCCGAGCAGCTCGGCCTGCCGCCGGTCATCGGCCAACTCGCCCGTGAGGAGCGAGGCCTGGTGCTGGTCACGGGGCCGACAGGATCGGGCAAGTCCACGACGCTGGCTGCGATGGTGGACTTGATCAACTGCGAGCGCGCCGCGCATATCCTGACCATTGAAGACCCGATTGAGTTTGTCCATCAGCACAAGAAGTGTCTGGTCAACCAGCGCGAAGTGAGCGTCCACACCGATTCGTTCGCGAGCGCCCTGCGCGCCGCCTTGCGCGAAGACCCGGACGTGATCCTGGTCGGCGAAATGCGCGATCTGGAAACTATCTCGCTGGCCGTCTCCGCCGCCGAGACGGGACACCTCGTGTTCGGCACACTGCACACGTCCAGCGCCCACCAGACCGTAGACCGCGTGATTGATGTGTTCCCGCCCCATCAGCAGTCGCAGATCCGCACCCAGTTGTCCGAGTCGCTGCAAGGGGTCGTCGCGCAGACGCTCATGCCCAAGATCGGCGGCGGGCGCGTGGCCGCCTATGAGATTATGACCAGCACCTCGGCGGTAAAAAATCTGATTCGGGAAGGCAAGACGTTCCAACTGCCTTCTATTTTGGAGACAAACACAAATATTGGGATGCAGACGCTGGGGCAGTGCCTCAAGAAGTTGGTACTGGAAGGCAAGATCACCGCCGAGACTGCCATCGGCAAAGGGCTGGACCCAACGCAGCTCGGCGGCTCGCACTCTGTCGCGCCGCCCACGCTGCGAGTCAACGCGGCCCCGTCGCCCTCGCCCTTTTCCGCGCCCAAGTCTGCGCAGGATGATTTGGACGATTTAACGCCTCTCGGCGGGTTCGCCTTCAAGCGTTGATATTTTGCTCTTTGTGACAAGGGTCAGGAAAAAACCATTTCTTCCTGACCCTTGACTTATTTGGTTAGGCGGCGTATAATATGCCTGTCAATGAAAAACGAAACACCCATTGCGAAGTTGATGCCGAAGGGCGAAGTGCTGCGCCGGGCGGCCCAGCGTTACCCGGAGCTGCAGACGACCGCCATTGAGGCCTTTCTGAATATCAAGCGCGTGGCGCAGGAGGCCGACTGCGACAACCGCGATGCGCTGGAGCCTTACGGGCTGTCGGAAGGCAAGTTTTATGTCCTGGTGGATCTGTTCTCAGAAGATTTACTCGGCCACGACGCGCCAAGTCCTTCAGAGATTGCCGACCATTTGGGCGTGACGCGGGCGACGATCACGGGGCTGTTGGACGGGCTGGAGCGCGACGACTTTCTGGAGCGTCATCCTGACAGCAAAGATCGGCGGGCGCTGACGGTCCACATGACGGACAAGGCTCGGCGGTTTCTGGATGAATACCTGCCCCGCAGCTGCCGCCGGTTCGGTGCGCTGATGGCGAACTTGAGCGAGGCGGAGTGCCGGACACTGATCGGCCTTCTGGCGAAGATCGGACCGACGGCCTCAGAAACTGATTGAAGGAACTTCCCGGCCTTGCGCTGGGTTTAATCGGCAGTGATGAATTAGGCGGCTGATAATCAGCCGCCTATCAAACAACAGGCGCGTTGGCGACCAAAGAGGGACAGACATGGCCGAGACAGCGACATTAGAGCGTAACAGGCGGAATGGACACAGTCCGGGCAGCGACGGGCATAAACCGGCCCCCGCGCCCGCCCCGGCGCAGACAGCGGCGACGGCGGCGGAAGCCAACACCCGGTTTCGGTGGCTGATCCTGGCCGGGTTGATCCTGGCGGCGGCCATGGAACTGCTGGACACGACCATCATTAATGTCGCCCTGCCGCAGATGGCCGGCAACCTCAGCACGACCACGCAGGAGATCGCCTGGGTGTCTACGGGCTACATCCTGTCCAACGTCGTCCTGCTGCCGATGACCGCCTTCCTCAACACCCTGTTCGGGCGGCGCAATTACCTCACCGGCTCCATCGTGCTGTTCACGGTCGCCTCGTTCTTCTGCGGCACCAGTCACGGGCTGGGCGAACTGGTCCTGTGGCGCGTCCTGCAGGGGGCGGGCGGCGCGGCGCTGATCTCGACCGCGCAGGCGACGCTGGTGCAGGTGTTCCCGCCCAAAGAGCAGGCCCTGGTCCAGCCGATCTTTCTGATGGGCCTGGTCATCTTCCCCACCGTCGGCCCCGCCCTGGGCGGCTGGATTACCGACGCGGCGAACTGGAACTGGTGCTTCTTCATCAACATCCCCATCGGCCTCATCGCGGCCTCGATCATTTTCTTCTGCCTGCACGACACGGAACCGGCCCGGCGCGACGAGCCGGTGGACTGGGCAGGAATCGGGCTGCTGGCGGCTGGGCTAGCGTCACTCCAGTACGTGCTGGAGGAAGGCCAGCAGGACGACTGGTTCGCCAGCGTCACCATCACGCGGCTGGCCGCGCTGTCGGTCGTCTCGCTGCTCGCGCTGGTCGCCTGGGAGCTGTCGCCGCGCAACACGCACCCTGTCATTGACCTGCGGGTGCTCAAGAACGGGTCACTGTCGGCGGGCATCGTGCTGTTCATCGCCGTCGGCTTCGGGATGTACGGCGTCAACTATCTGTATCCGCTGCTGGCCCAGCAGCTGCAAGGGCTGTCGCCCCTGCAGAGTGGCCTCTCGCTGCTGCCGGGCGGGCTGGCGACCGCCGTCAGTATCGTCTTCTGCGGCGTCCTCAGCAACAGCCCGAAGGCGCCGGACGCGCGTGGGCTGACGCTGACGGGCATCGTGCTGTCCGTGCTGGGGATGTGGGGCCTGTCGCGTCTGAACGCGCAGTCGGGGCCGCCGGACACCTTCTGGCCGCTGATCATCCGGGGCGCGTCCATCGGCTTCCTGTTCGTCCCGGTGAATTACCTCGCGGTCGGCAGCCTGAAACCCGCCGAAGTCAATCAGGGGGTGGGCCTGCTCGGCCTGGCGCGTCAGTTGGGCGGCTCCATCGGGATCGCCATCCTGGCAACGGCCCTGCAAAACCAGCAGCACATCAACCGCGCCAACATGGTCGGCTATCTGACGCCGAACAACCCCGCGTACAACGAGCGCCTGTCCGGGCTGACCGGGGCGCTGCTCAGTCACGGCGTCGGCCTCGCCGACGCCCATCGGGGCGCGCTGGGCGTGATAGACCAGATTCTGACGCAGCAGGTCGCCGCCAAAAGCTACAACGACACGTTCCTATTGCTCATGGTCATCAGCGTCGCGATGATCCCTACCCTGCTGCTGCTCCGCAAGCCCAAGCCCGGCACGGCCCCTGTCGCCATGCACTAAACGCGAGCGACGTGTTTTGCAGGTACAATAACGTCAGGCGTTCCGCCGTTGGGAAGGGGCCTGTCGTGAAGCGTACACCGAATCTGTCTCGCTGGGGCTTCCTGCTCATTTTCTGCCTGCTGGCATCCCTGTTCGGGGGCCGCGTGCGGGCGGGCGCGCAGGATTACTTTGTCATCACCGTCACCGATGCCGACACCGGGCGCGGCGTGCCGCTTGTGGAACTGAAGACAACCAACGAGCAGAAGTTCTACACGGACAGCAACGGCGTCGTCGCCATCAATGAGCCGGACTTGATGGGCCAAAACGTCTATTTTCTCGTCAAAAGCCACGGCTACGACTTTCCCGCCGACGGCTTCGGCAATCGCGGCGTCGCGTTCCAAGTCACGCCCGGCGGCAAAGCGCAGGTCAAGATCACGCGCGTCAACATCGCCGAGCGGCTGTACCGATTGACCGGCGCGGGCATCTACCGGGACAGCGTTTTGGCGGGCCTGCCCGTCCCCATCAAGCAGCCTCTGCTCAACGGTCAGGTCATGGGCCAGGACACGGTGGAAGTGACGCCCTACCGAGGCAAATTGTACTGGTTCTTCGGCGACACCAACAAGCCCTCCTACCCGCTCGGCCAGTTCGCCACGTCCGGCGCGACTTCCCTGCTGCCGGGCCAGGGCGGCTTAGACCCTGGCAAGGGCGTGGACCTGACCTACTGGGTGGACGAGTCAGGCTTCAGCAAGAAGATGATCCCCCTGCCCGGCTTCGGCGGCCCCGTCTGGGTCGGCGGCCTGTTCACCCTGCCGGACGCTCAGGGCCGTGAGCGCCTGCTGACCCGCTACGCCCACCTGGACGGCAGCGGCAAGACCGCCGATGAAGGCCTCGCCATCTTCAACGACGACAAGGCCCTCTTTGAGAAAGTCCAGACGTATGACCTGAAGCAGCCCCTGAAGCCCGAAGGCCACCCGTTCCGCGCGACAGTCAAGGGGCAGACCTATCTTTACTTTGAGCCGACAACCGGCGGCGCTCTGCCCCTCGTCCGCGTCCCTGCCGACATGACGCACGTTCTGGACCAGCGCGCTTACGAAGGCTTCACCTGCCTCGCTCCCGGCAGCCGCTTCGACGGCGCAAACACCGAACTCGACCGGGACGCGCAGGGCCATTTGATTTACGCCTGGAAATCCGACACGCCGCCCCTCAGTTATGACCAGCAGCACGAACTCATTCAACATGGCAAAATGGCCCCGCAGGAAGCGCCATTCATCCTCCGGGACATCGAGACGGACGATCCCATCCAATCGGCCAACGGCTCCACGTTTTGGAACCCGTACCGCCATCGCTGGGTCATGATTACCGCGCAGTCTTTCGGCGGCCCGTCTTTCCTCGGCGAACTGTGGTTTGCCGAGGCCGACACGCCCACCGGCCCCTGGGTCTACGCCCGCAAGATCATCACCCACGACCATTACACGTTTTATAACCCGACGCAGCATCCGTTCTTTGACCAGGACGGCGGGCGCTTGATCTACCTGGAAGGGACTTACACAGATTCCTACTCCAACAACCCGGAAAAGACCCCGCGCTACAACTACAACCAGATCATGTACCGGCTGTCTCTGGACGACCGGCGCCTGTCCCTGCCCGCCCCCGTCTATCGCCTGAAAGGGCCGAATGGCGCAATCACGTATGGGATGCGCGAAACCGTAGATGTCAATAAACAGTGGCCGCAGGTGCAGGACATCGCGTTTTACGCCATCCCGCCTTCCCGCTCCCACGACGGCCTGATTCCCTTGTACGCGGTCCGCCCGCCAAAGGGCGGCATGACGCTGCAGACAACGGCCCCCGCCGGCGCAAAAACGCCCCTCTGCTACGTCCTGCCCGCCACGCCCGCCGACAAAGAAAAACTTTCTCCTGCTGTCGTGCCATTAATAAAAATCAGCGACCCACAACCCGGCGCTCCAACCTACGCCGCATCGGAAGAAGGCGGGTTTACTCTCTGCCGCGTCTGGCGCAATCCCGCCTCCAGCCTGCCGCTAGATGATAAGGCGAAACCGGTCCCGTAGCCGCCTCCTCGTTTTATTTTTCGTTTGGCGTTTTTGTTGACGCAAATGGGGTATAATAGGAGAGCATCGGGGAATGTCCCGGTGTGAACCTTCTTTTTCGCCTCAGTTCAACGCTTTCTTCTGTGCCTCCTAGGTCCTAACGGTCAATCCGTCGTTCCTCACGGCTCCGCAGCGGCAGCCAGACTACTCCCGGAGAAGGGGGACGATACCGAAAGGAGCCATCACTTATCATGGCAACAAAATTGTACGTCGGGAACCTCAGCTATGGGACCCGCGACCGAGACCTCGAAGAGCTGTTCGCGGAAGTCGGCAACGTCACC
>CAZZVX010000285.1:0-6688 GCA_964657535.1 Armatimonadota bacterium | reverse complement strand
CTGACCCCTGCGGATGATGCGTTCCACATCAACAAACACGCCTTCAAGGTGCCGTTCGTCTGCGGCTGCCGGGACCTAGGCGAAGCCCTGCGGCGTGTCGGCGAAGGCGCGGCCATGATTCGCACCAAAGGCGAAGCCGGATCGGGCAACGTCGTCGAAGCCGTCCGCCACATGCGCACCGTGCTGAGCGGCGTCCGCCGCATTCAGGCCATGCCTCTGGAAGAACTGATGACCGAGGCGAAAAATCTCGGCGCTCCTTACGATTTGGTCTTGGAAATCCACCGGACCGGCAGACTACCCGTGCCGAACGTCAGCGCCGGGGGCATCGCCACCCCCGCCGACGCCGCCTTGATGCGGCAGCTCGGCGCGGAAGCGGTCTTCGTCGGCTCAGGCATCTTCAAGTCCGGCGACCCGAAGCGCCGCGCCAAAGCCATCGTGGACGCCTGCACGCACTTCGACAACCCGGAGATTTTGGCCGAAGTCTCCAACGACATCGGCGAGCCGATGGTCGGCATCAACATCAGCACGCTGCCCAAAGAAGAATTGATGGCCTCGCGCGGCTGGTGACGCCGTCCCGCAGAACACGCGGTCATCCAGGCGGAGAGCCGAACGCTCTCCGCCTTTCCCCTCCCAGAAGTACCCATGCCCCTGAATCCTGCCAACACTCCCCGCCAAAGCGACCCCGCCCCGCCCTCAGGCGACGCCGCGTTGTTTATTGACTGGGAGAACTTCAAATACAGCCTGTACGAGATCGGGCAGATGCCGGACGTGACCGCGCTGATGCTGGCGGTCAAGGAGCGCTACGGGCGGCCCGCCGTCGCCCGCGCGTATGCCGACTGGCAGGACTATTACCACCGCAAGTCGTTCGACCAGATGAGCCTGTACCACGCGGGCATCGAGCCGGTGTACGTCCCCAGCCGCCGCAATTCGTTCCAGCAGGACCGCATCAAGAACAGCGTGGACGTGAAGATGAGCCTGGAATGCCTGGAATACAGCTTCACGCACCCGCACGTTCAGACGTTTGTGCTGGTGGCGGGGGACGCGGACTTCCTTCATGTCGCGGGGATGCTGCAGCGGCGGGGCTGCCGCGTCGTCATGGTCGGCGTCACCGGCAGCACGTCCCAGCGGTTGAACGCGGTCGTGGACGAGATCGTTTACTACGACACCGAGATCGAACACGCCGAATCCCGGATGCCTCTCGAAACGCCGCCGGGGCCGCCGGCGTCGGCGCCGTCACGGGCGACGAGCCATCGTCCGGTGTCACTCGAAGCTGCCGCCGAAACGCTGGTCGCCCTGGTACGGGAGCAGCGCGAACAGGAAGACGGCATCAATTATCCGCCCGTCCTGTCCTGGCTTGGCCTGCAAATGCGTGAGCGCGCCCCCGGCTTCAGCCTGCAGCAGCACGGCCTGGCGAACTTCAAGGAATTCGTCAGCGCCCTGGAACGGCAGGGGCGGTTGAAGATCGAGACGGCGGACCTGGTCAACCGCGTCTGGCTGCCCGAAGACAAGCCGGACCGGCAGGAAGAGCCGTCGTCTGTCCGTGAGACTGCGCTCGAAACTCCCCCGGTCGTTCTGGAAGGGCTGTCCCCGGAGCAGACGGACGAGATGACCGACATCGTCCTCACCGCCGACGACATCGAGAACAGCCACCGCGACTACATGGCGCGGAATCTGCTCGTGCGCTTTCTGCACAACAAGGGCCACTGGGACCCGTCGGCCCTGCCGTCCCGCGCCGCGCCGCTCGTCTCACAGTCCTGGCGCACGCTGGAAATGGACGACATTTTCCGCCGCATCGAGATCGCTCTGGACAGGGGCATTCTGGTCGGGACGACGTACACGGACCCGTACACGGGCATTGAGAAGCCCGCATTGGAACTGGAACGCTCCCATCCCTTCGTGCAATACGTCCTGGCAATGCCGTTGCTGGTTTAAGAAACCAGGCGGGGCATTTGATGCCCCGCCTGGTTTATTTGCCGGCCGCGAAGTCGCTCATCAACTGCGGCGTAGCCACGTCGAAGCCGACGACGTCCAGCATTCCCGCGTCGTCAGGGTCGGCAATGGTAAAGCCGTTCGAGACCATGCCGCAGACGATCAGTTTGGCCGGGATGCCCATCCGTTCCCGGTACTCGCGCAGCGCCTGGACCGGGTGAACGTTTCCGGCCCACGTCTCCGAGTCCGTGTAGACGACGAAGACATCCGCTTCCACCTTGTTCTGCAGCGCCCAGACCATCGGCAGGGCGCAGTCCGTCCCGCCGAACGGCAGGTCGGAGACCGTCTTCAGGACGTCGTCGAGCCGCTGCCGGGGCGAGATGGCGAGCGGCTTCAGCGCGGCCTGGCCGCCGTACATCCCGCCGTACCCTCCCGCGCCCGCCGTGAATGCGACCGCCTGGTACTGCGCCTCGGTCGCCGCCGTGACCAGCGCCATCGCGGCGCTGGCGAGGCGCGGCGTCAGGCCCGGCACGCCGGCGATGCTGCCGCCGCCCATCGAGCCGGACACGTCCAGCGCGAGCAGCCAGCGCTTGCCGCACGGCTCGACATTGCCGAACGAGGCGTAGAACGCCCGATCCAGCGCGTCCACGATCTGCGGCGCGGGCGTCCAGGTGTTCCCGCCGCGCTCGCCGTGTCCCTGCGCGTAGGTCTTCAGCGCCGACAGCACGGCAATCGGATGAACCCGCGCCGCGCGCAGGCGCGTTTCGTCGGTGATCTGCGCGATCACCCGGCCCGTTGCGTCTGCCGCACCCGGCCCCACGGCCCCCACGCGCGTCAAGGTCGCGAGATTACGAATCAGCGCCGTCAAGGGCATCTGTTCCAGCAGGGCGTCCCACACTTCGCGGCTGGTCAGCCACTGCGTCGGCACGGCTTCGCGCGGCAGGCGGTAGGCGCGGATGAGTCCCGCCATGTCGCCCGCGCTGCTCACGCTCTTGGCCCGCTCGGCGGCCCAGACCATCTGCAAGGCAGCGTCCGGGTGCGGCTCGTCGCCGACGCCGGGCCAGCCCTGAGTCATCCAGTGGTACAGGCCGAAATGCTGCTCCGTCGCCGGCTTGGGGTGCGCCAGACGCAGCAGGTCGCGGTGGCTCCAGCCGTCGCGCTGCCCGTACTTGACCGCTTGATAGGCCAGTTTTTCGGCGGGCATGGCGTTGTACCACGCGCCGACCGCCTGACGCAATCCCCGCCCCCAGCCGCGCATCCCGTCCACGTACTCGGCGAAGTGGAACAGGTGCGTCCCGATCCGGGCGACTTGCGGCAGGGCCGACAGGGCCGCGCGCCGGGCGGCGTCATCGCCGAACGCGGCGACCATCGCCAGGGCGAACAGGGCCGGGTCGTTCTTGGGCGCGCGTCCGGCGTCGGACACGGCGACGGTCTCGCGCACCACGCGCATTCCGTCGCTTTCAATGCACCGGCGGACGGCCTCGGCGTTTTCTAGCGACAACGCCCGCTCGGTCGCGTAGTACGACCCGCCTTCGGCCCCCAAAACCAGGAAACGGCTCAGGCGCGTCCAGTCGTCCACGGCGAACGAGTAGCCGCCCGCACTGTTCGCCGTCTGCGCCGTGCCGGGGATCGGCTGGCTTTGCGGCGTCTTCTTTTTGCTGAACACAGTTTTCAGGTACGTCATCGTTCGTTTCTTTCGACCCCGTCGGGGCAAGCATCGGACAGGCGAGTGGCTGCTCCTGGGCTTATTTTTGGAAGATAACCCAGGCGCTCCGGCCCGTCCGGCAAATGTGGTGGAGAGCGGGAGGACTCGAACCTCCGACCCCGTCGTTTACAGCGATAACCGTTCTCCCACGGCCCGCAATGCAGGCAAGGGACGGAAAACGGATTCTGCCTTGCGGCAGTCCGTGCTCTGACCGCTGAGCTACGCTCCCCACGAATGGCCGGGCAAATTGTGCGCGTGGGCGGCTGCCCCATGAGGGCTATTCAAGTTGGAGTTGATAACCCACACGCTCCGGCCCGGCCAAACCGTCACATTCCATCCTAACTTTCCAAAGACTGAGAGCGGCAGGACTTGCACCTGCACCGTCTTGCGACGACGCCATTCCAGATAACCATGAACCTGCGGCCCGCACGCGGGCAAGGGTCGGCCACGGAGATGCCTTGCGGCAGTGGCGCGTGTCTGCGATTCCACCACGCTCTCTGGTTTGGTCCGGGCAAATTGCGCCCTGGGCGGGCATTGCTGCCATCGTCCTGCACCGAAACTGGATTCGGCAGTGGACCCGCGCCCCGCGTCTGCGTGAGACAAAGAACGCTCGCTATCAGGGTCGCCCCTGCGTCGCTACCTTAGGACCGTTCCTGGTACGATAACCCATCGGCTCCGGCCCGGACCAAATGACTGCTGTCTCTCTTTTCACCAAACCCGCAGAGTTCGGGCAAGGGTGTGTTCCTGGGTCTGCACCCAGTCGCCTGAGCTTTGGAGTCGAACCAGTGTACCGTTAACCCAGAAACTTCGGCCCGAACCCTGCCGACGGTCAGCGGCTAAATGCCGCAACGCACGCCGCCGCCGATGCGAGGAGGAGCAGCAGCATACTCGCGTCCCACCCGTTCCGGCACAGGTGCCGGAGCATTCCAACGCGCCGCTTTCGCGGCACACTCGGCATCTCGCGGAACTCCAGGACAATCACGTTGTCCCGGCGCTCCACGACACACGCCTGCATTCTCGCTCCCGGCGGCTTGACGACGCGCTCCTCAAAAACACTCCGTTCCCGCTCGTCTAAATAACTTTGAAGAAAGAGCGGCGGGCGGCCCCAATCTTCCTCAATCTCCCGTTCCCGGCTGACGATTAAATCCGACATCGTAGTTTCCTCTCCGAAACGAACAACAAAAACGCCCACGGCAAAGGCGGGCGGCCTTCGCAGTGGGCGTTTGAGGAAACGGTGTCTCGTCAGCGTCAGGGACGCGAGGCGAATCCTCCTGCGAAGGGGCAAAGGCGCGGCGACAGGCCCGCGACGGCGGACGAACCCTGGCGGTCCGAACCCGGCAGCCAATATGAGGCGGTGTGGATGGTCTCGTTCACGAACATAAGCCGTCTGCTCCCTTTCCTAAGAGTTGGTGAGGCGTATTATACACACGGGCTGCCGAAGATGTCAAGCCCGGCTGCCGATTTCAGAGAAAATTTTAGTAGGACGGGCTATTGCCGTTGACGGTCTGCGCCCACAGGCCTTTGCGCAGGACGGCGCTCGCCATGACTGCCAATGTCTGTGCGTCGGAACTGGGGTTCAGGGCCGCATCGGCAGGCGTGAAGGTCAGCACCGTCTGATCGGCGGCCACAAGCGCGTCGTTTTCGGCCTTGACCTGGTAGAGTTGAAGGCCGGCGTCCAGCAGTGTGTTGAGTTTCTTGGCCGCGCTTGCCGCCCGGTCGCCGTCGGGGTCGTTCAGGGTTGCCAGCGTCTGGCCGCCGAAGACGATCATCTCTGAGGCGCGCTCGCCCGGCACGACGGTGGCGCGCGGCCCGCCGGAGACGACGCGGATCGCCTGCGGCGTCACGGCGACGTTCATCTCTTTGAGTTCCTGGCTGATCGCGGCGACACGCTCGGTCGTGTACGGGTGGTCGCGCAGGATTCCGAGTTCGACGTCGGGGCTGCGCTGCTCCTGGGCGGACAGGCGCTGCATAAAAGTCAGCATCGCCACCGGGTTGTATCCGGCCTTCGCCATGATCATCGTGCCGCCGTGGTCGGCGTCGCGCTCGGCGGCCTCGCTGTACCGGTTGTTCAGGATGCCCATCTGTGCGTAAGACGCACCCTGGTACACGTTCGCCATGTCTTCCGCCGGGACGTGCGCCAGCAGGGCGGCGATAAAGCCGATAGCCATTTCCGTAGACATCTTGCTTTGCTCGTGCGAAAGCGCGGAAACGTGGTGGTGCGCCGCGTGGGTGATTTCGTGGGCCAGGACGCCCGCCAGCTCATCATCGGAATGGACAAAACTGAGCAGGCCGGAGTTGACATACACATAACCGCCCGGCAGCGAAAAGGCATTGACATCTTTTTCCTTGATGACGTAGAAGTGCCAGGTGAAGGGATACACGCGGTCGCTGCCCATGCGGGCCTGCTGGTCCGCGCTTTCGGGGATGACAGTGCTGTTGGCGATGGCCGCGAGGCGCTGGCCGATACGGTTGACGCGAGCGATCTCGTCCTTATCTTTGGAGAGTTTGCCTTCTTTTTCGATCTGAGCAGACACGTCTGCACCCTGCTTGGTTTCCACTTCGGCCTGATGCTTATCTTTGTCCGAGAGCGGCGGCAGTGCGGCGGCCCCGGAGCGCGGGGCCGCCGCGAGCGCCACAGAACCCACAAAAAGACAGGTCATTCCCAAAGCCCAGGTTTTCATAGTCAGATGCCTTCCGCCGACGCGAGATGTGTTATAATAGAGCGTGAATTTACGCCGTTGTTTCAGAGTAATCGTGCCGTGCTTCGCAATCGCCCTGGGCATTCTGCCGGCCCGCGCCCAGCAAAGCAGCGCCGCGCTGGCGGCCCTGGTCGCGGCGCAGCAGGCCCGCCCGGACAGCATCCCCGCCAAGCGCGCCGTCGAGAACGCCGTGGGCGCCGGGCTGCCGACGGCGATAGACCCGGCCCTGCTGACGAACCTGCCGGTGGACGCGCCGCCCGCGCCGGACGACCTGGGCGTTCTGGTCGTTCCCAAACCCTACCTGCCGGTCCATGCGGCGGAGCCGCAGCACGGGCTGGACTTTGCCCGCATCACC
>CAZZVX010000284.1:619-6688 GCA_964657535.1 Armatimonadota bacterium | reverse complement strand
GAGGCGGCAGGGGGGCGGCTCGTCTTCTGCGACATGGAATTCGAGGCGACTCCCGAAGGCGACCTCAATTTCACCATTCAGGGCGGCTTCAAGCAGTACGAGCGCCACTCCATCCGGCGGCGCACCATGCGCGGCAAGCGCAAGCGGGCCGAGCAGGGCCAGCAGCCGGCGCGCGGCACGTCTCCCTACGGCTACCATATCCCCACCAGCAAGGACGTGCTGCAGGGCAAGTTCGCCTTCGACCAGATCGGGAAGTATCTGCTCGACGAGGCGACCGCGCCAACCGCCCGGCGCATCTGGATGGCCTACTACCAGCGGACGCACAGCCTGCCCGCTCTGGCGCATGAACTGAACGCGGAAGGAACCCCCTCGCCGGGGGGCCGGCTGTGGCAGGCAACCACGCTCCACAACCTCCTGTCCAACCCGGTCTACAAAGGGCAGCCCCTCAGCGGCCGGTGGGAATCGTACACCGACGAGAGCCGCATCGGACGGCCTCACCCCGTCAACGGCCTTCCGATCACGCGCCCCAATGCGCTGCGTCCCGCGCCGCCCGAAAGGTGGATCGTCCTGTCCGCGCCCCCGCTCGTCAATGAGGAGGTCTGGGACGCGGTCCAGCAGCGCCTCGCCGAGAACCGCGCCCGCCAGGGCGGCAATCCCCGTAGGACGCGGATGCTGTCCGGCCTGGTCTACTGCCCCCACTGCGGCGCCAAGGCTGTCCTCAGCTCCTCCACCTGCCGGGGCAAGCAGTACCATTATTACATCTGCCGCGAGTACGACGTGTCCGCCGGGCAACTTGGAATCCGCAAGTGCGTCGGAGACGTGTACCCGGTGGCGGAGATGGAGGAGGCGACGGTGCGGGCGCTGTCGGCGGCGGCGGAGTCGCCCGAGGCCATCGCCGGGGCCGTCGCCGCCTTCCGTCAGGCCCGGCCGGAGAGCGCCGACGCCGTGGCGAAGCGCCGCCGGGAACTGGCCGAACTGGACGCCACGCTCCGGGAGATCGCCGCCGAAGAGACGGCCGCTGTTCAGGCGCAGATCGCGGGGCTGCGGGCCGGAGCCTCCCCGGAGGCTTACGCCCAGGTGTTCGCGGCGCTCGCCGCTCGGCGCAAGGAAACCCAGGAACGCCGGGACGTGCTGGCGCAGGCGCTGGCCCGCGTGCCGGGATCAAAACCGGCGAAGGGATCGGGGAATCCGTCCGAGATCCTGGCCTCGCTTCTGGCCGACGTCCAGGAGGCGCTGGCCTCCCCGGATGTGGAGGGTACAGAGAAGCGGAACCTGCTCGGGCGAGTGGTGGACAGGGTGATCTGCGGCAAGGACGGGGCCGAAGTGTGGTTCGCGCCGGGAGCGTTCGGGGCGGAATTTCAGCAAACTTTACAGACAGGTTTGACGCAGTCCTCCCACACAGTCGGCGAGACGAGCAAACGTCCCTGCTTTTTCTCCGGCACTTGGCATAGTTTGGGGTGCGTGCGGCAGAATTCGTGGAACTCCCCGATGGGCAGATCGAGTTGCAACATCCGGCGCACCCGTTGCGTGATGTCGGCCACATCGCCGTCCCCGTCCACGTCTATGAAAGCCTCCACCTCTGCGGCGCGGATTCTCAGGAGTGCCACGCTGCCGGGAGTCAGTTCTTCCACACGTTCCAGCGTGTGCGCTTCTTCCCGCCAGACGAAGGGCAGGAGGCGGCGCCAGCCGTGGGCGCTGACGGTTTCCTGGAAAGAGAAGTCAGGCGGTGTATGAATCCGGATGATCATACCCCTATTATAGCCTGCACCGACACCGCCTGTGATGGGTTTCTTGTGCGAGAGGGAGATCAGCCGAGGCGCTTCAAGTCGGCGGGGCTGTTGATGCGTGTCAGCAGCGTGTCGAGGCCCAGCCGCGTCATCTGCCGTGCCGTTTGTCCGTCCGAGGGGAGTGCGACGAAGAGCCGCCGGCCTGCCTCGGCCAGCCCACGGTGAGTCTCGATCAGGACCAGCCACGCCACGTCGTCCGCGATGCGGGCGGCCCGCAGGTCCGCCGCGAGGAGCCGGACGGCGTCGGGCTCCCACATCGCCTCCGCGAGCGCCCGGCGCAGGAGCGGCGCGGTTTCCGCGTCGAGGTCGCCCGCGGCGGCCACGATCACGTCGCGGAGGAGGCGGTGCGTCTGGACGACGAAGCGGGCCTCCGGTGTCCCGGCCGGCGCTTGGGCTGGGGCGTCCGGTGTCCGCCGCCCCGACGTGAGACGGGGGCGCGGGGCCGCGCTGTGGGGCGCGGGGGGGCGCTTCCGGGGCGCGCGTGGGTGGGCCGGGTCAGACTGTGACGCCCCCAGAGCGGCGGCCAGCTCCTCGCGCAGCGCCTCCCATTCCGTGTCCTGTTTTCGGAGCGGTTCTTCCCGGCCCTCGTCCTCGTGCCGATCAGCGTCCCGTTCCGGGTCCCCCGGCGGGGTCGCGGCGGGTGTTTCCGGCATCGTCGGTCTCCTTGGTGGGTTGCGGCGGAGGAGCGATGCGGCTCAGTCGGCCTGCGCGTCGCCGGCCCGCCGGACGGGCCGGCGACGCAGCCGCCAGCCAACGCCGACCAGGCCGAAGCACAGCAGGAGCAGTGAGAAGGGCGGCTCCGGGGCCGCACTGCCGGTGTTCATGGGTGTGCGTGCGGGTGCCGTCGTGACGTAGTCCTGCAGGTGAATCTCGTACTTACCGTCCAGTACCGGTACGCCGCCTGACATCGTGCGGGGCGCCTGCAGCCAGGCGACGGTGTTCGACGAATAGCCGTGAGTAGTGATATAGTCTTTCGCCAGCCCTTCGTAGTAGTCGGCCAGGCCCAAGTAGTTGCTCTGATTCGCAGCGAGCGCGACCTGGCCCGCCCCGTTCGCGAAGCCGTCGCCGCCGTCCTGGACGATGTCCCAGATCGCCAGGTTGACGCCAGCGAAGTTGTCGCTGGGATTCGTGTCCCCGGCGTAGCCGCTGAACGACGCGGCGTTCAGGTACTGGTCCGTCAGCCAGGCGACGGCCCCGGCGCGCTGTGCGTTGGTCAGGCCGCCGGTGTTCGGGTGGTAGTCCTGGTCGTTAAGGGCCGAGGCCAGGCCGCCGGTGTAGTACCCCTGCGGCGTGAGGGTGACTGTCCCGCTCGCCGTCGCGGCGGGGTCTGTCACCAGATACTGCGTGTCGGCGTCATAAGAGTCGCCGATGTTGATGTCGTTCGTGAAGTCTGTGCAGAAGATGCCGATGCTGTTGCCGCTCAGGGTCGCCTGGTAGCGCCCGGCGTAGACGCCGTAGGGTAGGCCGTTCAGGTAGACGACGGCGGACTGGCCTGGGCTGTCGAAGTGGAACAGTTGCGTAGGTGTCTGCGCCTGGGCCGCAGGACTCAGCGCGCCCAGGACGGCGGCGAGGGCGACCCCGCAGGCCGGAGCGAGGCGACGGAGCAACTTCGGCGTCGGTCGTTTTGTAATTTTTGGTATCATGATTTCTGCTTCCTGCATGACGCCGTTTTCTGAACCGGCGTCTTCCCTTCTTTCTTTTCGTCTGAGATCGTCTGACTTCGTTTCGGAGGCGCCGTCCATTGGCGCGCTCAAGACACGGGTTCGGCCTGGCGGGCCGGGGCATTTTTCAGGACTGTCGTTTCGCGCGGCGCCATCGTCAGCGGGATGGGCGCTTCCCGCTGGCGCCCGGCCTCGCCTTCCGCCCAGGGGTAGTCACGGTTCGGGCCGCCGTGTTCGCGCGGGTAGAACATACAGGTGCTGCAGGGCGCTGGGAAGTCGCCGGGCGGCACGGGGCCTTTCACGAAGAGCTGCCGCGCCCGCTGCGAGAGGGGGCCGTTATACAGCTTCATGAAGGACTTTTCGGCCACGCTGCCCATCTGCGCCACGTTCTGGTAGCCAGGACAGCGGCCCATCTGGCCGTTCGAGTTGACCACGGCTCCCCGCCAGAGCCAGTAGCAGGCCCATTTGTTCCGCGCCTTCCCCGTCTCGATCCGGGAATCCTGCCATTGTGTTGACTTGGGAAGCCAGTAGTCCTGGAGTTCCTTGTCGTGTTCCATTCCTCCCATGGGCGCAAACCGCACGTAAACCCCCATCTCGCTCGCCATACGACGGGCTTCGTCCATCTCGTCGGCGGTGAAGGCGTTGACGAGGTACTGCCACTCGATCTGGATGCGGCTGCGCTGACGGTCGCGCTCGGCAGCGACCAGCCGGAGGCCGCGTATCGCATCGTCAAACCGGCCGTTCACTCGGTACTTGCCGTAGCTCTCCTGGCTCGTCCCGTCAATGGCGCAGACCAGGTAGTCCAGGCCGGAGGCGACCATCTCGCGTGCCATGTCCGGCGTGATCAGCGTGGCGTTGGTACTCACCAGCGTGAAGATCCGTCGCCGGTGGGTCTTTTCAATGATTTGGCGCGTGAGCGGCCAGTTGAGGCTCGGCTCGCTCAGCCCGAAGATGTGGCACTGAATCAGGTAGTCCCCGATCTCGTCCAGGATCGAGTCGAGCACGTCCAGCGACAGGTGGCCAGCGTCCGCCTTGCGCGCCCCCGAAAAGCGCTGCCGCTGGCAGAGCGGACACTTCAGGTTGCAGAAGTAGTGCGGCTCAAGGTGCAGGACGTAGGGCGCCGTCCGGGTGTCCACGCGGCGGCGGCGGTAAGCCCACTCCGTGCGGGCCGCGTTCCAGAGTTTACGGGGTGTGCCGTAGCGCAGCGTCCCCAGGCCGTAGACGCGCCACAGGCGGCCATAGTTCTGATAATTCAGCAAAAATATCTCCTCAAAAGCGTCGGTCGTCACCGGACGCGCGCCCGGACCTGCTGGACGAGCGGGTGGGCGCGGTATACGGCGCTCTCCACGTCGGCGACGAGCCGGCGCACGGCGTCCAGAGGCAGGGAGCCGTCGCCGTCTGGGTCGAGGTCGAGGTCCACGTAGAGGTCCAGGCCGCACCGCCGCAGGGCGCAGGCGCTGACTCGGCGGACGCCGGGGACGCCGCCGGCCGCCCGCCGGACCGCCTCCTGGGCGTCCCGCGCCTCGGCGGCGTCCGTGATATCAACGAACATAACTCGGTTCTGACGCATCGCCTCGACGCCGCTGACCACCAGGGCGCCCACGAGCAGCAGCATCAGCAGTTCCGCCCCGTCCCGCGCGTTCTCGATCCGCCACGCAAAGCGCGGCTGCATCAGGAAGTAGACCAGCGCCAGCGCGGAGAGGGCAAGGGTGGCCCACCCGCCGCGCCGCCCCGCGACGGCGGTCACGAGGACCACGGGGACGAGGTAGCCGATGCTGAACGGGCGGACGTGCAGCACGTGGTCGTGGCGGAGCATCGCCTGCTGCAGGCGGTACAACCCCCCGGTCGTCAGGGCGACCGCGCCGGCCGAGAGCGCCAGGGTCTGTCCGAGGGGCAGGGACAGGCCGAAGGCGCGGCGCGGCGCGGGGACGCGCCACCTGGCGGCCTGGGGTCCGGTTCGGGCTGTGACGCGGGCGGTCAAGAGTGGTGCCATAGCTGCTGCTTCGTCTCCCTGGCCGTCGCCTAGTACGCCCCGTCGCCCCGGAGGACGGCGGGGACCGTCCGCGCCAGTATCTGGAAATAGAGCGGCAGCGACTGGTTCTGGATGTAAAACAGGTCCAGTTCGACGCTGCGCTCGAAGCTGAGGCTGGCCCGCCCCGAAACCTGCCACAGCCCCGTCAGGCCCGGCGTGACGGCCAGGCGCTGGCGCTGGCGGTCCGTGTACTGGGCGACCTCGCGGGGCAGGGCCGGGCGCGGGCCGACGAGGCTCATGTCGCCGGTCAGCACGTTCAGAATCTGCGGCAGCTCGTCGAGCGAATACTTGCGGAGGACGCGCCCCACGCGGGTCACGCGGGGGTCGTTCTTCATCTTGAAGACGGGGCCGCTGCGCTCGTTGTCCGCGTCCAGGCGGCGCCGCTGGGCCTCGGCGTCGGCGACCATGGAGCGGAACTTGTAGAACGGGAATTCCCGCCCGCCTTTGCCGACCCGCTTTTGAACGAAGAGGACCGGGCCGGGGCTGTCCTGCGTGATCAGCAGCGCGATCACGGCGAACACGGGCAGCAGGAGCAGCAGCAGGAGCGCGGACGCCCCAACGTCCAGGACTCGCTGCAGGCGCTGCGCCG
>CAZZVX010000284.1:0-609 GCA_964657535.1 Armatimonadota bacterium | reverse complement strand
CGTGGGTGGGACGCCCGAAATGACGCTCGGTATGTCCGTACTGTCTCTCCTGGTACACGACCTGTCTCTCCTGGTACAAAAGCGTTTCCTGGTGTTCCGCCCCGTCAGGCCTCCCGGACGAGCGGAAGTTCCGTGGCGGCGCTGCCGAGAGCCATCTCGCGAGAAGGGCCGCCGGAAAGCGGGTTTTCCCGGACCGGCCCGCTCGTGAAGTGGACCGCGCGGCGCGTGTGCTGCCGCGCGTGTTCCGCCTGCGCGGCCTCGACGAAGCGGCGGAGTGCCGACTCAAAGACCCGCGTGTCGAAGGCAAGGGCGTGTTCGCGCAGCGCCTCCGGCGCGAAGGAGGCTGCGGCGAGGCGAGTCAGCGACTCCATCAGCGACTCCGGCGTGGGGCGGTCGAAGAAAAGGCCCGTCTTGCCGTCCACTACGGTTTCGAGCGCGCCGCCCGCCCCGTAAGCCACCACGGGGCGTCCGCAGGCCATGGCTTCGAGTGGAGCGATGCCGAAGTCCTCTTCGCCGGGAAAAAGGAAGGCGCGGCAGCGCGCGTATTCGTCCGCGATCTGCGCGTCTGTGAGACGCCCCAGAAACGTCACCGTGGGGCCGGCCATCCGC
>CAZZVX010000283.1:0-6790 GCA_964657535.1 Armatimonadota bacterium | reverse complement strand
CATCCTGCGCAACAACCGCTGGCGCTGCGACCACGGCTGGGATATTGACCTGGACGACGGCTCTTCAAACTACCAGATTTACAACAACCTGTGCCTCAACGGCGGCATCAAGAACCGCGAAGGCTTCTACCGTGTGGTGGAGAACAACATCATGGTGAACAACACCTTCTGCCCGCACGTCTGGTTTGCGGACAGCGGGGATATCGTCCGCCGCAACATCCTCTGGGGGCCTTACGCGCCTGCGGGGACCTTGCCGCCAAAACCCTGGGGGCAGGAGATGGACGAAAACCTCGTTTATCGTGCGGGCGACGTGGGGATCCAACCGGCGACCATGCTGCAAAGTCAGAGTGGGCGCGATGAACACTCTCTCATTGCGGACGCCCTGTTTGTTGACCCTCGTCACGGCGATTATCGGGTCAAGCCGGGTTCGCCAGCGCTGTCGCTGGGGTTCCGCAACTTCCCCATGGACCGCTTCGGCGTCGTCAGCCCCCGACTGAAGGCAATTGCCCGGCAGCCGGAACTTCCCGCAATCACGTCGTCGGACAACGGCAGCCAGCCGAAGGCGACTTCCACGGGCGTGGTGTTCGGTGCAACCGTCCGCGACATTTCAGGACTCGGAGATCGTTCGGCCTACGGCCTGCCGGACGAGAGCGGCGTTCTCGTTCTTGAGACACCCCCAGGCAGCGCCGCACAGAAAGCCGGCTTAAAACCGATTGACGTGATTGTGGCGGCCGACGGCAAGGCCGTTCGGACAATGGCGGACCTGCTCAGCATCGCCGACGCAGCCAAGAACAAAACGCTTCGCCTGACTATCATACGCTCGCAGCAGAACATCGCCATTGATCTCAGGAGATAGCGGCTACTCGCTCCGGTCGGCGCGCAGGCGCTCCAGTCCAAGTCCACAATAAACTCTCATCATAAGGACCGACAGAGGCAGGGCCAGCGCATTAAATTTCTGGCGAACCCTTGTACGCTTTTGCTTCCAAAAGGTCGGCAAAACAGTAGAGATCTGGCATCTGGCTGGATCCTCCGCCAGGTTTGTTCAGCGGCGACGCCCCCACTTCGGAAGGGTTTTATCAACCTAACAGGGTAGAACAGGCAAAAATATTGCTGTTGCTGTTGTTGACAGGTTTAAATGCGCTAGCCCTGGATGAGACGGCCCGACGCCTTGACAAACCAACCGCAGAAAGGTACACTTTCTCTTCACCTGAACCACTTGGCATCGTTTATGCAGAAGGCAGGAAGGAAAATGTCCGGGAGCAGACCATGATCATCATACTCTCGTCAGAGGCGACGAAGGAGAATTTGACGCACGTGACTACAATGCTGGAAGAGCGCGGCTACGCCGTGCATCTGTCTGAAGGAGTCGAGCGTACCATCGTCGGGGCCGTCGGCGTCCCCACCGACCCCTCGCTGAAAGCGTCCGTCATGGAGCAGTTCGAAGCGCTCCCCTACGTGGACAAAGTCGTCCCCGTCTCCAAGCCCTACAAAGTCGTCAACAAAGACTTCCAGGCCGGCCCCACCATCATTGACGTGCGCGGCGTCAAGATCGGCGACCCGACGTTTGCCGTGATGATGGCCGGCCCCTGCACCGTCGAGACCTGGGACCAACTCATGGCCTCCGCCACCGCCGTCAAGGCCGCCGGAGCGCACATCCTCCGGGGCGGCGCCTACAAGCCCTCCACCTCGCCCTACTCGTTCCACGGTCACGGCGAACCCGCCCTCAAGATGCTCGCCGCCGCACGCGACGAACTCGGAATGCCCATTATCACCGAAGTCATGGACGTGCGCGATGTTGACTTGGTTTGCAAGTACGCCGACATTTTGCAGATCGGCACCCGCAACGCCGCCAACTTCCCACTTTTAACGGAAGTCGGCAAGACCCAGACCCCTGTGCTTCTCAAGCGCGGCATGGCGATGACCATCGAGGAATGGATGCAGGCCGCCGAGTACATCGCCAGCCAGGGCAACAAGAACATCATGCTCTGCGAGCGCGGCATTCGGACTTTCGAGACCTACACCCGGAACACCTTCGACATCAACGCCATTCCCGCCGTCAAGGAACTGTCTCACCTGCCGATTATCGCCGATCCGTCCCACGCCACCGGCAAAAGCAGCCTGGTCAACGCCGTCTCCCGCGCCGCCATCGCCGCCGGCGCCGACGGCCTGATCATCGAGGTCCACCCGAACCCCGAAAAGGCTCTTAAAGACGGCGCGCAGTCGCTCCTGCCGGATGCCTTTGAGAAACTCATGCACGACATCGCCCCCATCGCCGCCGCCGTCGGCAGGCACTTTTAGGAAGCGGGGAAAGCGGCGTGCCGGACGAAGGTTCCTTTCCCGCCCAATTCGGAACCGTCGCCATCGTCGGCGTCGGCCTCCTCGGCGGGTCGCTCGGCATGGCGCTCAAAGCGCGTCGGCTGGCGCGCCACGTCGTCGGCATCGGACGCCGCCTCGAACGCCTCGACGACGCCGTGCGCCTCGGCGCGATTGACTCCGGCGTCACCGAACTCCGTCAGGGCGTCGCCGACGCCGATCTGATCGTTCTCTGCACCACCGTCGGCCATATTCAAGAAGCGCTGCGCGAAGTCCTGCCGCTGGCCCGGCCCGCTGCCGTCGTAACCGATGTCGGCAGCACCAAAACCGCCATTGTCGCTGCCGCCGGGGGCGATCCGCGCTTCGTCGGCAGTCACCCCATGGCCGGCTCCGAACGCACCGGCGTGGAAGCCGCCGCCCCCCGTCTCTTCCAGGACGCCACCTGGGTCCTGACTCCCACCGACAGCACCGACCCTCGCACTTTCCACCAGGTCCGCGCCCTCGCCCAGCAAATTGGGGCCTCAACCCTTGTCGCCACCCCTGAAGCCCATGACCGCATGGTCGCCCTCACCAGCCATCTGCCCCATGTCCTGTCCGCCGCCCTGATGCGCCAGGCCGCCGACGCCCGCCTCCATTCGCCCGACCTGCCGCGCGTCGCCGCTGGCTCCTTCGCCGACATGACCCGCGTGTCCGCCTCCTCCCCGGACATCTGGCGCGACGTCTGCCTCACCAACCGCGATGCCGTCCTCGCCGCCCTCATCGTTTATCGCCGCCAATTGGATGTTCTGGAAGCCGCCGTCACACAAAACGACGCGGCGGCCATCGAAGCCTTCTTCGACGCCGCCGCAACCGCCAAACACAACTGGAACGCCTTCTGACTCACTTCAGCATCAGCAAGAAGTCTTTTGCCTGGTCGAACTTCTGACAGGTTTCGCGGTCAATGGCCTCCCACGTCGGAGGCGAAAGCGCCAGCCACTGCTGCACTTCCGGCGAGAGGTTCGGCACCAGCGAATCCCCGCCCGAGCCGATCTCCAGTTTCCGCGCCGTCATGTCCGCCGCCTGGATGATCGCCGTGATCTCGAAATGCTCTTTGGAGAACGCCGGCTGATGGTGCAGCATGATCATCGAAGTCAGCGACGGCGGCAGGTTCCACTTCTCCGCGATCCGCTTGCCGACCAGCGCATGGCCCACGCCCAGCGCCATCTTTTCCGAGTCCCAGATAGATATCTTCGCCGCCACGGCCAGTTTCAGCGCAATCGCATACTGGTCCGGGAAGTAGTGGTCCAAAAACAGCTTGCCCAAATCGTGCAGCAGGCCGCCGACAAATACCTCCTCGACGGACTTCGCCGGGATGTTCTTGCGCCGAGCGATCACGCTGGCCGCCACCGCCGTTCCCAGCGAGTGCGCCCAGAACTTCTCACGGTCCAGTGCCGTCTGCTGGCCTCGCGCGTCAAACGCATTGAACACGCCCAGCGAAGTCGTCAGGTTACGGACGGTGTTGAACCCCAAAATAACGACAGCATGGGTGATCGTCGAAATCCGGCGCGGGAACCCATAGTAGGACGAATTGACCAGGCGCAGCACCTTCGACGCCAGCGCCGGATCGCTCGAAATCAGGCGGTTCAGGTCCGTCGCAGACGTAGTCGGATCGTTGATCGTCTGCATGACGCGCATCACCACCGCCGGCAGCGGCGGCAGGTCCTGCAGTTCATCTTCGATGATTCGAAGGAGTCGCTCCTGCTTAAGTTTGGTGTCAACAGTTGACGGCACGGCTTGTCCTCATGTATGCGAGCGAAATCGCTCCTCGCTCTCTGAGGACATTATCGGCGCGGGGCAGAGGAAACTTTAGGAGGCGGGGCTATTTGACGAGCGAAAGAACGGCTTTAAACTCGGCAGTTCCGGCGGCCTGCAGCAACTCGTAAACGGCGGCTTCGGCGGCACAGGGCAG
Organism: Armatimonadota bacterium; assembly: GCA_964657535.1. Taxonomy (GTDB): domain Bacteria; phylum Armatimonadota; class Armatimonadia; order Armatimonadales; family Capsulimonadaceae; genus CAZZVX01. The sequence goes on along the minus strand of CAZZVX010000283.1, from coordinate 2,529 downwards.
AACATGGCTGTCCCGGATGCGCTCCATGCCGAGTTTATGCTTTTCCAGTGTCCGCGAGGAGACGGCATCAGCCGCGACATGAATTTGATAGCCGAGATGCGCCAGACCCAGTGCCGTCTGCGCCACGCAGATATGCGTCTCCACACCGCACAGGATGACCTGATGCCGCCCCGTCGCTTCCAATGCGCACAAAAAGTCAGGGCTGCCGGCACAAGAGAACGAGAGTTTATCGAAAGGCAGCGGACTGTCTCTCGGCAGTGCGGCGGCGATGGAAGGAACAAGGCCGCCCAGGCGCTGGGCATATTGCAGGCTTGCTAAGACCGGGACACGGAGGGCTTTGGCGGCTTCCGTCAGCAGAAGCACGTTGGCCGTCAGACGCTCCCGGTCGTGGATGACGTCCAGGAACGACTCCTGCATATCCACGACCACCAGGACGGCGTCGTCACGGCGTAAAAGTGAGGGATGGCGGTTGGGTACAGACATCGGCACTACGCCGCCGCAGGAGCGGCGCAGGAAGCGCGGACGATCAATTCACCCGCGAATGGGAAATCATGCGGCTCGACCTGCTCCGGGGCTTCCGTATCGTGCAGCAGATAAAGTTGCGTGATAGCGGCGGCGGCCATCTGGGCGACCGGCTGCCGGATTGTCGTCAGCGGCGGGGTCAGCGATTCGCCTAGGCGCGGCGTATCTGTGAAAGCCGTCAGCGAGACATCGCTGGGGACGCGGAGACCGAGTTCCGCCAGCGTCTGCCCGGCGACTGCGGCGACACCCTCATCGGCGCAGACCAGCGCCGTCGGATGCGACGCCCGGCCCGCTTCGGCTCCAAACAAGGCCAAAGTGGTTCGACGAACCTGCTCCCGTTCGCCCAGCGTCTTCATGGTATCATACGGCGCAGGCCGGATCTGGCTCATGTCTCCGCCGCTGTCCACCCAGCATGACTGCATCCCCTGGTAGCGCTGGCTGGTGACGCGCTCCTGCGCCGCCGCCGCCAAAAATCCGATCCGCCGGTGGCCCAAATCCCAGAGATATTTCCCCAGAATGCGCCCAGCCTGGAAATTGTCCATGTGAATTTGAACAAGCTCACGGGGCGCGTTCTTGACTTCCCCCAGCATGACACAGGGAATAGTCGCGGCGGCGGCCTCGCGTGGCAGCAGCGTTGGCGAAAGGATGATGACGCCCATGATGCCCAATGCGTCTAAACGGGGCAGGTCTTCGGCGGTCAGCAGGCGCAGGCCATAATCGTCTTCGGCTTCCACGCCGCTTTCCTGCGCGTGGTGGCTTAAAGCCGTCTGCAGGTTCTGCACAGCGAACGCCGTCGCCGGGCTGTAGTCGGGGTCCCAGACGCCGATAAAACTCTCCGTGCGCTGGCGGCGCAGGCGGCGGCTGCCGCGCGGGCGCCCGGAGCGCACGGGGGTATAGTTGAGCATCTCGGCGACTTGCAGGACTTTACGGCGCGTGCTGTCGCTGACAAACGTGCCGTTGTCGCGCCCGCTGAGGACCGTCGAGACCACGCTTGGCGATACACCGGTGCGCTCCGCGATGTCTTTGAGTGTTACTGCCATACAAAATGCCGCCTCTTATGCCGGCATTATACCCCGTTGAGAAGCGTCAGAAGAAGATTTCATAAAACACTTTTACAGTTTGCCGAGCGCCTTCAGACTGTCCACGGTTCCCTGCACTTTGGCCGCCGAGTCTTTAATGCCGGCCTGCTCGGTCTCAGTCAGCGTCACGAGTCTGGACAGGTCGTAGACTTCCTCAGCGCCGCCCGCGCCCAGCAGCGTCGGAACGCCAAAATAGAGATCGTGGACGCCATACTCGCCGCTCAAAAGCACCGTCGTCGCCAGTATCCGCTTGCGATCCAGCAGGACGGCCTCGGCCATCTCCGCCGACGCGACGCCCGGCGCGTACCAGGCGCTCGTCCCGATCAAGTTCGTCAGGATTCCCCCGCCCTGCCGCGTGTCGTCCTCGATCTTCTGCAGCTGCTCGCCAGTGAGTTTGCCCAGATCCACCCACTTCTGCACGGGGATGCCGCCGACGGTGGTGAGGCTGCGGATCGGTACCATCTGGTCGCCGTGTCCGCCCAGCACATACGCCTGGACATCTTCCACGGAAACGCCGACGGCGGCGGCGATATAGTTGCGGTAGCGCGTGCTGTCCAGAACGCCCGCCTGCCCGATCACCCGCTGTGAGGGAAGCCCCGTCGCCTTCAGCGCGACATGGCACATGGCGTCGAGCGGATTGGACACGACGATGTAGACGGCGTCCGGCGAGGCCGCGACGGCCTGCTTGGCGACGGATTGTACAATGTCGGCATTGACCGTGAGCAAGTCTTCGCGAGACATACCCGGCCCGCGCGGGCGGCCTGATGTGATGACGACGACGTCGCTGCCCTGCGTGTCTGCGTAGTCCGACGTCCCCTTGACGCGGCCATCGTAGCCGACAATGGGTGCCACCTGGTTCAAGTCCAGCGCTTTGCCCTGCGCCATTGAGCCGGTCTTGCGGGGCCGTTCCAGCGTCAAATCATCCGGC
>CAZZVX010000282.1:0-6813 GCA_964657535.1 Armatimonadota bacterium | reverse complement strand
CAAATCGCGCGGGGCGACGACTTCCGGGACGCGGCGGCAGCCAATCAGGCCCGGCGCATCCGCACCCCGGCCCCGCGCGGCGTGATCATGGATCGCCACGGTGTTCTGCTGGCCGCGAACCGTTCCCGCCTCGCGATTTATGCTGTTCCGAGCGTCGCCAAAGACCCGGCGACACTGGCGCGGCTGTCGGCACTGCTGCACATGACTCCGGATGCTATCCAGCAGATCATTGACGCGGAGCGGGTTAATCCTTACGACCCCCTGCGAATTGCCCTGGATGTCCCGATCTCAACCGTGACTCAAATCGAGGAAAACAAGCCGTACCTGCCCGGCGTCAGCACCGAGCCGGAGCCGGTGCGCTGGTATCCGCACGGAACGCTGGCCGCACACCTGCTGGGGACGATGGGCCGGATCAACGAAACCGAATGGAGCAGCCTCAGCGCCCAGAGATACGCGGACGGGACACCGATTTACACCAAGAACGATTTTTTAGGGAAGACCGGGATTGAATCGTCCTACGAAAGCTACCTGCATGGCCGGCCCGGCGGGACCGATGTCCAGATCGACGCCCGCGCGTCTCGCGGAGCGCCGATGGTCGGCATGGGGGCGTTCCCCATCGCCGGGGCGGATTTCGTCGGCGTGGAACTGTTCGGCGGCGCGCGGGAGGCCGTGCGGCGACTGATGGGGGCGGAAGGCCGCCGGGTCGCCTATCTCGTTCCCGCGCGGGCCGATTTCCCCGGCGACGACCGGGGCGAGGCCTACCGGGCGACCGTCGCCGAGGCCGGTCAGGCGCCGCTGGTCATTCCCCTCGGCGGCAACAGCCGCGCCGACGCCCGCGCCGGGCTGGCCGCGTATCTGAGTCAGTATGCGCCGCCCGACGGCCTGTTCTGCTACAACGACGAGTGCGCCATCGGCGCGTACCGCGCCCTGCGCGATGCTGGCCTGCGCGTCCCCGACGACGTGGCGCTGGTCGGCTGCGACGGCATTGAAGACGTGGAGTATTTAGACGTGCCGCTCAGCACCCTGGTGCTGCCCGTCGAGGAGATGTGCGCGACGGCCTGGCGCTTCCTGGAACAGCGCCTCCAGGACCCGTCCGCGCTCCCCCAGCGGGCCGTCTTCGCGGGCCGCCTCGAACTGCGGGCGTCGGTCCGCTAAACGTTTCCACATAGGTGAATCGCTTCACCAAGAAGGAGATACGATCTATGTCCGCGACACAGTCTGAAACGCCTCTGCCCGCTCTGGCCTCGGATCACCCGCTCGGCGCCGAACAGATCGCCGACGACCAGCCCGTGACCGAACACGCCGCCGACCAATACAACGCTGAGACGCGCGCTATCGGCGAGCGGGATATGGGCCGCTGGATGCCCGGCCTCCGGCCCGGCAACCTCAACCCATCCAGAGAAAGGAACGCTCTCATGTCCAAAATCACTCAAGCCGGCCTCGTCCTGGGGCTGCTCACAGGCATCGCCGCCCCGTCTGCCGACGCTCAGACCGCCGCTTACACGTTCACGACGGCTCCTGTCGCCACGACCTCCGCCGGGACGACACAGGTCCGCAACCAGCCGGTCAATCCCGTAGACCCATTCGGCGGGTCCATCGGCTTCACGTTCGCTGTCGGGACCGGCGGAATCACCGTCAGTTCACTCGGCTATCTGGATTTCAATGCCGGCGGCGCCCTGAACGACAGCCATACGGTCAATCTCTACTCGTATGTGACCGTCGGCTCCAACTCGACCCCGACACTTCTGGCGACAACCACAATCACGCCCAGCACACCCCAGACCCCTGACGCCAACGGCTACTTGTTCGCTTACAGCAGCCTGACAACACCCGTTTATCTACCTGCCACCGGCGCGGCAAGTGGAAGCACTGGGTACGAGATCATGGCCGACTTAACCCGGTCAGTATCCGGGGGTCACGCGGGCGACGCATTTGTGGATAAAATGGCTCTTGCGAACACCCCGTTCGCCTCTCCGATCACTTCCGGTGGATTCGGTGCCTCTCACTACTCCTCCACGGGCGGCGGCGCGTTCTCGACACTCAGCGTCAATCAGGACGCCGGCTATTTCGGGCCGAACTTCCAGTTTACGGCCGCCCCGGAGCCGTCGCAGACGGTCGCGCTCGGCCTGGGCGTCTTCGGTCTGGCGGCCCTGGCTGTCAAGGCCCGCAAGCGACGGGGCTGTGCCGATTGATCGTTGTCAGACAGGCAACCTCCAGGAACGGGCGCCTTGCTGGTGGATTTCAGAAAAGAAGTGTCGCATGGACCGTTTCAATAATACGCAACGAAGGTCCTTCTTTCCGCGTTCCGGCTTCACGCCCACTTCTTCAGATTTCTTGTCACACCAGCGCCCTACAAAGGCAGGTCCGGCGGCTTCGGCCTGAGCGCCGACCTGAAGAGGCCGCAGCCGCGCACGACGGCGTTAGCGATTGCCTCCGCTTAGATCAGTATATGACCGCCCTGCGCCCCTGCCGCGCCAGAAAAATGGGCGCAAGTTTCTGTCCTTCTTGTACCCGTCACGATCTCAGGAAAAAGGACGTACTTCTTTCAAGGAGAATAGATATGAACGACCGGACTTCGCCGCGCCGTCCGGGCGCGGGCTTCACGCTCATCGAACTGCTCGTCGTCATCGCCATCATCGCGATTCTCGCGGCCATTCTGTTCCCCGTCTTCGCCAAAGCCCGCGAGAAGGCACGGCAGATCGCCTGCGCGTCCAACCTCAAGCAGATTTCACTTGGTCTTTTACAGTACACTCAGGATAACGATGAGACGCTGCCGCAGTGCTACCACGGCAACATCAACACCTCGGACACGACGGGTGACTATAAATGGATGGATGCCATCTACCCCTATGTGAAGAGTACGGCTGTTTTTAACTGCCCGGACGACCCGTTCCCAGGCGGGACCGTCGGCCCTGCCCGGTACCAATATGAGAGCGGCACGAACTACGGCAGTTACGCCATCAATGCGGCTTATTATAACTATTACGCGGGGCCGTCGGCGGGCGTACCGGCGCACGCGCCCGCGTCGAACCCTGGCGGGGGCTACACCTGCACTCTGTCTTTGCTGCAGCACCCGTCCACAACCGTCTGGGTGACGGACGCCATAAACACCAACACGTCCGCCGCCCTGCTGGCCTGGGGCCACGTCAACCCGACGCCGCAGACCAGCGTCAGTCCTCCGTCCATGCCGAACGACTTTGCCACCATCGTCGCCCGGCACGGCGGCCCGGACCTGTGCAACGTCGTCTGGTGCGACGGACACGTCAAGGCCATGCGTATCGAGCAGTTGGCCGACATCCACCAGGCGACGGTCGGTGCCGTCACGTCCCCCGTCATGCACTACTTCGCGGTCGAGGATTACTAAAACACCCGGCGCAGGGCGCCCAGGATTTTCCTCCTGGGCGCTCCCGAAAGATGACTAAAATGAACGACCGGACTTCGCCGCGCCGTCCGGGCGCGGGCTTCACGCTCATCGAACTGCTCGTCGTCATCGCCATCATCGCGATTCTCGCGGCCATTCTGTTCCCCGTCTTCGCCAAAGCCCGCGAGAAGGCACGGCAGGCGTCCTGCGCCTCCAACCTCAAGCAGATCGGGCTGGCCTGCCTGCAGTATGAGCAGGACTATGACGAAATCCTACCCAAGACCTGGTACGGCCCCGGCGGGTACGGCGACTCGAATCCCGCCACCCCCACCTACAAATGGATGGACGCGGTGCAGCCGTACACGAAAAGTACGCAGGTCTTCCACTGCCCCGACGACAGCGGCGGCCTGGTCGGCGGGGCGACCGGCTACTACATCCCGTACACCCAGCCCGGCGGGACGGGCCACGCCAACTACGGCAGTTACGCGATGGCCGCCTACGGCTATGACGAAACGGATAAGTCGCTGCAGGGGCCGGGAAATCCGGTCAATCCGGGGGACCCCAACTCGCCCGGCATCAACGCCTCCCAACTCCAGTCGCCCGCGACCACGATCTGGGTGAGCGACGGCGACGGAGCCGCCCAGTCGGACTGCAACCTGAACAGCGGCATCAAAAAGATCACCGAAGGCTCCTACGCCGGCGTCGGCTGCGCGGCGAAGTACCCGCCTAATATCATAGACGGGGACGGCGTCCTGTTCCGACACGGCGGCCCGGACATCTCTAATGTCCTTTGGTGTGATGGCCACGTCAAGGGCTGGAAGATTGATCAACTGATGAAACAGGACAGCAACAACGTCTACGTCTACTTCACCATCCGTGGCGGGTAGAGGGCTTTCACAACGAAAAGGCAAGACTGATGAAACATCTTTCTCTGACCCTGAATGCGGGCGTTCTGCTGGCGCTGAGCATGGCCGCCCACGCCGGCGCGGGGGCATCGGCTCCCGCCCGCCCGCTGGACACGTTCCAGACTGCCGTCCCTACCGCCCTGCAGCCGTTCCCGATGGACCGGGTCCGGCTGCGCGGGGGCCGAGAGATGGCGGCCCAGACCGCCGACGGGCGCTACCTGCTGTCGCTGCCGATGGACAGCCTGCTGTACACGTTCCGCAAGAACGCGGGCCTGCCGACCCCCGGCAAGCCGCTCGGCGGCTGGGAGGACCCCGGCCAGGGGTGGCGCGGATTCTTCATCGGCCACTATCTTTCGGCCTGCGCGCTCATGTACAAGAGTACCGGGGACGCGGCCTACAAAACGCGGGCGCTCGCGATGGTCGCCGAACTGGCGAAGTGTCAGCAGGCGCTCCACGAGGGCGGCTACCTGTCCGCTTTCCCGTCCACGGAGTTCGATGACTTAGAAGCGGGCAAGCCCGTCCCCGTGCCGTACTACACGATCCACAAGGTCATGGCGGGGTTGGTGGACGTGTACCAATACTGCGGCGACGCACAGGCCCTGGACGTGGTGGAAGGCATGGCGGGCTACTTCAAGCGGCGCACCGACAAATTCAGCGACGCGCAGATGGCGACGATTCTGACCACCGAGCAGGGCGGCATCGCCAACACGTTCTACGACCTGTACGGCCTCACCCGCAGCCCGGACGACCTGACGCTGGCCCGGCGGTTCGAGCACAAGGCGTTCCTGCAGCCGCTGCTGACCGACGAGGACGAGCTGGACGGGCAGCACGCCAACACGAACATCCCGAAGGTGCTGGGCGCGGCCCGCCGCTACGAATTGACCGACGACCTGCCCTACCGGAACGCGACGGCGTTCTTCTGGGACGAGGTGACGAACCACCACTCCTACGCCACCGGCGGCAGCAACAGCGGCGAGCACTGGGGGCCGGCGGACAAACTCGCCGGGACGCTCAGTTCCAGCAACCAGGAGACCTGCACCAATTACAACATCCTCAAGGTGACGCGCGACCTCATTCGGTGGACCGCCGACCCGAAGTACGCCGACTTCTACGAGCGCAACTATTTCAACGGCCTCCTGCCCGCCCAGCGCACGGACACGGGCATGATGCTTTACTACCTGCCGCTGGAGGCCGGGGACACCAAGCACTGGGGCGGCCCGCTGGACTCGTTCTGGTGCTGCTACGGGACGGGCGTCGAGTCATTCGCCAAGCTCGGCGACAGCGCCTACTTCCACGACGCGAAGGACGGCCTTTACGTCAACCTGTATGTGCCGTCCGAGATAGATTGGCCGAAAAAAGGCGTCAGGATCGTCCAGCAGACCCGGTTCCCGGAGGCGGAGACCTCGACGCTGACCGTTCACGACGCCAAGCCGACCCCGCTGGCCCTGCACCTGCACATCCCGTACTGGGCCGCCGGCGCCACGGTCACGGTCAACGGCAAGCCGTCCGCGGCAAACGTCAAGCCGACTTCTTACGCCGTCGTCCGCCGCGCCTGGAAGGAAGGCGACAAGGTGACGGTCACGCTGCCGATGCGCCTGCACGCCGAGCCGATGCCGGACGACCCGACGATGCGCGCGGTGATGTATGGGCCGCTCGTGCTGGCCGGGGTCATGGACGCCCAGACGCCCCGCGCCCCGGACCGGATGACGACCGGCCTGCTGCGGTCGGCATCCACGGCCCCGACCGACTGGCTCAAGCCCGTGCCGGGCCGGCCCCTGACGTTCCGCACGGTCGGGCAGGCGCACGACGTGACGTTCGTGCCGCTGTACCAGATCACCGACGAGCATTACGGCGTCTACTGGTCGGTGGTCGCGCCGGGCAGCGCGCGGGACGCGCAGATTCAGGCCCTGGAAAAGAATCAGCGCGCCGAAGACGCGCGGGTGGTGGACTCGGTCCAGCCGAACGACCCCGCCTCGGAACAGTCCCACGCCCTGGTCGCCGACCGCAGCGGCAGCGGCGTCGGCCTGGGGCGCGGCTGGCGCGACGGAGTCTCCTTCGGCTGGACCCTGAAGGTCCTGCCCGACCGGCCGATGACCCTGCGCGTCACCTACTGGGGCAGCGACGGCGGGCGCCTCTTTGACGTGCTGGTCAACGGGCAGAAGATCGCGACCGAGGACTTGGAACAGAACAAGCCGGGCGAGTTCTACGACGTGGACTACCCGCTGCCGCCCGCCCTGACCGCGAACACGGCCAGCGCCGTCACCGTCCGCTTCCAGGGCCACACCGGCAGCATCGCCGGCGGCGTCTTCCGGTGCCTCACGCTCAAGCCGGGTGATTAACATATCCCTGGGCATCCCTCTCTTGGAATACCTGAATGACCTCATTCCCGCGTTTCACGACCATTGCTGTTCTCGCCACCGCGCTGGTGATGAGCGCCCAACTGGGGTGCAGCAGCCGCCCGGAGGCGATGGCTCGCCCTGTGACGGTCGCGGCGACCGCCCCCGCCGTCCCCGCGTTCCGCCCGCCCGCCGTGCCGCTCGTGACCAG
>CAZZVX010000281.1:0-6854 GCA_964657535.1 Armatimonadota bacterium | reverse complement strand
GCCGGACGCAGTCTCAGGCCCCGGGCACGGTCCCGCCTCCGGCGGCGACGGTTGCCGTCACGCCGGGTGGCCCGGCGTTCAGCGGGGGTGAGGCGTTTGATCTGCTCACGGCCCAGTGCGACTTTGGCCCGCGCAAGCCCGGCACGCCTGCCCATGAGAAGTGCAAGGACTACATTCTCTCACAACTCAAGCCTTACGCCGACAAAGTCGTGACCCAGCAGTGGACCTGGCGCGACGATGCCCGCCATGTGACGCTCCCTTTCACCAACATCCTCGGCATCATCAACCCGTCGGGCAACAAGAAGGTCATGCTGTTCACGCACTGGGACACACGCCCGACGGCGGACCAATCGCTGGACGCGGCGGACAAGCAGAAGCCTATTCCCGGCGCGGATGACGGCGCTTCAGGGACGGCGGCCCTGCTGGAACTGGCGCGCGTTCTGCACAAGCAGCAGCCCGCCGTTTGCGTGGAACTCCTGTTTGTGGACGGGGAAGACTGGGGGCCGGGCGACGACAAGATGTATTTAGGCGCGACGCATTTTGCCGAGAATCCCGGCGTGTATCGTCCCGACTATGCCGTCTTGCTGGACATGATCGGGGCGAAAGACCTGCTCGTGTATCGGGAAATTACCAGCCAGAACCTGCACCCCGACCTGAACGATAAAGTTTGGAGTGCGGCCCAATCACTGGGTTGTGGCGTGAACTTCCCGAATGCGACCAAGTGGCAAATCACCGACGACCACGACTCGTTCAACTCGCACGGCATTCCCGCTATAGACTTGATTGACTTTGACTATGCCTTCTGGCATACGCTGCAAGACACGCCCGACAAGTGCAGCGCGCAAAGCCTCAAAATCATCGGCGATGTCTGCGAAAAGGTCATTTATGACGAGAAGTAGAGAAGGGTCGAAGTCACCCTGTAAGCCGGATTCTGTGTTTGTGTGACCATCTCTCTGGGACGCCGGTCGCCCGGCGCCTCAAGCGGCGCGGGGGGCGCGTCGGCCCGCGTCTTTCAGGCGACGACAGCGGGCCTCAAGCCGCGCCCCGTGGCCTTGCTCCAGATGGGGTTTACCCGGCATCGGCGTCCCCGCCGACCCGGTGCGCTCTTACTTTAAGCCCCGGAGGGCCGCACCATTTCGCCCTTACCGCTCCGTGAAAAACGGGGCGGCGGTATGTTTCTGTGGCACTTTCCGTCGGGTCGCCCCGCCCGGCCGTTAGCCGGCATCATCGCCCTGTGGAGTCCGGACTTTCCTCTGGGCCGCGCGTCCCCGCGCGGTCAGCGGCCACCCGGATGACTTCGGCCCTGAGTATAGCACAATTCCCCCTCAAGAAAACCCTTCCGTCTGCCGATACAGAAAAAGGAGGGTCTTACCGTGATCTGGCTGGATGTTGTTTTAGTGCTGTTGCTGCTGGGTGTCGCGGCGCTCGAAATGTACCGGGGATTTGGCCGCGCCGTTTTTGACGCGCTCGCCCTGTACGGTGCGCTCTGGGGCGCGAACGCGCTTTCCGTGCCACTCGCCGCCAGTATACACGTCTCCTCCCACCCCGGCGTCAACCACTGTGCGTCCTACGGGCTGCTCCTCGTCGTCCTCGGCGCCCTTTCTTTAGGCGTCTCCCGCCTGGTCTACAACATGACCCTGATGCACACGGGGATGTTCGAGGGTCTGCTCGGCCTGGGCGCGGGCGTGGCCGTCGGCATGATGCTGGCGCACGGCCTCGTCCGTGTGATCGTCCTGTCCGATCCATCGGGCAATGCGGCGCAGATGGTCGCCGGCAGCTTCATGGGCAACGAAATGCTCGACTTCACGACCTACCACTCCGTCATTGATGCGCTCTCCGGCGCGGCGAACACCCATCGCCAATTGCCCGATGTAAACGGCTAACGCCGCGATTTCGTCCTTCTTTTCATCTTTTCGTAACAAACTCAAACTGTGGTCACTAAATGGGGCCGCAAAGGGTTGACGCCACCTGACCGAATGTGTATAATGGGCTTAATTCGGCAGCCGCTTCTCTCACGGGAGAGGCGCTGCCGGCTCAGAATGCACACGAGGACTGGTCAATAATGGAAGGCGCATCCACCTCAACTCCGCCGGGGTCTAAGACGACCCTGGCCCCGACCGCGAATCTGTTCACTCTGGGGGCCGAACTTCTTTCCGAAGTTCAGCACATCATCGGGACGGATCGGGTCCGCTCTCTCCGCATCAAACTCGGCAACCGGGTGATTCGGGAAGTCCCCGTCGCCCCGCTGACCGCCGTCGCCACGCTCGGACTGGTTCTGCTGGCTGTCATCATCAGCACGATGAGCATTGAAGTCGAACACGAGCCGGCGGACGCCGCGCCCGGCAGCGAGGCGTCCCGTTGATCACCCCCGCCATCTCCCGCCACGACCTGGACTGGCACGCCGCGTCGGACATCTCCGACCGCCTGCGCCTGTCCCAGTTGAAATACGCCGAAATGTCCGACCGCGAGATAGTCGCCCGCGCCCAGCGCGGCGAGAACGCCGCGGCCGAGTTCATGCTGTATAAATACCGCAACCTTGTCCGCACCAAAGTGAAGTCCTACTTCTTGGTGGGAGCCGAGAAGGAAGACTTGCTGCAAGTCGGCCAGATCGGTCTCTGGCAGGCCGTCGTTGATTTCCGGTCCGACAAAGCCATCTCGTTCCCCGCGTTCGCCAAAGTCTGCATCACCCGCCATATCATCACCGCCATCAAGACCGCCACGCGGCAGAAGCAGATGCCGCTCAACCAATCGCTCTCCCTGGAAAGCCCCTCCGAAGACCCGACGACCGACTGGAACCTCTCCGACATCCTGCCGAACACCGACGGCTCCGACCCGGAAGACCTGGTGTTGCGCAACGAAGACACCAAGATTCTCCATGAGACTTTGCAGCAGGTCCTGTCCGACTTTGAATGGCGGGTCCTTTCCGGCTACCAGATGGGCAAATCCTACCGGGAGATCGCGTGCGAACTGCGCTGCAAGACGAAAAGCGTGGACAACGCCCTGGCGCGCATCAAGCGCAAAGTCGCCGGCGTCCCCATCGGCAACGCCGACCTGAGCGAACTGCTGTAATCGTTGTCAGAGTGTGATGCCGTGTCGTCGTGGGAAGCCCGCCGCGTTCTTCAGCAGACGCGGCGGGCTTTTTCTCCCTTTGGGGGTTGGCAAAGATTATGCAGAACGGGTAATCTCTCAGCAAGGAAAGTCCAGCACGTATGACGACGGTGACGTATCAAGGCAGCAGCCCGCTCAGGCAGCGTTTCACGAAGTTCAAGTCCCTGACGGAACACGTCGCGCTGGGCTTCCTCATCGCGGTCACGCTCGTGTTATTTGTTCTACAGGGGTACCGGGTGGACGGGTCCTGCATGGAGCCGCACCTTTACACCGGCGAGCGCGTCCTCGATTACAAACTCGCCTACGCGACCCACGGGCCGCAGCGCGGGGACATCGTGATTTTCGCCTACCCGCGCGACCCGCGCCAGACCTACGTCAAGCGCGTCATTGGGATGCCGGGCGACACGGTCGCCATCAAGGCCGGGGACGTGTATATCAACGACCAGCCCTTGCCGGAGCCGTACAAGCGCTTTGCCGCGCACGGCGACTGGGGGCCGCAGTTCGTCCCGCACGACCAGTATTTCGTGATGGGCGACAACCGCGACGTGTCCGACGACAGCCGCTACTGGGGCGATCTGCCGCGCCAAAAGATTTTAGGCCGCGCCGTCGCCTGCTACTGGCCCCCCCAATACTGTCAGATTCTACGCTAAGGATAACAGAAGCCTCTATGCCCGCCACAAGTTTAGACCAGGTCGTGTCGCTGTGCAAGCGGCGCGGATTTATTTTTCCCGGCAGCGAAATCTACGGAGGGCTGCAGGGGACTTTCGATTACGGCCCGCTCGGCGTCGAGTTGAAGAACAACCTCAAGCGCCTCTGGTGGCGGCATAACGTGTACGAGCGTGACGACATGGAGGGCATTGAGACGGCCCTGCTGACACACCGGCTGGTGCTGCGCTACTCCGGCCACGAGAAAGGGTTCGCGGACCCGCTGATTGACAACAAGACCAGCAAGAAGCGTTACCGTCTCGACCACCTGCTGCGCGACCAGACGGCGGACGTGCGGGCGGCGGTGGCGTCGGCGTTCGGCGTGGCTCTGCCGGACGATCCCGATGTGTTCGTCGGCCTGCTTTTGGAAGACACGGCCAAAGCGCGGGAGGCGCTGCTGACGGCGCGCGTGATAGATCCCGCCGACGGGAAGCCGGGCGACTGGACGGAGCCGCGCCAGTTCAACCTGATGTTCAAGACCCAGGTCGGGCCGGTCGCCGATGACGAGTCGTTCGCCTATCTTCGGCCCGAAACGGCTCAAGGGATGTTCGTCAACTTCAAGAACGTGCTCGACTCGACCAACCGCAAACTCCCCTTCGGCATCGCGCAGACGGGCAAAAGCTTCCGCAACGAGATCACGCCTCGGAACTTCCTGTTCCGCGTGCGCGAACTCGAACAGATGGAGATCGAATATTTCGTCAGGCCCGGCGAGGATGAGCGCGTCCACGAGGAATGGATTCAGGACCATCTGGAGTGGTGGGTGAGTAAAGTCGGCCTGTCACGGGAGAAGTTGAGACTCTTCGAGCACGTGAAGCTCTCGCACTACTCCAAGCGGACCGTGGACATCCTCTACGAGTTCCCGACGTTGGGCTTTGATGAACTGGAAGGCATCGCCAATCGGACCGACTTCGACCTCGGCTCGCATTCCCGCGAACAGGACAAACTCGGCCTGACCGCCACCGTGATGAAGAACGAACACTCGACGGAGAGGCTGACCTACTTCGACCAGCCGACCAACACGCATCTGGTGCCGTATGTCGTCGAGCCGGCGGCGGGCGTGGACCGAGGCTGCCTGGCCGCCCTGTGCGAAGCCTATGACGAAGAAGTCTTGCCCAATGGCGAAACGCGCGTCGTGCTGCGCCTGAAGCCCGCGCTCGCCCCGATCAAAGTCGCCGTGCTGCCATTGGCAAAGAACAAGCCGGACATCGTCGCCAAAGCCAAAGCGATCAAGAAGATGCTTCAGTCGGGCGGCGAGATGCGCGCCGTCTACGACGACACCGCCGCCATCGGCAAACTCTACCGCCGCCAGGACGAGGCCGGGACGCCGTTCTGCGTCACCGTGGACTACGACACGCTCGGCCAGTCCCGCGACGGCTCGACGGACCTGCTCGACACCGTGACCGTCCGCGACCGCGACACCATGACCCAGGAGCGTATCGCCGTCGCTGACCTGCTCGCCTACGTCCGCGAGCGAATCCAGTGAACACGGTCCGGCTGGTCATGGAGACGCTGGCCGCGACCTACCACGGGCGCGGCTCCGTGGAACTCGGCGACCCGTACAAAGTGCTGGTGGCGACAATCATCTCGCAGCGCACACGCGAGGAGCAGACGACGGCGGTTTCCGAGCGCGTCTTCGCCCGCTATGCTGATGCGGCGGCATTGGCAACCGCCGACGAATCTGAATTGTTCGCCCTGCTGCAAGGCAGCGAGTACCGGGAAGCCAAAGCCCCCCGCCTGATCGCCCTGGCCCGAATCCTGGTGGAAAAACACGGCGGGCAAGTCCCCAACAGCCTCGACGCCCTGCTGGGACTGCCGGGGGTGGGGCGTAAAACGGCCAACTGCGTCCTGATCTACGCTTTCCAAAAGTCCGCCCTGTGCGTGGACATCCACTGCCACCGCATCACCAACCGCCTGGGCTGGGTCAATACCAAAACGCCCGACCAGACAGAAAAGGCACTGGAACACGTCATGCCCGAAGACTTGTGGGCAGGCAGTAACCGCCTGTTTCTTCAACATGGCCGGGCTATCTGTCTGCCCACGACGCCGATCTGTAGTCAATGTCCCGTTCAGGAATGGTGCGCCTACGGCCAAGACGCAATAACGCGCAAGCGCTGAAAGTGCTTATTCGCGCATGACGTCGGGGTCAAGGCCATGCGCGGCGCAGAACTCGCGGTAGGCGAGGGGAGAAATCTCGGAAGGCTTGATCTCGCTGCGCCCGCCCCAAAAGACGTTCGTGTAACCGACGGGGATGCCGACGGACGCGAGGTGGTCGTCCATGGCGGCTTTGTGGGCGAGCAGGACGGATTTGTCCAGGCCGTGTGCGACGCCCATGATGTTGACGTTCCTGAACTCCGGGCCGCCTTCGCGCCAGTAGGCGTGGGTCATGATGTGGAACCGGCCCACCTGCCGCCCCGCCTCGATCTCCCGGCCTCCCGGCACGGCCCAGTGGAAGAGCGCGTTGTAGCGCGTCACCCGCTTGTCGCCCACCGTCGGCTTGACGTGTTCCAGAAACGTCGAGAAGCGCCCGATCACGCCGCGCGTGTTCAGCGACTTTGCCACCGCGTAGAACGTGTCCAAATCCACGTCGGCTTCGGCGGCGCGTGCCCGCCACAGGTCGCGCACGATCTCGTCGGGGGCGAATTCGCGCTTGAGGGCCGACAGAATGCGCCAGTCCAACTCGCTCAGTTCTACGATTTGCGTGTCCACGACATCGGCCAGAGCGTCCGATTTGCTGCCGATGGGCAGGTTCTGACGTCGGACGTGGCCGACGCCCAGCACGAACAGGCAGTTGGCGGGCATCAGGCGATAGTGTTCCGCGCCGATCCGGGCGGCCAGAAAGTCGGCGTGTCCGCCCAGAGAATAGCCCTGCGGGACCTTCAGCGTCGTCCAGAGGCGGTAATTCGAGCCGGGGGTCGCGCCGTCGGTCGAGCGGATGACGACGTGGCCGGAGAACGGATCCTCGTCGTACAGATAACTGAAGGCGGAGTCGAGTCGGTCGGCGGGGACCTGCCAGGCGATCAGCGACCCTTTCGCCAGGTTGG
>CAZZVX010000280.1:0-6862 GCA_964657535.1 Armatimonadota bacterium | reverse complement strand
CGGTAGGGCCGGTCGGTGGTCATGGCGCTGAAGGCGTCGGCGACGGCCATGATGCGGGCGGTCAGCGGGATCTCCTCGCCGCGCAGCCCGAACGGGTAGCCCCCGCCGTCCCAGCGCTCGTGGTGGTGGCGCACGGCGTCCAGCGTGTCCTCGAAGCCCGGCACGGCGCCGACGATAATCGCGCCCATCATCGGGTGCTGCCGGATGGCCTTGACCTCCTGGGCGTCGAGCAGTCCCGGCTTGCGCAGGATGGCGTCGGGGACGCCGATCTTGCCGACATCGTGCAGCAGGGCCGCGATGCGGATGCTCTGCTGGGCGTCTTCGCCCAAGCCGAGTTCACGCGCGATCCGGACGCTGTAGGTCAGCACGTCTTCGGAGTGGCGGCGCGTGTAGCGGTCTTTGTTGTCCACGGCCGTGACCAGGGCGCTGAGGATGGAGAAGTTCGCCATCGAGCAGGACAACTGCGCGCGCAAGGCGTCCGCGACCTCATTCCCGCCGCCCGCGCCGTACTTGACGCGGCGCAGGCGGGCGTCGGCCAGTTCCAGGGCGTCCAGCCGGGTCGGGGCGTCGTCGGGGAAGACCGCGACGCCGACCGAGAGGTTGATCGGGATGACGGACTCACACTCGGACGGGCGGAAGGCCAGGGCCTGCGTACACCCGCGCAGCCGCGCCGCGACCTGTTCAACCTCCGAGGGGTCCGCCCCCGGCATCAGGATCGCGAACTCGTCGCCGCCGAACCGCGACAGGACATCGTAGGAGCGGCAGCAGCCCTGCAGGGCCGCCGCGACTTCGCGCAGCACTTTGTCGCCGACCGCGTGGCCGTAGGCGTCGTTGAAGAACTTGAAGTTGTCCATGTCAATGACGGCGACCGTCAGGGAGGAGCCGCCGCGCTGGGCGCGGTCCGCCTCCTCGTGCAGCCGGTTGTGGAAGGCGCGGTGGTTCAGCAGTCCGGTCAGCGGGTCGCGGTCGGCGCGCGCGATGGCCTCGGACAAGAGAGTCTGCTTGGCCTCGAATTCTTCTCGGTGGCTCATGGCCGCGCCGATCAGGCCGGCCATGAGTTGGAGCGTGTGGGTGTCGCGGACGTTGAACGCATACGGCTCCGGCGACAGCACGCGCAGCGCCCCGACCACGGCGCGGCCATAGTGCAGGGGGACGACGATGACCGAGCGCGCGCCGATCCGCCGACAGGCGTCCAGGTCCACGCGCGGGTCGTTCTCGGCGTCGTTGCAGCGCAGGATTTCGCCGGTCTGAATGCATTGGGTCGAGAGGCTCTGGCCTTTCGGCGCGCGCAGCCCGACGTAGGGGGCGGCGCGACCGCTGGCGGCCCGGTACACGAGGTCGTCTCCTTCAGCGAGTTCAATGATGGCCCCGCTCGCCGCCGTGAGTTCCTGTGCGCGTGTCACAATGAGGTTCATGACTTCCGAAAGGTCCAGCCCGGCGGTGGCGATGTCATACTGTGTCGTGATGATGGCGGAGAACCGCTCGCCGTCGCGGCGGAGCGCGTCCTCGGCGCGGCGGCGTTCGATGACTTCCGCCTCCAGGTCGGCGACCCGGCGGTCCACGAGCATCGCGAGACGCCGCTTCTCGCGCCGGTGGTCCTCTTCCACGCGAGAACCGGCGCGGAACACCCCGTCCACCAGAGACAGTCCTCCGGCGAGCGCGGCGGCCTCCAGCAGAATCCCTCCTCCAAAGACCAGCCCTGTTTTCCCGTCTAGGCCCTTCTGTATGAGCAGCGAGACTTCAAAGAGGGTTGGGAGGAACGCCGCCCCGGCAAGGGCGAGCCACGCCCAGCGCCGCCCGGAGCGATAGTACGCCCGGAGCGCCAGAACAGACGCGCCGCACTGAAACAGCACAGAGAGGCCTATCAGCAGCATCATTGATTTTGCCCCGTCATCCGCCCAGCCATAGGCTTATATCGGCACTTTCGCGGCGTTTCTTTCGCCGCCGATGCTTGTGGAGTGATTTGGCGTCGGACTTCTCCCGTGCGGACGGATTTTCAGACTGACAGCGGTGCGTTTCGTCCTTCAGCGCCCTGTTCGCTGACCGCAGCCCGGTTTCCTGCCTCCGCAAAACAGGCCGACAGAGATTCGCTTGCCGACGCCAAGAATCGGGTACACTCCCGTATCTGCAACTCTTGGAAAGGCCGTCCCATGAAACGTCAGCGTGTGTTTGCCGTCGCCCTCGCCGTCCTCTGTTTTGCGCTCGCCGGTCTCGTCCTGCGTCAGTTCCACGTCCCCCTTGTCGGGCCGGTGGCGGCGCAAAACAGCGGCCCCCAGGACGCGCCGACGGCGGCCATGCCGCCCGCAAGCTCGGCGGTCCGTAAAGCGGCGGCGGCCTCCATTAAAGCCCAGTTGGATGCGTTCGCCAAAGACGACTACGCCAAAGCCGTACACTACCAAAGCGCAGGCCTGAAGCGCAACTTCCCGTCCGTCAGCGCGTTCCGGCAGATGATCACGACAGCCTACCCGGAGTTCGCCCACTACAAGTCCGTGCAGTTCGGCGACGCCCGCGCCGACGCGAAGGGCCTGCACGTCCTCCTGCCGGTGACGCTGACCGGCCAGGACGGCGTGACGCTCAAGGCGCTCTATATGATGGTCAAAGAGGGCAAGGTTTACAAAGTGGAAGGCGTTGCGGGCGGCGGGCGTGCGCCTCTGCCGAACAACCCGGCCAGCAGCGTGGACGCCTGACACGTGCCGCCGAAGCCGACGCTGCGCGTGATTGACTCTCGGCAGGCGGGCGACCAGGATATCGTGGGCGTGGGCGACGACCTGCGCCCGGATACGTTGGTGTGGGCCTACCAACACGGCATCTTTCCCTGGCCCATGCCGGACTTGCCCTTGTTCTGGTTCTGCCCCGCCCAGCGTGCCGTACTCGACTTCGACCGCCTCCACGTCCCGCGCCGACTTGCCCGCCGGCGCCGCCAAACTCCTCTTCGCGTCACCATAGACACGGCTTTCGGCGACGTGATTAGAGCGTGTCAGTCCGCGCCCCGCCCCGGACAGGACGGCACCTGGATCACCCCCGCCATGCGTCATGCCTACACTATGCTTTATCAGCAAGGTCACGCGCACAGCGTTGAAGCCTGGACAGAGGATGGCGCACTGGCGGGCGGACTCTACGGCGTCGAAGTCGGCGGCGTCTTCAGCGGCGAAAGTATGTTCCATCGTGTCCCCGACGCCTCAAAACTCGCGCTGCTCTTTCTCATTGACCACCTCGCCTCGCGCGGCTCAACGTGGATGGATATCCAAATGATGACGCCGCATATGCAAACGCTGGGAGCGACTGTGATTTCCCGCGCTAACTTTTTGGACAGACTGGAGCGCGAACACCGGCGCGGCCTGACGCTGTTCTCACGCAGACAGCCGCCGTTGACAAGTCTTCAGGCTGGGGATACAATAACGGCAGAGGCAAACATTAATGATGACCACAGTGGAAGGCATTTATAGAGACGGCAAGGTGGAATTAACCGAAACTCTGCCGGACGTGCAGGAAAGCCGCGTCTTGATTACATTCTTAACCAACGGCAGCGGCGAAACCCCGCCCAAGCCGGGCCAAATGATTCGATTCGGGATGTTTCCGCAATTGCAAACGCTCACGGATGAGGATTTCAAGGCGGCGGAGTTTCACGGCGACCCGGATGATAGGTTGGACTGGGGATGAAACACGTCGTTGACACGCACACTCCGCTCTGGCACCTCCAGGGTAACGCGCGTCTGGGCCTGAATGCCAAAGCCGCGCTGCAAGACCATACGAGCGGGCTTGTTCTTCCGGCAACAGCGTATGGGGAAGCCTGGTGGATTGTGGAGCATGGGCGTATCCCGACACTGACCGTCGCTGATGTCCAGGCCGCCATCAATGCCGACGCGCGGATCGTCATTTACCCGCTCAGCCAGATGGTGATTGACAAAAGCCAATCGCTGACGGCCATCCCTGAGATGCATGACCGGCGGATTGTCGCCACCGCCCTTGTGCTGGCCGATGCAGGCGAGGCAGTCACGCTGCTGACGCACGACGGCAGTATCACTGCTTCGCGCCTTGTGCCGATAGTATGGTAGCATTTTTCCCGGAACACGCACACGCGGGCGCGGCAAATGCCGCGCCCGCTCGTTTGTCTGTGTCGGGTTGATGCGCTACACGCCGTCTTTGCTTCTGCGGAGCAGGTCGGCTTTGTCGGCGGCGCGCTGGGTCTCGTAGCCCTTGAGGGGCTGTAAATACGTGTGGATGGCGTCTAAAAAGTCGCCGGGGAACGGGAAGAAGGCGTCTTCGACTTCATCGGGAGGCGTGATCCAGTTTCGCGCGCCGAGGACGACGGGAGGGGCGTCGAGGTCGTCGAAAGCGAGTTGGGTGATCTTGGCGGCCATCGTCTGCAGGATAGAGCCGCGCTCGCAGGCGTCGCTGGCGAGCAATACTTTGCCGGTCTTCTTGACGCTTTGCAGGACAACATCATAGTCGAACGGGACGATGCTGCGGGCGTCAATGATTTCGGCGGATAGGCCGTAGGCTTCTTCCAAAGTCTTGGCCGTGTCTAAAGCGCGGTACAGGGTTGCGCCGACGGTGAGGATCGTGAGATCACTGCCCGCGCGCTTGATGTCGGGCTGGCCGAAGGGAATGGTGTAGGCGTCGGCGGGGACACCGTCCTGGCCGTGGAACAGTTCGGGCTGGTCGTAGACTCGTTGACTCTCGAAGAAGATGACGGGGTCGGTGCCGCGCAGGGCGGAATACATCAGGCCCTTGGCGTCATAGGGCGTGGCCGGGAAGACGACTTTGAGGCCGGGGATGTGGGCCACCAAAGAAGTCCAGTCCTGGGAGTGCTGGGCGCCGTACTTGGAGCCGACCGAAACGCGCAGGACGACGGGCATCTTGAGCAAACCGCCGGACATACTCTGCCACTTGGAGAGTTGGTTGAAGACTTCGTCGCCGGCGCGGCCTAAAAAGTCGCAATACATGAGTTCCACGAGCGGGCGTCCGCCTTCGAGGGCGTAACCGACGGCGGTGCCGACGATAGCGGCCTCACTGATGGGCGAATTGAACAACCGATGGTACGGGAGCATCTCGGTGAGGCCCTGATACACGGCGAACGCGCCGCCCCAGTCACGGTTCTCCTCGCCGTAGGCCACTAATGTCGGGTCGGTCAAGAAGCCGTCAAGGATGGCCTCAAAGAGGGCGTGGCGGATGTTGATGCAGCGGCCTTTGGGGAGGAGAGTTCCGTCCTCGGCAATGCCGCTCCGGCTGAGTTTGGCGATCTGCTTGACGCGGGCGTTGTCTTCGGGCGCTTGGAGTGTTTCGGGTTTGCGCGCGGTGTCTAAAGACGCGACGGTGCCGTT
Source organism: Armatimonadota bacterium (assembly GCA_964657535.1). GTDB lineage: Bacteria > Armatimonadota > Armatimonadia > Armatimonadales > Capsulimonadaceae > CAZZVX01. The sequence goes on along the minus strand of CAZZVX010000280.1, from coordinate 1,538 downwards.
GGAGAACATCGTCGTTTCCAAGAGATTGCCGGGGACGTAGAGGTTGGCGCGGGGCGAAACGGTCAGGTCAATGGCCTTCTGATAGGCCTTGAAGATGCGGGCGTCAATGCCGGCGGTCGTTTTCTCGGTGTCGGCGTCGGTGACAAGGCCATTGCTGATGAGTTCGTCTTTGTAGGTCTGCAAACTGTCCACCTGGCGCCACTCCTCGATCTCACTCTTCTCGCGGTACGAGGAAGCGTCGGACGGGCTGTGGCCGCTGAACCGATAGGTGATGGTGTCGAGCAGCACGGGTCCGTCGCCCCTGTCGAGGAGTTCACGCTTGCGGGCGATGGCGTCAATGACGGCGAGCGGATTGTAACCGTCCACGCGCTCGGCGTGCATCTGGCCGGGCGTCAGTCCCGCGCCCATGCGCACCAATGTACCGAACCCCATCGTTTCCCCGACGGGCTGGCCGCCCATGCCGTAAAAGTTGTTGACGAAGTTGATAATAATCGGCAGTCCCCCGCCCAAATCATCGTCCCACAATGTCTTGAACTGGTCCATGGTGGCGAAACACAGCGCTTCCCACGTCGGGCCGCACCCCGCACTCGCATCCCCGATGTTGCAGATGACAATCCCGTCCCTGCGATTGACGCGCTTGTACAGAGCCGCGCCAACGCTGATGTCGGCGGAACCGCCGACGATGGCGTTGTTGGGGTAGACGCCGAAGGGGGTGAAGAAGGCGTGCATGGACCCGCCCATGCCCCTGTTGAAGCCGTTCTCGCGCCCGAAAATCTCCGCCAAAGTCCCGTAAAGCAGAAAGTCCATCGCCAGGTCTTTGACGGAACCCTCGGCGTCCTTCTCCACCACGCGCAGGGCAGCGCCGCCCATGTACGATTCCATGATGTCCATGAGCGCGTCGTCACTTAACTTCTCAATCGCACTCAAAGACTTCGCCAGAATCTCGCCGTGCGAGCGGTGACTGCCGAAAATGTGGTCGTCCACGCCGAGCAAATACGCCTGCCCGACGGCGCTCGCCTCCTGTCCGATACTCAAATGCGCCGGGCCTCGATGATTGTACTCGACGCCGTGGAACTTGTTGGTGGTCTTGACCTCCTGGAGCATCATTTCAAAGCCCCGGATGACGGCCATATCGCGATAAATGCGCACGAGATCGTCACTCGCGAAGCGGTCCAACTCGTCGGCCATCGTTTTCCGGTACTGGTTGACGGGGATGGGCGAAAACTCGATGGTCCGGGCCTTGCGCACCTCGTCGGGGCGTATCATCAGCGACTTGGGCATGAACTTTCTCCTGAAAAGTGTCTTGGAATCGGTCGGGGCGGTGGAATGCCCCGCCGAAGAAAGCGTCCTGCGGATGAGGAAAGGATTATTCTGCGTCCGCTTTCTCTTTTTCGTCCGCAGGACGGTTCTGTGCCGGGGCATTTCGATGCACCGGCGGCGGATTTAGACAATAATCTGGCCGAGAATAATGCTATTCCATGCGAGAGTAGTCGAAGTTCCGGCGGTTTTCTCACTATTCCTGGCCGGAATCTCACTAT
>CAZZVX010000279.1:0-6898 GCA_964657535.1 Armatimonadota bacterium | reverse complement strand
TCGCTGGATTATGGGGATCGGGTGGCGCTGGACGGGCATCTGGAAACGCCCCGCGGCGCGACCAACCCCGGCGCGTTTTCCTGGCAGGAGTATTTGGCGCGGCGCGGCGTGTATGCCCAGCTGCGGGTCAAGCGCGCGGGGGCGGTGCAGACGCTGGGCGCGACCACGCTCAACCCCTACACGAGACTGGCCTGGAACGTCCGGCGGCGCATTCTGGGGGCGATTGGGTCGTCACTGCCGCGCGTTCCCGCCGCCGTGCTGTCGGGCATCCTGCTGGGGCGTCGGACGGACCTGCCGCCGGACTTGATGGCCGACTTTGTCCACACCGGCACGGTGCATATCCTGGCGACGGCGGGGCTGCACGTCGGCATCGCGGCGTTCTGGCTGCTGTGGCTGTGTCAGCGCCTGACCCTGCCGCGCAAAGCGTCGGCCTGGCTGATCATTGCGACGCTCTGGCTGTACGACCTGATGGCCGGGGGCCGTCCGTCGGTGACGCGCGCCGTCTTGATGGCGACGGTCTACTTTGCCGCAATTCTGTTTGAGCGCGAACCCGACCTGCCGACGACATTGGCCTTTGCCGCCCTGGTGATTTTGTTTCTGCAGCCGACGGCGCTGCTGGAATCGGGCTTTCAGTTGTCGTTTCTGACGGTGCTGACATTAGCCGCGCTGATGCCGGTCTGGGAGCGGTTCTGGAAACCGCGCCTGGAGACTGCTATTGCCCGTCCGAAGGCCCGGAGAGCCGTTTACTGGGGTTTAGAGATGGTGGGACTATCGCTGCTGGCGCAGGTCGGCTCTGCGCCGATTGTCGCCGCCAATTACAACGAGGTCTCGCTGCTGGGCTTTTTCGCCAATGTGCTGGTCGTGCCGCTGCTGTTTGTCCTGATTCCGCTCGGCTTTCTGGCTGCGTTCCTGGCGAGCCTCTGGCTGCCGGCGGGCGCGGTCTTGTTCCTGGTCTGCGACGGGCTGCTGCGCCTGATTGTTGTTGTCGTGCGCGGCTTCGGCGAGTCGCCCTGGGGCTTTCGCGCCATCCCGCCGCCGCCCGTCTTCGCCATCGTCTGCTACTACGCCGCCGTCCTCGCCCTGGCGTTTGCTTTCCGCCCGTCCGCACCGACGCCGGAAATGAAGGGCAGGGCGATGGCGGAGGAAATGGCGGCTTGATTGATGAACATCCCCACCAGCAAGCGTGGTGGCACACGCACGAAAGGAAAGAACTTGGCACTTCGTATCTCTTCACTTTTCCCTCTTCCCCTCCTGGCGCTCGGCGCTGTCTGTGTTTCCCCTTTTGTTTTGACAGGCTGTGGGGGCGGCGGTTCCTCTTCCGGCGGGGGCGGGACTCAGAACGCCCACTACACATACACTGACCTGGGAAGCCTGGAATATAACGGTGGCGGCGGCACCATGCCTCATGCCATCAACGACAACGGCGTGATTGTCGGGACGTTCACGACGAGCAACGGCCTAACACACGCCTTTCGTCACACTGGGAGCGGGCCGGTCACGGCGGCGGATGATCTCGGTACGTTCCCAGGAGTCGGCAGCGTCAACCGCACTGTCTACGCAACGGCAGTGAACTCCGCCGGTCTCGTTGCGGGCTATGCGCAGACTGACAACGCCTCCATGCCGAATTTGGAGCAGGATGCCTTTGTTTTTGACAGCGCTTTCCATGACCTCGGAACATTCCCCTCTTCGGGGCGGTCAGTGGCAACCGTCAGCGGTGTCAACGCCTCCGGGACGATTGTCGGACAAGTGAATTTGGAGGACCAGGGGCTGTATTATGCCTTCCGGCATAGTGGAACCGGACCCATTACGATGGCTGATGATTTGTCGGCGTCCGGCGGCTACACGTCTATTCAGCCGTTCGCAATCAACAAAAACGGCTTGGTGGTCGGGGGAACCGTGACCAGCGGAGGGCCGCCTGTCCTCGGCGGGTCATCACTACCGGCGCACGTCTTTGCCTACGACACGTCTTTTCATGATCTGGGCATCGTGCCAGGCGGCACCGGCGGCAGCGCATTAGCGGTCAACGACAGCGGTGTGATTGTCGGTTACACACTGGAGTCAGACGGGTCGGAACACGCCTTTCGCCACAGCGGGCTGGGGGCGCTGACGGCGTCAGACGACCTGGGAGCGCCGACGGGCTTTACAACAAGCGTTGCTACCGCCGTCAACGCGGCAGGCGATACGGTCGGCAACCTCAACGGCGCGACGAGCGCCCATGCCTTTGTCTGCCTGGCGGGGGGGAAAATCCGTGACCTCAACGACCCTGTTCTAGTTACCAACTTGGCAAGCAGTTTCGGCTTCCAGATTGCCACAGGAATCAACAGCCGAGGGCAGATCGTCGGTTACACGAATACGAGTGATAGAAAGGTTCACGCCTGGCTCCTGACGCCTTCACCATAGCCCCGCTAAACTTTGCTTTAGAGGCGCTGGCGGCGGTCCAGATCGCAGACGACGGCGAAGTGAGGAACCGTGAGGGCAGCAATCAGGGACAGGTACAGAAAGACCAGGCCCGGCAGGGACGCAGGGCCGTGCGGCTTCTGAAGCCCGTACAGGCCACCCAGAAGCAAAAGCGCGCCGCAGGTCAAGGGCAGGCTTTGGAGGGCGAGACGAGCCGCGCTGTGCCACCATCGGCCTCGCGCAAGCCAATCGGATGCGACGGGGTCCAAAAGCATCAAGCGGCCCAGATGCCGGGCGGAATGCCAGACGCAGAAATAGGTTCCCACGGCTAAAATCGGCGGGACGCGCCAGAAAAAGATCCAGAGCAGCAGCGTTTCCCCCAAATCGCGCCAAAAGCCGCGTGTCGCGCCGCCCGCGTCCCGCCAGGAGTGGCGAAGATAAAGCAGCGTCAGGAGGAGCAGGACGGCCAGGCCGGAAAAGACGAAACTGCGGCCCGGCGCGGGCAAGCCGACGCCGCCGTACCAGCGCGTCAGCCCCGCGCCGACACGGGCGAACGTGCCGGGCCAGGCGAGAATGGGCAGCAAAATCGGCAGGCCGCCGCGCCCCAGCCAGATGAGCAGCGCGCCGAACGGGGCCGCTGGGCTTGGGCGGTGCTCAAACAGGCGCAGATAGGCGTAGTCGCCCTGCCCCCAGTGCAGCCAGGAGATGACCAGAAAGACAAGCAGAGCGGCGACAGGAGCCAGTCGCCAAAAGGCCAGATACAGCAGCACGGCGGCGATGTAGCCTGCGAAGAATTGTATTTGGGCGCGGCGTTCCCGCCGGAACGGAGCAAGGTGGTCCAACGCACCGTGCGGCAGGCCGAGCAGGAGCAGGCCGACGGCGAACGGATAAAACTCCGCGCGCTGCGCGGCGGCAGGGAACAAGGGCGCCCACACGGTCAGCGCCAGGCAAAGGAGCCAGGCGGGCCAGGTCAGCAGCGGGCGCAGGCGGGCGGCGGCAGGAGTCAGGGAAGCAGATGGGGCAGCCATTGGGGCGCGGACATCACCGCCGCTCGCAGAAACGGCCCCGGCGGCAGGGCCACCGCCACACAGCATTCGTCGGTCCATTGGCTGGTCTCCGAAAGAAAGCGCGCCAATGCGTCCGGCGGCACGCGGCGAAACAGTTGGCAAAAATAGCCGGGAAAGCGCTCCGGCGACTGTTCCAGGGCGGCCAAAAACGCGGCGTCAAAAAATGCAAAGCGGCGGGCGGCAAAGCGGCGCGGGGCCGCGTCCAGATTGCCCCCTGCAATGGCGGCGGCAAGGCCTCGGCACTGTTCCTGAATGCGCAGGAAGGTGTAGCCGCTGCTGGGTTTGCTCGCCCCGGCGGTCTGGCCGATGAAGAAAATGCGTCGGCCCTGCCGCAAGGGCAGCCGCCGGGCGCACAAGGGAATGCTTCCGGTTTCCTCATGGACGACCTGGAAACGGTCCAGGCCGAGATGCTGCCGGGCATAGTTGGCAATCTCGGCCCGGTGCGTCTCCGGGGGCCGTTCTGGGCCGCCCAGACAGGTGTTTTCCATCAATGCCTCGGTGGGCGAAAAAGGCAGCACGTACAGAAAGCGCAGGCCCGCGCTTTGGTCCACGCGAAAGTCCATCAAGGTCGGGCAGGACGGGTCGAAGGCGGGGGCAGGCGTTTGCAGGATTTGGCCCCAAAAGTGCTGGCGCATTTGGCCCGTCGGCAGGGGCGCGGCTCCCCGTCCGTCAAAGACGTATTCTCCACTGATTTCGCCCACGTCGGTGCGAACGCGGACACAGTCGGCTTCCTCGGCATAGCCGTCAATGCGCGCGCCTAATTTCACGGTGACGTTGGGCGCCTGGGCGATCCTGTCCAGGGCGAAGGCGTAGAAGTCCTGGGCGCGCAGACGGGCGTAGCCGATGCGCGTTCCCCCGCAGCGGATTTCGTCGCCTCCGGGGCCGTAGACGCGCCACCCGTGCCAGCAGTGCGTGGCGAGCGCGGCGAACGGGTGCGGGCGGACGTTCCAAAAGCACCATGTCCGGTCATCCGGGAACGAGGTGCGCCGGTCCAAAATCAAGATCGGGTCGGAAACGCCCGCGCCCAGCAGATGGCAGCACAAACTCAGGCCGGCGCAGCCCGCGCCCAGGATGACAAAGCGGAACCTGTCGCCGGTCACGCCGCCGCGCTTTCGGGCAGCCGTCCGCGGCCTTCCTGGTCGTCGCCGGAGACGGCGCGGACGGCGAAATAGGCGGTCAGGCCGAAGCCGACCTTGTTGATGACATCGGCGACGGACGAGGCGACATTGAACCAGTCCAAATTGATGTGCCAGCCCAGATGCGCGGCGGACAGGCCTTCGGCCCAGTACGCGAGCGGGTAAACGCCCCACAGGCTGACAAGGTACAGGTTCATGGCTTTGATGCCGTGCCGAATCGGGACCGGCTGCGTCTGCGCCAGGCGGCTGCCTTCGGTCAGCAGCAAGTACAGGATGACGACGTAGCCGAGTGTGGAAATGCCGCCCCACAAATAGTGTGCGCTGATGCCGCCGGGCGTGTCCGGGAACCAGTGGCCGCCGGTGGAGTGGCCGTACAGTTCGCCGATAAACCCGGTGACGATCATAAACAGGTCGGCGGCAATCAGTTTCCAGGCGAATGCAAACCCGCGCAGCCGCAGCATTTCCGGGTACTTGATCAGCAGCAGCGGCGTGGTGACGGTCCAATCCACGTAGCGGATGTCGGTGGGGAACGGCTTGCCGGGGCCGTATTCCGTCGTCAGAAAATAGTACGCGACGGCGGCGACGCCGCAGATCAGGGCTGATGTGGTCAGGGTTCCCTGATATTCGGGCCGCACCTTGTCTTTGGATGTCAAAAAGAACACAAAGGCGGCTCCGAGAGCCAGCATGGCGACAAACAAGCTGTAATGGAGGAACGCCTGGGACGTGGTCAGGCTGGAAACGGCGTTGTCCGCGCCGTGAGCGCTGAGAGGAGGCATGGGCTAAAAAGCCTTTCTAATTGGGACGGGGCAGCGCGCGCTACTGCTCCTTTTTGCCCGGCAAATAAAGGCCTGAAACCGGTCAAGCGTGGGGAATACAGACTGTTTTGACGTTGACGAACTCGCGGATGCCGACGGCGGACAGTTCGCGCCCGTAGCCGGAGTGTTTGATGCCGCCGAAGGGCAGGCGCGGGTCGGATGCGACCATGGCGTTGACAAAGACCATGCCCGCTTCAATTTCGGCGATGAAGCGCTCCTGCTCGGCCCTGTCCTGCGTCCAAACGCTGCTTCCGAGGCCGAACGGCGTGTCGTTGGCTTGTTTTATCGCCGCGTCGGTGTCGGGGACGCGAAACAGCAGGGCGACGGGGCCGAACAACTCTTCGTGATAGGCGGGCGCGTTCAGGGGAATGTCGGCCAGCACGGTTGGCGCGTAGAAACTACCGGGGCCGTCCAAGCGCCGTCCGCCGGTCAGCCGTGTGGCTCCGGCGCGGATGCTGTCCTGCACCTGGGCATCTAATTTGTCCAACAGTCGGGGCAGGGCGAGCGGGCCGATGTCCGTGTCGGCGTTCATCGGGTCGCCGACGGTCAGCGCCGCCATGCGCTTCACAAACTCCCCCGCAAACTCGTCATAGATGTCTGTGTGAATGATAAAGCGCTTGGCGGCAATGCAGGATTGGCCGTTGTTGACGGTGCGCGCCTTGACTGCCGTCTTTACGGATTGTTCCAAATCGGCGCTCGGCATGACGATGAATGGGTCGCTGCCGCCCAGTTCCAGCACGGTCTTTTTGAGGACGCGCCCCGCCTGCTCCGCCACTTTGCTGCCCGCCAGTTCACTGCCCGTCAGCGTCGCGGCGACCACGCGCGGGTCGTCCAAGATCGCCCCAAACTGACTTGTCTCAATCAGCAGTGTCTGAAACACGCCCGGCGCGAAGCCCGCCCGCGCCAGCACGTCTTCAATCGCCAAAGCACACTGCGGCACGTTCTCCGCGTGCTTGAGCAGCCCGACATTGCCGGCCATCAGCGCGGGCGCCGCGAACCGGAAGACCTGCCACAAGGGAAAATTCCAGGGCATCACGGCGACAATGGGGCCAAGCGGCTGATACCGAACGAAACTGCGCGTCCTGTCCATGTCCAGTGCTTCGTCGGCCAAAAAGCCCTCGGCATTGTCGGCATAGAAGCGACAGCCGCGCGCACACTTCTCCACTTCCTCCACCGACGCCCGCAGCGTCTTCCCCACTTCCAGCGTCATTGTCCGCGCCAGCGTTTCCTTCTCCGCCTCCAATATCTCCGCCGCGCGATTCATCTTCGCCGCCCGCTCGTCGAACGACATGCGTCGGTGCGACTGAAACGCCTCCGCCGCCCGCGCCAACTTCTCCTCGATCTGCCCCGTTGTCAGCGGCGCAAACGTCCGCACTGTTTCCCCGGTCGCCGGATTGATGCTCTGGATTGCCATAGCGCTTATTTGCCCGCCCTCTAAAACACTTAAACCGGCTCTCCCGATGACCTTCCGACCCTCCCCCGA
>CAZZVX010000278.1:0-6911 GCA_964657535.1 Armatimonadota bacterium | reverse complement strand
GCATTTGTAGACACCAGTGCTCTTGACATAGGTGTAGATTTCGCCCGCCCAGCCACGATCATTGGGGCAAAGTGGCATCGTCTCGTCGTTGTCCTGAGCGTACTGAAGGATGCCCAGTCCCAGCTGCTTTTCGTTGGATAAACACGCCGTCTGACGGGCCTTCTCGCGAGCTTTGGCGAAGACGGGGAACAGGATCGCCGCGAGGATCGCGATGATAGCAATCACCACAAGTAACTCGATCAGTGTAAATGCGGATCGAGTGAAGGAACGTTGTACGGGGATCATAGTGAATCAACCTCTCGTGGAAATGTCCCTATTCGGACTTTTTCTGCTTGACAAGTATACAAGATTGCGGCTAGAATTGCTATGCACAATTGCGACCAATCTATATCCGATTCCGCACTGGGTACAGTTGTGGCCTGGGACTGCCGCCATGTTTACACAAATCACCACTCACTTCTCTATACGCCTGTTTTCCTTTGGCTGGGCGAGTATTCGGCCCGAAAGATGGCGAGACAAAGGTGCGAGCAGCCTTTTTTGGACTCTCTATCGGAATGACTGTGATGGCGGCTTTATTAAATCAGGGGATACAGTCACCCCGCTGCTGGCGGAGAAAAATTATCTTATCCCGCCTAGGTGTCTCTATGATTACTGGTGTGACCGAGACATCGCGCACCTGTTCATCTTTTTCGACATCATTGGTTTCTCGCAGACAGCGATCAAATCGCTGTTCCCTGAAACGATACCTCTTTGCCTGTCTCCTGGCTCCGCAAAGGCGATGGCGGAGATTGCCGCACATAGCCAATCGGAAGTCAGTCTGGTGGCTCAGTGGCAGTGCATGACCGCCATTAGCGAGGGATTGATGCTTGCCCTGAAGGCGCTCCCCACGATCCCGCTGGCACGAGCGCAGAGGCTTATCGCCGACAACACTCCGGTGACGCCTGCTCTGCAATTCATCGAGGCAAATCTCACGGGACACCTGACTAATCACCTCCTTGCGGCTCATTGCAGCATGAGTGAGGACTACTTCGTCCGTCAGTTCCGACAACATATCGGCCAAACACCGACGCAGTACATCCAAGAGTCGCGGGTGAAATTGGCGTCGGAACTGCTGCTGTTTTCTGAACTCAGTCTGGAAGAGATCGCGTCACGAACGGGATTTGGGAATCGGCATTACTTCTCCCGTGTCTTTACACGCATGAACGGGACAGGGCCTGCCACCTTCCGAAAAGTCCGACAGGGCCGTTGAGGAGTGTCTAGTGGGTCACTTTCCACGCAGGGTGGCTTTGCCCCCGAGCGGAACGCTCGGCTGCCAGCGGCGTCGCACCGGGCGAAGCGTGTAGGCGCCGGACCCGCCTTGCTGGTGCCGCTCGTGCTGGCGCTGGCGGCGCTCCCATCGCTTCCCGCCCCAGCAGAACGGCACCGCATAGATCGCCAGCACCCGATGGTCGGGGGGGCAGATCACTCAGGATGTACCAGGGTTAGTTGTCCTTGTTGTCACTGCTCCACCCGCAGCAGAGCGAGAATGTCCGTCCGGGCAGGCGCGGCAGACGGATACCCGCCAGAAACAGGCATTCCCCTGGCGAGAGCGTCAGCGCACCGATCTGCCGCTTCTGCCCGTCGGTCTGAGAGAGATCCGTCTGAGTGAGCCAACGATTCTTCTTTAGGCGCAGGCAGAAGTGTCAGCCTTGCTTGAGGCACCAGCGCGTCACCTCGGCGTTGCCGTACTCGTGGTTGGCCAGCAGCGTCGCCGCCACACCGGGCGAAACGAGGGCAGCGACCTGGAAGTGTAGTGCCTTCTGCTGGGCGAAAACGCAGCCAGGGATTTATCATTCCTTTTAGCCTTTCTGCCCGACGATCTGTATCTCGCGGTAGACGTTGACGCCGAGGGGGCCGTCCAGAAAGTCGAAGCGGATCGCCGCCACGCCGACGGCTTTGACACCGGAAGCGCCTGCGGTCATGACGCCGCCCTGCGGGTTCTGCAGGACGACCTCCGACGAGCCGCCGTCGCAGACCACGGCGGCGACAGGCACTAGGACGACGAACTTTGACGGGGCGGAGGCGAACGCGACCGAAACCTTGTAGCGCTGGCTCGCCCGGCCGTCGCCGTGGCCAGCGAACGTGGCGATCTTGGCGATGTCATAGCCGCCGGGGTGGCGGGACGTGTCCAGCCGGAACGTGACCGTGTCGCCGGCGCCATAGCCCCGGTAGGTCTTGCCGTCGTTCATCGTGTCGGGGCCGCCGGAGCCGTTGAGGGTGGTCCCGTTGCGGAGCGTATCGGCATTGGAGCCGCCGCCGTCGTTGGTACACGTTTCGTCCGCCGTAGAAAGATAGCTCGGCTGGCCGGGACTGATCAAGCTGTTCTTCAGGAGATCGGCCTCGAAGGCCGCCTGCGAGGCGCCGCTGGTCTTCGTGGTGATCGGGCCGGGTGGCGGCACAGGCGTGGGCGGCAGGCCCGCATAGGGCAGTGACCCCGTATGGATGCCGCCGTCCAAAGTGACTGTCAGTAATCGCCCGTCCAAAACGGCTTTGACTGGCTTGCCATTGAGCTGCACAGTCGTTTTTATCCCGACCTGTGGCACTTTCAGCGTCGCCGTCGCCCCGGCGGGAACGGTCACACGGAAGTTCAGGCGACTGTCCGCGACTTTCCACACAACAGGAACCAGCCCAAGCTCGGTGACGACCGTCCCCTCGGCGAAAGTCAAGTCCCCCAGGCGCGGCTCGATCAGCAGGCGGCGCTCCCAGACCGGGCCGGCCAGCCGAACGCCCAGCACAAAGGAACTCAGGAAATAACCGGGGAATGCCCCGTAGATGTGCGCCTTCGAGCCACCCTCGAACTCCTCCCAACTCAGTTTCCAGCCGGTCTCGGCCATGCCTTGCCACTTCGCGCGAAGCGTGTCCAGCACTTCCCGGTCCATCGTCGGGTCCTGCTGGGCGTATAACTGCTTGAACAGGTAGTAGAACGTCATCAACCGTGCCGACTGGTGACGATTGGCGAGCAGGTAGCGGGTGACGCTCTCGCGCCGCGCGTCGGGGACGATGCCCTGGTCGAGCGCCCACAGCGCCGGGAACATCGTCGGCTCGGCCAGGCCGTTCGTGACTTTGAGTTTGCTCGTGTTCTGGTCGCCCTCGGCGTAGAAGCCGGAATAATAGGTGCCGTTGCTTTCATCCCACAGAACGGTGTTGACCGCCGCCGCCAGGGCCTGGGCTGCTTGTGCGTATTTCTTTGCCTGCGTTCCCTCTCCGATGACGCTGCCCAGATAGGCCGCGTCTATCAACGCTTTGTAGACGAAGGCGTTCAGGCCCGCGCCTTCGCACGTCTGATAGCCCATCGGGTTGCCCCAGACGACCCACTCGCGCGCCCGCACCAGCCCGCGCGCCGTCCGATGGTTCAGGAACCAGTCCATCTGCGTCACGATGACCGGCCAGATCTCGCGGACGACCTCGGTGCGGTGGCTGCTCTCATAATAGAGCCGCGCCCCCTCAACCCAGTCACAGGAGCGGTCCTCCATGTACGCGTGGATGTCGAACCGGTCCGAGCAGGTGTGCGCTTTCACCCAACCCTCCGGCTGCTGCGTCAGCGCCGTCCGACGAAGCATCTCCTCCAGAAGCCGTGGGTCCGAGTAGAGAGGCTTGCCGTCCGGGCCGGGGCCGGCGAAGGCTGTCCGGGTGATGTCAAAGGCTGGCGGATCGTCGTCCATCCATTCGGTGCGCTCGCGGTCGGCGCAGTCCACATAGGAGTCCTCGCTCATCACCAGGACCGAGCGCGCGCACATCGCCCAGACGTCGTTCAGCTGCGGGTCGTTGGAGCGGAAAGTGCCCAGGCAGTCGAACGGGTACAGGCGCTCGACGGCCCCGAAGCCGTGGACGGTGACGCGGCCCGTGTTGACGCGGAGGGTCGCCGTTTGGAAGCCGCAGGTGTCGGAACTGAGGTAGGTCTGGCGCCCGGCGCGGGCGGCGTAGGAGATGCCCGCAGGAGCCAGAGTCAGCGTCGAGTCGGCGTCGGCGTCTATGTCGAGGGCCGTGTACGCCTGCGCCAAGCGCCCCAGGTCGAATTGGAGTTCCTGGCCCGCCGTCAGCGTGAGGGGCAAGGCGCGGCCCTCGGCGAACGTCGCCGGGAGGGGCGTTTCCCGGAGCAATGGGATGCGGCGCGGCGTCAGCGGCCCCCACTGTGCGCCGTCTACGCCAACCGCCGTCTGCCATTTCGAGTCGTCGTAATCCGGCAGCGTCCAATCGCCGTCTTCTGCGCGGGCGTCAATGTTGTCGCGGACGTTGCCCCACTCCACATTCGGCGGGCGGTAGCGCGTCTGGCCGCTCCATTTCCACGTCTCGTCGGTGCGGAGCAGCGTCGTCCCCGCCGCCTCCAACTGCGCCGTCAGGCCAGGCGCGTGGTGCATCATCTTGCCGTTGCTGGCGTTCGCCATCACGACTATGGCAATCGTATTCTCGCCCGCTTTCAGAAACTCCGTGACGGGAATTGTGTCGTACTCTGGCCCTTTCGGGTTGAACCGGGCCGGGCCGCGCGTGACGTAGTGGCCGTTGACCCAGAGCAGATAGCGCACGTCCGCGAACAGATGCAGCAGAGCCTCTTTGGGACGAGTCGGCAGCGTGAACTGTTTGCGGAACGCCACGAAATGCGTGCCGGACGGCTCCGGCGCCGACGCCCAGACCATCGTCTTCTGCATCGCCAGCCCTTGATTCTCCGTTTGCGGCGTCGCCGACTCTTTGGCCGCCCGGCTGCGCTCAACCAATGCACCGGACGCGCCCAGGGCGCCGGCCAGAAGCAGCAGTTCGCGCCGCGTGAGTCGAAATTTGTTCATTTGGATTGACCTTGCTTGTTTTTAAAACTGTACCCTCCGTTCTATGCGAAACGGAGGGTATACAGGAAAGAGTAGGTTTGGGCTGTCACTCACACTAAATGCTGCTGAAAGTCGCGGCTTCGCCCGGTGCCAGCGCGGAAGTCCCCGCCGCGTTCTTGCCGCCGGTGTCGGCCTTTTCCGCGACCGTCGCGGCTCTGGCGTTCTGGCCCGCCGACACGGCGACGCCGTGCAGATACTTCACATGACCGTCACAAAAGGCGAAATTGGACCCGTCCGTATGCCGCCCCGTCAGGAAAGAGTGGTCCGTGTAGATGCCCGACGTGTACCCGGACATCGGGCCGGTGTCATACCCGCCGTAGGTCGTGTTGTTCGGGATGTCATTGTCGTTGGGGCCGCCGTTCTCGACCGGGGAATGGGTCTCCGCCGGGCTTGTCACGTCAAACGCCAGGCCGTTGGCAACCCAGACCTGGTTGACCTCGAAAAACGCGACTGTCAATGCGGGAGCGGCCTGCTGAACTATGGAAGCGTTGGCGCCGGTATTGGCGCTGATGTTGGTGTTGTAGGCATACGAAATCGTGTTGCTGGTCGGGGCCGTACTGGGCGAGGAGTCATCGGGACACCGGTAAACATTGGCGCTTTTGATGTACGAATACATCTCGCCGGCCCAGCCATAGCCGGCGCCCGGTACTCCCGGCCCTTTTTCGTCGTAGTCCTGCGTATATTGGAGCAGACCCAACCCAAGCTGCTTCATGTTGGAGGCACAGGTGATCTGCCGCGCCTTCTCGCGGGCCTTGGCGAAGACCGGGAACAGGATGGCGGCGAGGATGGCAATGATAGCAATGACGACGAGCAGTTCGATGAGCGTGAAGCCAGAAAAATTTCTGTGGGGCGGCGAATCCGGTGGCATGGTATACTCTCCTTGTTCGGCGTAGCGTGCTTCATTATATCCCGCAGACGCTTGGGAGAGATAGCACTTTTGGCCCGATTTTGTTGCACATTTAGTACATCTATGATTAACCCGCCTTTCTGCTTCGATAACACGTTCTCAGACACAGCCTTCCGGCGTATTGGGACGCCGACGCCCGACCCGCCATTGTTGATGTGGAAGGATTCAGAACTTGAGTCGCAAGACCAACCCTTGCATCTCCACCGCCATGTGAACTTTTACGCGCTGTATGTGATCGAGCGCGGGCAGGGAACGCACGTCATTGAAGACGTACCCTATGCGGTCGCGCGAGGGGATGTCTATGTCATGGGCCTGGACACGTCCCATTACTACACGCGCTGTCGCCACCTGCTCGTGCAGAGCCTTTACTTCACGCCCGCGCTGTTCGACGCGGCGACGCGGGATTCGCTTGCCGAAGTACCAGGCGTTCCGTCTCTGATTCCGGGGTTGATGGGGGAAGAACAAGGGACCAGTCGGGCCGGACGGTGGCTGCACCTGACGCCTGATGCTTACGCGCAGGTGGCGGAGCAACTGGCGAGACTCAACGCCGAGTGGGATGCGCGACAGCCCGGCAGCGCGCTGATGCTGCGCGGGCTGTTTATTTGTCTTCTCATTGACCTGGCTCGATTCCAAGCCCAGGCCCATCCACGCCGGATTGAGATCAAACCCACTGCACACAGTGACGCCGTGACGGCGGCCATCCGCGACATGGAAGAGCGGTACGCCGAAGACCTGCGGATCGCGCAAGTCGCGGCCTCCGTTTTCCTGTCCCGCCACCGGTTCGCGAAAGTCTTTTCCGAGGCTGTCGGCCAAACGCCTAGCGAATACCTGCGCCATATCCGCATCGAGCGCGCCAAATCGCTGCTAGCGACAACGAACCTGTCCCTGACCGTCATCGCCGGTCAGTCCGGCCTCGGCGAGTCCGCTTACTTCACCCGTGTTTTCCGGGCCGCGACGGGGATGACGCCCAGTCAGTTCCGCCGTCAGACGCAGGCGGACAACAGCGAGTGAGGATCAGACGAGCGCGCAGGGCATTTTGAGCAGTTCCGCCAGTTTCAGTATTGTCGCCCGGCGTTGGCCGACGCCCAGCGCGACGTGGTGCGTCGGCCCTTCGGCGGCCCAGCGATTCATCCAACCGGCGACAT
>CAZZVX010000277.1:5406-6912 GCA_964657535.1 Armatimonadota bacterium | reverse complement strand
CGTGCGCAGCTTTCGCTCGCGCGTGTGGCGGCATACCGATCCGACGCACACCGGCGACACCACAACCGCCGACGCCGACCCGACGGCCACCACGACGGACCCGACGGCCACTGCGGACCCGACCGCGACGACCATGGATCCGACGGCTGCCGCCCCGGACACCTCCCACGCCGACGCGGCCACCGCCGCCCAGCAGGAAGCCGACAGCGACGTAGCCTCCGGCGACTACCAGGCCGCCTCCGAGGCCCGCGAGAATGCAGAGACCGAATCCTCCGCCGCCGGGGACGACTCCATGCTGCACGGCTCCTCGTCCACCGACCTGTCCCAGTCCGCCGACGAGCAGAGCGCCGCCGCCTCGGACGAGCAGCGCGAAGGCCAGGACGCCGCATCCGGCGACTACGCCGCTGCCCGTGACGATGCCTCTAATGCCGAACTGCACACCGGCTGGGCCGACGAAGGCGCGGGCGGCTCCGACCACACCGCGACCGCCTCCGCCGAGGAAAACGACGAAGACTGGGCCGCCTGGCACCAGAGCAATGCCGACTCTGATCAAAATGATGCGAATTGGTACGCGGCGCAGGGAATGGACGACCACGCGCAGTCCTCCGAAGACGCGGCCTCCAGCGAGCAGTCGTCGGCGGATTACCAGGGTGCGGAAGGCGAACACGGCTCGCCCGACACATCCGAGGCATCTTCGGAGACGGCACACGACACGCCCGTTGACGAATACCACGGCTCCGACGACACCGCTTCCGCCGACACGTCGGCAGACACGTCCGCCGATGACGCCTCTTCTTAGGAACCCATGCCATGAAACCGTGTCCATTCTGCACCGCCGCCGTCCCCGACGACGTGACGTTCACGCCGGGTTCCATGTTCTGCGGCGCCTGCGGGCGTAACGCCCAGCAAGTCCAAATGGCTCCGACACTGCCGCCCGGCGCGGCTCCCTTCGCGCCGCCCCAGGCGGGCTATCAGCCCCCGCCGCCGGGGTACGGCGCTCCACAGCCCACCCCGCCGCCCGGCGCTCAGGGCTGGCAGGCGCCCCTAGGCGGACAGCAGGCGTGGCAGCCGCAGCCGGGGCCGCAGATCGGCAACCCGCAGGGCTGGCAGGCGCCGCCCGCCGGCGCGCAGAACAACGCGGGGACGGCCCCGCCCGGCCTGAACTGGGGCGCGTTCCTGCTGCCGTTCGTCTGGGGGCCGGCCAATAATGTTTGGATCGGGCTTGCCTCCCTGATCGGTCTGTTCGGCGGGGTTTTCGGGCTTGCAAGTTTAGGCGTCAGCATTTACCTGCTGATCAAGGGCAATGAGATGGCCTGGAAAGCCAAGCCCTGGCAGAGCGTGGAGCAGTTCCAGGCCGCGCAGAAACCCTGGATTATGTGGGGGGTGATTGCGGTTGTCATTGAAATCGTCATCAGCGTGATGCGAGCCGCGCAAATGGCGCAAGCAGGCTACGGCGGGTACCACTATTTTTAACGAACAGGGTAAACGCAAAGCGGCGGCAGGAGA
>CAZZVX010000277.1:0-5396 GCA_964657535.1 Armatimonadota bacterium | reverse complement strand
CCTGCCGCCGCTTTTTTACGTTCACGAACGGGCTGGGTCGGCCGGGTCTCGAACCCGGGACCCTCTCATTAAAAGTGAGATGCTCTACCGCTGAGCTACCGACCCGTCGCCGATTATTGTAGCCGATATCCGCACGGAAAGTCAACGCAGACGACAGCGATATTTGCGCTCACGGCGTTGTCGGCGCTTCCGGCACGTCCGCGACGCCCCACGCGGCGGGATTCAGGACGCTGAGATTCGCCGTCGTCACGCCGTCCTGCACCCAGGGCAGACGCTGCATCCCTCCGGCGGAGCGCCAGATGGCGACATTCAGGCGGACGGGGCCGTTCAGGTCCGGCAGCGTCTGCGTGTAGCGTTCCAGGAAATCGCCGGGCTTTTTCGCGCCGGGCCAGTAGTTGCGCAGAAACGTCTGCGACGTCGGCTGACTGAGTGCGGGCAGTGCCGCCAACGGGATTTGTGCCTCCAGGTGATAGCCCTGGTCGTTCAGACTTTCCCGGACGGCGACTTTCGCGCCGGGAATGGGTGTCAGCGGTGTCCCCGTGCGGCCCGCCAGGGCGCTTCCCGTGAATCGCTGCTGCTCGTTCGCGTCCACGACGCCGCGCTGGGCGGTCAGAAAAAGGCAGGTGTCGGCGTCGCGCGCGGACGGGTCGGCGGGTCCGATGCGCAGTTCCACGCCGTCGCTCTTCCCGTAGGCGGCAGGCGTCGCCGTCGGCAGGAAGTCTTTGGCGAGTACGGTAGCGTAGACGTGCAGTGCGCCCGCGTCGCGGCGCAGGCGGACATCGCCGATCAGGGTTTTGCCGTCGTAAATCGCCATGTCGGGGATTTCCGGCCGCCAGGACCAGTCATCGCCGGACACGCCCATCGCGTGGCCGTTGCTGACGTTCGGCCAGGTCCGGTATAGCAGTTGGTAGCGGCCCGGCGTCTGCGGCGAGCGCGGCTGCGAGGAGATGAGCGTCACCGTCCCGGTCAGGCGGTGGATGTCGCCGGGCGCGATCCCCGTCACTTCGGCGACCTGAGCCTCGGTGCCGGTGCCGACCACGACGATGGGCTTGCCGGTCTGTGGGTCTTTGAGGAATTCGCCCTGCTGGACATTCTCCTGGACGATGGCTTCCGGCGTCAGCGTGTGCTGCGGGGTGGGCGCGAGGCCGCCCAGAGCCAGCCCGTCGCCGGTGTAGGCCAGCAGTTGAAAGTCCACGTCCGCGACCACAACGACCCCGTCCACTTCGCCCAGCGCGCCCCAGATAAAAGACAGATCGCCGTCGTGCAGTTTGCGCCCGTCGTGATGGCCGACAATCCATTGAATGCGTCCGTCCCTGGCATACGCGAGCCGGGAGTAGGTGTCCCGGTCCCAGAACGAGTGCTGCGGCCCGGCCCCGATGTTGAACGCGAAATACTGCCCGCCCCCCGCGCCCGGCGGCGACGACGTGATGCCGTAGCTCCCGTCCCGGAAATAGAACTTGGGACTGTGACCGCTCGTGATGTACGGCTTCAAGTCGGCCAGGCGATAGGACGGCACGCCGCTGGCACTGACACTGACGGGCGGCAGATAGCCGTCGCTCGCATACAAGGTCAAGTCGGGGCCGATCCAGCGCCATGTGCGGTGAGCCGTCGGGGTCGTCTCCACTTCGCCCGACTCGATCTTGCCGTTGCCGTTGGCGTCCGCCCAGAGAATCTGCGTTTGCGCCGGCACCGCCGCGCCGTTCCCTGCACCCGTGTTGCCGGTAATGAGAATGGGGACATACGCGCCGGCCTTTTGGAGCCACAAAGACGCCAGTGCGCCTTGAATCCAGAGATAGCGCTGCCCGGTCTTCGCCGTAAACGCAATGGGCGCGTTCGCCACGGCGTCCGCCGAGTGCGCGGCCAGGTCCGTGGGCGGCGCGTCGGCATAGCCGGGCGTCTGCGTCAGGCGGTGAACGGCCTCCAACTTCCAGGTCCCGCGCTGCGTGTCCACTTTTGCCTGGGCGATGAACGAGCGGTAGCCGGGGTGATAAAAGACGCGCGTCGGGTCTTGCAGGTCCACGCCGACGCCGCCCTGCGACCGGATCGTTTCAAAGACATCCTTGACCCAGCGGCCCCCGGATGTTATTACGCCGACCCGGCGCAGATCGCTGCCTTCGGCAAACCACAAGTTGCCGTCGGGGCCGACCGCGAGGCTGATTACATCCTGCAGGCCGTTCGGGTCGTAAGGAACGTCCGTCGCGGGCCGTCCGCCCGGCACGCCGAAGGCCGCCTGCAAGCGGCCCCCGACATAGCGTTTGATCTGCTGGCTCGCGCCCAAGTCGGACACATACACCGCCCCTGCCCCATCTGCCGTGACGGCGCGCGGCGCGTCCAGGCCGCCGACAAAGATGCTCTGACGGCCTGTTGATATGTCAAGTGTCAGCACACTCGTTCCGGAGCAGACTAATAAACTATTGTCGCTTGCTCGACAAAGCCCCTGCGGCTGCGGAACGGCAATGTCCGAACCCAAAGCCCCCATTGCAGTGTCCACGACGCCGAGGCGATTCTCCGCCGGTACGGAAAAATATGCCTTGCCGCCCGCGACCGCCAGGCCGCCGATGACCATTGCGCCGTCGCCCAGCACGACTTGCGGCTGGCCTCCCAGCGGCACGGCGCGCCCGGTCTGCGCGTCCAGTTGAATCAGCACGGTCTTCTTGTTGACCGCTTCGAGGAGGTACACAAACCCGCCTGCCGTCGCCACGGCCTTGCCCGTGCCGAAGCCGCCGAGCGAGTGTTTCCACACCGCGACGCCGTCGGGCCGGAGTTTGGTGAAGCCGGGGTTGCCTTCCTCCGTGCCGCCCAGATGATAAACCCCGTCCACATCGGCGGCCACGCCCGCGAGGTAGCCGTGAACCGCGCCCAGGTCGCCCTTGCCGTCCGCCGTGCGGTAGGGCGGCTTGGCCGAGTTGCCCGCCCCGCCCAAGCGGCGGCTGCCGATGCCTTGAAAATAGCCGAGCAGCCAGTGATATTTGCCCGGCGGCAGCGGGTCGCCGTAATCGTCCCGCCCGTCCCACGGGACGCGGTGCGTCCCCGCCGCCATCGGCTCCACATCCACCAGGTCGCGCACGCCCCAATCCTGGTCGTTCATCAGGCGCAGGCTGACTTTGGCGGCGACCGGCAGGGCAAAATCAATCGCCGTTCCCGCCGTGTCGCCGACCGTGTGTGACCCCGTCGCTTCGTCCGTCAGCGGCGGCGCAGGCGCGGCATGGGCCGCATTGGCCGTCGTGAGTTGGGCTTCGCCCCAGGCCGAGGGGTACAACTGCGCCTCCGTCGGCAAATCCTCCACGGCCAGCGGGCCGCTGCCGACGCTGTGCCACCAGTGGGTCTCGGCATTCGTCGTCCCCGACGCATCCGCCCAGATCACCTGCGCGTCGAACGGGAGCGTCAGCCCGGCGGCGGGCCGGTAGCCCAGAACGCGCCAGGGGATGCTGATTTCCACTTGGTAGCCGTTAGGAGTCGTTCGGAACGCGGCGCGCGCTTCCGGCAGCGGCGCGACATAATCCAGCGTCACCTGCCCCACCGGCGAGGAAAACGTGTACGGCTTTTTGACCGCCGACTGCGGGCGATACACCTCGACGACTGGTTTGCCGTTCAGTTGGGAGACAAGAACGCGCTGCGTCTGCCCCGTTCCATTCGCCGGCCCGAAGACCAGCCCGACGGCGTCGCCGCCTTTGAGGATCATCGCCGGGTCGCTCGCGCCGTTCCCGAACGGGCGCGGGTGGCCGACACGGAACAGGGCATAAAAGTTATCGGCGTCATAGGCGAGTTTGACGGTGGCTGCGCCGTTGGGGCCGGGGATGGCCTGCGCGACGGGAACATCCGCCCAATCCGCGCCCCCGCCATCAATGACCTTCGGCGTCGCCGTTCGGACAATCCGGGCGTCGTCCGCCGCCGCGCCGCCCAGGACCTTGACGGCCAGGGCGAGTGTTCCCAGGCCCAACAAAAAATGGAAGGTACGATTTTTCACGATGCATTGTAGACGATTCGGGAAAGAAAACAGTTTCCGGCAGGAGAGCGGGCGATGAAAGGCGAATAAGAACGGACACAAACCAGATTTCACGCCATAGGAGGCAGCAGCGAGAGTGGATAAGCCGAATTTTGGACTGACGGGACTCGCCGTGATGGGGCAGAACCTCGCGCGGAACGTCGCGCACAAAGGGTTCCCCATCGCCGTTCACAACCGCACGACGGAGAAGACGGACACGTTTATCAAGGAACACGGACACGAAGGGCAGATCGTCGGCTCGCAAAGCGTCGAGGAGTTTGTCGGCGCGCTGCAGACGCCGCGCGCCATCATGATCATGGTCAAGGCGGGCAAACCCGTGGACGACGTGATCGCCGAACTGAAACCCTTTCTCGCCGAAGGCGACCTGTTGATTGACGGCGGCAACTCGCTGTTCACAGACACCCAGCGCCGCGTCGAGGAACTCACCAAAGAAGGCTTCCTCTTCCTGGGGACCGGCGTCTCCGGCGGCGAGGAGGGCGCCCTGAACGGCCCCAGCATCATGCCCGGCGGCAGCGAAGCGGCCTACAAGATCGTCGAGCCGATCTTCACCAAGATTGCCGCCCAGGTGGACGACACGCCCTGCTGCACGTTCATCGGCGACGGCGGCGCGGGCCACTACGTCAAGATGGTCCACAACGGCATCGAATATGCCGACATGCAGCTCATCGCCGAAGCCTACGACCTGCTCAAGAACGGTCTCGGCCTGAGCAACAGCGAACTGCACGAAGTCTTTCAGCAGTGGAACGAGGGCGACCTCGACTCTTTCCTGATTGAAATCACGGCGCAAATTTTCGCCCGCAAGGACGATGACGGCGACGGTGACTTGGTAGACAAAGTCTTGGACAAGGCCGCCCAAAAAGGCACCGGCAAGTGGACCGCGCAGAACGCGCTCGATTTAGGCGTTCCGCTGACCGGCATCACCGAGGCCGTCTACGCCCGCGCCCTGTCGTCGTTCAAGGACCAGCGCGTGGCGGCGTCCAAAGTCCTCCCCGGACCGACCGGCGGCCAAATTGACGGCGACCGGCAAGCCTTCATCAACGCCGTCCGGGACGCCCTGTACGCCTCCAAAGTCGTCGCCTATGCGCAGGGCTTCGAGCAGATGCTGGCGGCGGCCAAAGAATACAAATGGACGCTGCACCCCGGCGAGATCGCGACCATCTGGCGCGGCGGCTGCATCATCCGGGCGCGCTTCCTGGACCGCATCAAAGAGGCCTACGACGCCCAGCCTGACCTGCCCAATCTGCTGCTGGCCCCCTACTTCACCGACGCCGTCGGGACCGGCCAGGACGGCTGGCGGCGCGTCGTCGCCGAGGCCGCCCGCCTGGGAATTCCCACTCCGGCCTTCTCGTCCTCGCTCGCCTACTACGACGCGGTGCGTGCCGAGCGCCTC
>CAZZVX010000276.1:643-6947 GCA_964657535.1 Armatimonadota bacterium | reverse complement strand
GCGGGCAGTCCGCTCTTTCCCAGCCCAGGGGTTCAGCCCTGGGGGAAATTGGGCGCGAAAAAAGTCCCCGTTCATTAAGGATTCATTAGGGATTGGCCGGTATCGTAGTCCCAGAACCGTCGGGGCGCTTGCCTGCCTCGTGTCGTCAAAGGAGAAGAATGCCATGAACGTCACTCGTCATTTTGCTGTTCTGCTGGGGTCGTTGGTCCTCGCCGTGTCGCTGCTAACGCTGGGTGTTGCGCCTGCCCGCGCCCTCAGCGAGTCGCAGCAGGACGCGGCGATTGCGTCCCTGCAGAGCACGGTCGCCAGTCAGCAGACCACCATCAACGCGCTGATGGCGAAACTCCAGTACGTGAGCGTCAGCGGGACGGACATGACGATTTCGGGGGCCAACCTGCACGTCGTCAGCGGCGCGGGGGCCACCAACGCCAAGCCCAACGGCCTGGGCAACGTGATCATCGGCTACGACGAGGCGAGAACGGGGAACGGGGCGGTCAACACCCGCACGGGCAGCCATAACCTGATCTTGGGGACGCAGAACAACTACTCGTCCTACGCGGGCATCGTCGCGGGAGTTAATAATACGGTCAGTTCGGGCTACGACACCGTGACCGGGGGCAAGAACAACACGGCGTCGGGCTTCTACTGCACCGTGAGCGGCGGCTACGGCAACACGGCCAGTGGGTCTTACGCCGCCGTGGGCGGCGGGAGCGGCAACGCGGCGAGCGGCCTGTACGCCTTCCTGCCCCTGGATACGGACGTTGCCAGCCTCAACAGCCGGATCACGGCCTTGCAGAGCACAACGACGACGCAGGGAAGCAGCCTCAGCAGCCTGCAAACGTCGGTGACGGGGGCGACGGCGATTACCAATCTGTTTTCGCTGGCGACGGACGCGAGCCGCAGCGACAGCAAGACGAACACGGAACTGACGCTTTCGGGAGTGAACCTGCACGTCGTCAGCGGCAGCGGCTACACCGACGACGGCACGGGCGGCGAGGTCACAGGCGCAACGCTGACAGGTCTGGGCAACCTCATCATCGGTTACAACGAACTGCGCGGCGGCCACGACGTGCGCACCGGTAGCCACAATCTGATTGTCGGCCAAGCCCACAACTACACCTCGTTCGGGGGCATCGTGGCCGGGCAGCACAACGAGATTAACGGATCGTTTGACACCATCCTCGGCGGCTACGGCAATGTCGCCAGCCAATTCCAATCCGCGATCCTCGGCGGCTACGGCAACACGGTCAGCGGCAACTATACGTGTGTCAGCGGCGGCGACGGCAACGTGGCCAACGGCGACTATTCCTCGGTCAGCGGCGGCGGCAACAACGCGGCGAGCGGCAACTCCTCCTCGGTCAGCGGCGGCTACGGCAACACGACCAGCGCCGACGACTCCTCGGTCAGCGGCGGCTACAATCTTACCCTGACCAATGAAGACGGCTGGGCGGCGGGTAGCGCGGGTTCCACCGCCTACTCCGGCAACTTCTCCTCGCCTTAGGAGTTGGTGCGGGTTGGCCGCACCGCGTGGTACAATAGCCCATGCCTGCTCCTTCGCGGCCCCCGGAACCGCCCCGCCGCTACGACCGCTGGACGTTCGACCAGTGGGAGGCGCAGAAGCGTCGGCTGCGGCGGGAGGTGCGCCGCCGCCGGTTCCGGCTGCTGTCGTGCGCGGGGGCCGTGCTGCTGGCGGGCGTCGCCGCCTGGACGTGCGGCCGCCCGCGCCTCGCCCGGACGGCGCGGCCCGTGGCGGCCGTCAGGCCGCTGCCGCCGGGCGCGCTGGCGGGCGTGACGGTGATCCTGGACCCCGGCCACGGCGGCGAGGACCCCGGCGCGAGCCTGCACTGGGGCCGCAACGACGTCCACGAGGCCGCGCTGACGTACCGGACGGCGATGGAACTGGCGGACACGCTGCGCGCGGCGGGGGCCGACGTCCGGTACACGGTCCGCAGCCGGATGCTCGACCCGCGCCTGGAACTCTCCCCGCTGCCGCCGGCCCTGCCCGACGACGCCGCGCTGGTCTCGACGGACCGGCCCCTGCGGGCGCGGGTGCGCCGCTCGCCGCGCCAGTTGTGGCAGCGGGCGGACCTGGCCCGGCAGGTCTGGGCGCAAGCGATCCGGCGCGACCCGCGCGCCGCCCGCGACGTGTTCTTTTTGTCGCTGCACTTCGACGACGCTGGCCGTGCGAGCGTCCGGGGCGGGCTGGTCTGCGTGGACCGCCGCGCGGGGCCGCCGCCGGCGTTCGCGCTGGACATCGCCCGCGCGCTGGCCGCGCACGGCTGGGCGCGCGGGGAGCAGTCGTTCGGGCAGGACGGCATGAGCGCGAACGACCTCGGCGTGCTGAACCCGGCCTACAACCCCGTCCCCCAGAAGGCCCTGCTGGAACTGGCGACGCTGTCTAATATGGACGACTACCTGCGGGCGACCGACCCGGTGTGGCGGGCGCAGGTCGCGCAGATCATCGCCCAGTCCATCGCGGACGCGCACCGGGGGTAGGGGAGGCCCCAGGACGGAAGTCCTAAGGGAATTGTGCAACAAAGCCTTGACGCACTCTCAGTGCGGCACCTTATTGGTCTAGCGTGA
The DNA here is from genome assembly GCA_964657535.1 of Armatimonadota bacterium. Taxonomy (GTDB): domain Bacteria; phylum Armatimonadota; class Armatimonadia; order Armatimonadales; family Capsulimonadaceae; genus CAZZVX01. Next base: position 4,364 of record CAZZVX010000276.1, on the reverse strand, counting down.
AAACGACGGCACGGCCGGCGGCGGCTTTGGCATAGAAGGGCTTGAGCGTCTCGAACCAGCCGACCACATATTCGTAGTCCTCGTCGCTCACTTGATCCGGGGCATGTCCATAGTTCTCGCGGTTGATCTTGAAGTAACGGTCTCGGAACTCCGCCTCGCTCACGCTTCGCAGGGCCTGGGCGATGTCGGCGACCTGCGCGGGCTGAACGAGTGTCGAGTGTGATGATGTAGTCGTCTCCTTCGTACAGTTGTTGACCGCCCAGAATGGCGTGGCTCAGTCGCCCTCGGCTTCAAGAAACGGCTTCGCTTCATCCTCAGTCAGAGCAAACAGGACTGCGCGACAGGCCATGGTTCGTTGCCTTTCTGCTGCGATACTCTTCTCTAAGGCGGTATGTGTTCTAAGATGTACTGTGCCTGCTCGGCTTTATAGTAGGCCAGCCGGCCTGGAAGGCAGCAGGCGACGGCGACGCCGTCCTGGGTGATGAGCGTGTGGACGGCTTCTCGGAGCGGCACCTCGCGCCGGTCGATGTCACGCTCCGGCGAGATCAGGCAGCAGGTGAGTCCTGCGCCCTTCTGCGTGAGCAGCCGCACGACGGTCTCGGTGGAATGGTCGCGGCTGGCGATGGGAAACATCCGCGCGGGGATGGCGTCCAGGGTGTGGTACAGCGCGCCCAGGAGTCTCTTTCGCCGCTTCGGGTCCGCGAGCAGTTGCCGATACCGCTCCCGCTTTTCCGGGACAATAAAAGCCCGGACGAATGCGTCCTCTTGCTCCTGGTTCATGGCCGCCTCTTGGCCTGTCATCGTGGCCCGCCGTGTCACGGTTTGCTGATCCAGTCGGTGTCTATTCCACGGGCCATGAGGAGTTCCGAGAGCTGGCCCACGTGACCCTGGAGGTGGCGCAGGTTCAGGAGTTCGTGGGAGAGTTTGCCCATGCCCGTGTACCAGGGGATGCCGGTCTCTTGGGCGTCGAGGTCGAGGGCGGCGACGGTGGGGGCGACAAGCGCGGCGATGTACGCGATGTAGTCCCGCATCTGTCCCTTCGTGTAGGGCGCGAAGTCTTCGGGCAGTTCATAGGGTTCCACGTCCCAGGGCTTGCGCCAGAGTCCGGGGCAGCCTTCCGGCCGGCCCGGCCAGGGCTGGTAGGCGTCCTCGTTCTGGCCGAGATAGAGGTGGGTGAAGTAGGCGGCGTGGAAGGCGATGCGCCAGAAGGTGCGGGGGTGAGTCCCGGCGGTCCAGAGGTCGTCCGGGCAGTTCTCGACGCACGCGGCGAGCATGGCGAGTCCGGCGTGGTACTGCTCTTGGAGGGCCTGGCGGATTGGCGGGGTTTTGTTCATGGAGGTTTTCACAGCCCCGGCACTTGCAGGGAGAGTTGGGCGCCGGGCGAAATGGGCGGCAGTGTCAGTGTGACGGTCATGGGGTAGGTTCCTCCGTCGTGAAGTCCGTTGCTGCGTTCATTATACCCACGAACCTTCACGAAATGGGGGGCGCAGGAAATAACGACCACGGCGGCGAACGTCGGGCCGTATGTCAACTCCCTCGCTGTTTGACGAGCGCAGCGCTTTTACGAATCACACCGCGAACCGCCTTTTCGTCGGGGACCACGCTCGGCCGCCCGCGCGGCGGGGCGTCTGGTCGAATGGGGAACGCGCCCTCTGACGGCGTTTTCCACAGACAAGACGAAACTCCTTCTGACGGACTGTGTCAGCCCGCTCCCTCTCCACAAGACGCTGGTCCTGCGGGACTGTCTCAGCGAACTGGCCGACTCCCGTTTTTCCGCGCACGAACGCCTCGCCCTGGCGAAGACGGCGGTGGCGACGGCCAGCAACCTCAGGTTCGGTCCCGAAGTAGGCGTCAGCACTGTGAAGAAGGCCGACGCCGATGTGATCGGCGCGTGGCTGGCGAACGTGCGGGCCATGTCGGGTGACCTCCGCCTCTTCGCCCCCGGCGCGGGCATCCCCGCCGAGTCGCTGCTCGGTGACGCCCGTGACGCGGGCGGCTTGATCGAGCCGCAGTCGGTGGAGGCCGTCTTTACCTCTCCCCCTTATCCGAACGAGAAGGACTACAGCCGCGCGACGCGCCTGGAGATGGTGCTGCTGGGCTTCGCCGAAGACAAGATGGAGTTGCGGGGCATCAAAAAGGGCCTGTTGCGCTCCAACACGCGCGGCGTCTACAAGGAAGACACCGACGAGTGGGCCGAGCCGTTCCCCGCCGTGCAGGAGATCGCCGAGGAGATCGAGCGACGGCGCATCGGGATGGGCAAGACCAGCGGCTTTGAGCGCCTCTACGCTCGCGTCACGAAACTCTACTTCGGCGGCATGGCCCGCCACCTGGCGTCGCTCCGCCCGCTCCTGCGGCCGGGGGCCTATTTAGGGTACGTCGTCGGGGATCAAGCGTCTTACCTGCGGGTGATGATCCGAACGGGCGAGATTTTAGCCGGAATCGCGACATCCCTTGGTTATGAGACGGTCGGGATTGACCTGTTCCGCACGCGACTGGCGACGGCGACCGGCGAAATGATGCGGGAGGAAGTGGTGGTGCTGCGGTGGCCGGGATAAACCAGAAAGGGAAGAAGCCGAACCGGTACGTCCAGATCATTGACCGGCTTTTCCATGACCACTACCGGGACGGCGACGAGGTCGTGAATTTCCGCCGCGACGAAATCAGGCCCATTGCCGATGACATCGGGATTGCCCTTCCTGATAACCTCGGCGACATTCCCTACTCGTTCCGCTACCGGGCGTCTTTGCCCGAATCCATCACGTCGAAGGCCCCGGCGGGCAAAGTCTGGGTCATCCGGCCTGCGGGCCGCGCCCTGTACCAGTTCGCGCTGATCGAAGACCGGCCCATTGTGCCGAATCCGCTGCTGGCCGAAACGAAGCTGCCGGACGCCACGCCCGTCATCGTCCTGATGTATTCAGGGAGCGACGAGCAGGCGCTGCTGGCGAAACTCCGCTATAACCGCCTGATTGACATTTTTACGGGAGTTGCGTCTTACTCGCTCCAGAATCACCTCCGCACGACGGTGCCGGGGATGGGCCAGGTGGAGACGGACGAGATTTATATCGGGGTGGATCAGCGCGGCGCGCATTATGTGTTTCCGGTGCAAGCGAAGGGGGGCAGCGACAAGGCGAGCGTCGTCCAGATCGAGCAGGACATCGCCCTGTGCAAACACAAATACCCCGGCTTGATCTGCACGGCTATCGGTGCGCAGTTCATGCGGGGTGACAAGATCGCCCTCTTTGCATTCGAGGACGGCGAGGCGGGCGTCGGCATCGTCAAGGAGGCGCACTGCCGGTTGGTGCCGAAAGGCGAGTTGTCGCCGGAGGAACTGCAGACGTACCGTGAGCGCCCGCCGACTTAGCCTCGGTCTCTACAGCCCCGGCACTTGGAGGGAGAGTCGGGCGCCGGGGAAGTCGAGGAGGACGGCGCAGCGGGACAGGATGTTCATGCCCAGGACGTGGGGGGACGCGCCGAACAGGTCGCCGGTGCGGGGGTAGAGGAAGGAGCCGTCTTTGAGGGTCAACTCCTGCAGGGACGTGCCGGTGTCCACGGTGCCGAGGCCGACGGCGGGGACCTGGGTGAGCGCGCCGTCCACGACGCCGGTGCCGTAGGGCAGGGAGATGGCCGCCGACTGCGGGGACAGGCCCAGCGCCTGCACGGCCTGGTAGGAGACGATGGAGACGACCGAACCGGTGTCTATCATCAGGCTCTCGCGGGCGGT
>CAZZVX010000276.1:0-633 GCA_964657535.1 Armatimonadota bacterium | reverse complement strand
CGGCGGCTCGACGCGGTCCGGGACTCGCTGGAGTTCGCGCCGCTGACGAGCGAGACGGGGACCCAGTAGGTCCCCGCGCCGGCGCGGGACAGGGGCAGGGCGGCGGCGCGGGTGAAGCCCCAGGCCCGGCGCTCGTCGGGGGAGAGGTTGCCGGGCGTGAGCAGGGTCAGGACGTGAGTCTGCGGCTGGAGGATCAGGGCGAAGTGGGACAGCAGGTTCGCGCCCAATATCCCGTCGAGCGGGTGGCCCAGCACTTGCCGGATGCGGCTGTCTTTGATGATGACGGTCGGCAGGTTGGGGAAGCGGAAGCGCCCGACCTGAATGGTGAGCGGGGCGGCCTGGGCCTGCGCGCCGTCCATGATGAGCGGCGAGGCGGCCTGGGCGGTGGCCTGGGGCTTGAGGCCAAGTTTGGCGGCCATGACGTCGGTGACGGCGCAGGCGCTGCTGCCGGTGTCCACCAGGAACTGCGCGTCGGTGGAGTCGTTGAGCCGGACCTTGACGATGGGGACGCCGGTCTCGCCCCAGACCTGCTTGTCGCCGGTGTAGGCGACGGTGTCCGACTGCTGGGGCGGGCGCGCGGGCGGCGTGGCCGGGGCGGCTGCGGGCGCCTGCGCCGGGACTGTCGCGGGCGCC
>CAZZVX010000275.1:0-6961 GCA_964657535.1 Armatimonadota bacterium | reverse complement strand
ACGCAAAGCGCACCGCGTCTTCGTCCTGCAAGCGCCCGACGCTGACCGAGGGCCGATCCCAGCGATAAATGCGCACAATCGGCAACGCATCAGCGTTCGTGACCAGTTCTTCCAGCAGGGCCGCGTCCACAGCCATGTTTATGTCGGGATCGCCGGGGCGGCTATCCTCGCGCCACCGCCAGACCATTTTGCATCGCCTCCGGCGCGGTCGGCTCGGCGGGCGGCGTCCAGCAAAGACAGGGCTGCCGCGCCGCCGTCGCTTCGTCCAATTTGCGCACCAGGGTCGTGTGCGGGGCGGACTTGACCATCTCCGGGTCTTCCTCGGCGTCCCGCGCGATCTGCTGCATGGCCGCAATGAAGTCGTCCAGCGTCTGACGGCTTTCGGTCTCGGTCGGCTCGATCATCAGGGCTTCGGGAACCAGCAGCGGGAAATAGATAGTCGGCGGATGGTAGCCGAAGTCCATCAAGCGCTTGGCAATATCTAAGGCGCGCACCCCATGTTCCTTCTGCTGCCGCTTGGCGGAGAAGACGCACTCGTGCATACATATCTCATTATAGGCAACATCGAAGTGGTTTTGCAGTCGCACTCGGATATAATTCGCATTCAGGACGGCATTCTCGGCAATTTGCGCCAGGCGCTCCCGACCATAGTAGAGAATATAGACGTAGGCGCGCAGGATGCACAGAAACGAGCCGTAGTAGCCGTGTATCTTGCCGATGGACTTGGGCCGGTCGCTGTCCAGCCAAAAACCGTCATCGGTTTTGACCACCTGCGGCACGGGCAGGTACGGCTCCAAGATTTTCTTGACTGCCACCGGCCCCGATCCCGGCCCGCCGCCGCCGTGCGGCGAGGAGAACGTCTTGTGCAGGTTGAAGTGCATGACGTCGAAGCCCATATCGCCGGGACGCGCCCGTCCGACCAGTGCGTTCATGTTCGCGCCGTCGCAATAGATGAGGCCGCCGGCGTTGTGAATGATTTCGCAGATTTCCACAATATCGTCTTCAAACAGGCCCAGCGTGTTCGGGTTGGTCAGCATCAGACCGGCAATATGGGCATTCTGCGACAGCAGCGTTTTCAGATGGGCCATGTCCGTGCGCCCGCGCCCGTCCGATTTGATCGTCAACGTCTTGTAGCCACAGCGCGCCGCCGACGCCGGGTTGGTTCCGTGCGCCGATTCGGGAACGAGTATGGTGTCCCGGTGCGCCTCGCCCCGGTCAGCGTGGTAGGCCTTGATCAGCATCAGGCCCAGCAGTTCGCCGTGCGCGCCCGCCGCCGGCTGCAACGAACAGGCGTCCATGCCGGCGATTTCGGTCAAGATGTGCTGCATCTCATACAACACTTCCAGCGCCCCTTGCGTCGCCGTGTCCGGCAAGTAGGGGTGTAGGCGCCCGAAGCCAGGCATCCGGGCGGCTTCCTCGTTGATCTTAGGGTTGTACTTCATCGTACACGAACCCAGCGGGTAAAATCCCAAGTCCACGCTGTAGTTCTCGCGCGACAGGTGCGTGTAGTGGCGGATCACTTCCGGCTCGGAGAGTTCCGGCAGCGCCACATCAAAGCGCATGGCAGCGGCGGGCAGCAGATCGCCCAAAAGTTGCGCGGGAACGTCGCAGGCGGGCAGTTCCACGCCCAAGCGTCCCGGTTCGCTGATTTCAAACAGCAGCGGTTCGGTCGTTGAATGGTCGGTCATAGACTTACTTTCTGTGCCGGTTCGTTTTGGCAGTTTTTACTTCGCGACGATGCCGAGGGCCGCGACGAAGGCATCAATCTCTTCCCGTGTGCGCTGTTCGGTGACGCAGACGAGCATGGCGTTGCCCATTGTCGGGTAATGTTCGGTCAGCGCCAAACCGCCGATGATGCCCTGTGCCATCAGTTTTTCGTTGATAATGGTGGGATCAATGGGCGTTTTGACGACGAACTCTTTGAAGAACGACTTGTCCGGGAAGGCGAGCGCATAACCGTCAAGTTTCGCGATTTCATTGGCCGCGTAGTGAGACTTTTGCAGGCATAGTTCGGCGACCTGACGCATTCCCTGCTTGCCCATGGTCGCCATGTAGACGGAGGCGGCGAGGGCGTACAGAGCTTCATTGGTGCAGATGTTGCTCGTCGCCCGTTCGCGGCGTATGTCCTGTTCGCGGGTACGCAGGGTCATCACGAAAGCGCGCTTGCCGTCGGCGTCCGTGGTCTGGCCGACGATGCGGCCTGGCAGGCGGCGCAGGAACTTGGTCTTGCAGGCGAACAAGCCCAGCAGCGGCCCGCCAAAGCCCATCGGGCAGCCGAGCGATTGCCCTTCGCCCACGACGATGTCGGCGTCGTACTCGCCGGGCGGGGTCAGCAGGCCGAGCGAAATGGGGTCCACGCTGACGACGAACAACGCGCCCTTGTCGTGCGCGGTCTGGGACAGCGCGGCGACATCTTCTAAAGCGCCGAAGAAGTTCGGGTGCTGGATGATGACGGCGGCGGTCTGGTCGGAAATGGCGGCCAGCAGCGCGTCGGCGTCCCCTGCCCCGTTTTGGCTGGGAATCAAGTCTACGGTCAGGTTCATGTGCCGGACGTAGGTTTCCAGCACTTGCCGGTGGATGGGGTGGATGGTATCCGGGATGACCAGGCGCTTGCGGCCCGTGAGTTCGCCCGCCATAATCGCGGCTTCGGCGAGGGCTGTCGCGGCGTCGTACATGGACGCATTGGCGACATCCATGCTGAACAGGTTGCAGAGCAGCGTTTGGAACTCAAAAATGCTTTGCAGGACGCCCTGGCTGACTTCGGGCTGGTAGGGCGTGTAACTGGTATAGAACTCGGAGCGCCCGGTGATGGCCCCGACGGTCGGCGGCACGTAATGGTCATAAACGCCCGCGCCGAGGAAGCACGGGTAATCGTCGGCGTGTGCGTTTTTCTTTGCGAGGCGCGCGTAGTGCCGGGTCAGCGTGATTTGGTCCATCCGGGCAGGGATGTCCAGTTCGCCTGCGAAGCGCACGGCTTCGGGGATCGGCACAAACAAGTCGTCTATTGTGCCGACGCCTATCGCGGCGAGCATGATGTCACGGTCTTCGTCGGTGTTTGGGATGTAGGCCATAGGTATTGCTTCTAAAAGGCATGTAAGCCGGCGGTTAAAACCGCGCCAACAAGATCACGAGGTGTCCCTGCGGACACTGAAGACATAAGATCAGGCTGAAGTCTGAGTCTGCGAAGGCAGACTTTGTGTTTTTTAGCCGCGAATTTATTCGCCGGGCATTCTTGCTAATGCAGGGTCGCGTCGTAAGCGGCTTTGTCCATGAGCGCGTCAAGTTCGGCGGGGTCGGTCATCTTGACGCGCACGATCCAGCCGCCGCCAAAGGGGTCGTCGTTGACTTGTTCGGGACTGTCTACGAGGGTTTCGTTGACTTCCACGACTTCGCCGGAGACGGGGGCAAACAGGTCGGAGACGGCTTTGATGCTCTCGATCTCGCCGAACTTTTCCCCGGCTTGCAGCATCCGCCCGACGTCCGGGGGCAGCAGCAGCGCCACGTCGCCGAGTTCTTCTTCGGCGTGCTGCGTGATGCCGATGGTGGCGATGTCGCCGTCGATTCGCGCCCACTCGTGGGTGGGGGCGTACTTCAGTCCTTCCGGTTCCGGCATGATGATTTCCTTCTAAACTCCGTTGCGATAGAACGGCAATGGCACGACGCTGGCGCCCGCCAAGCGCCCGCGAATATCTACCTGGACGCGCGTTCCCAGGGGGGCGGCGTCCGTGTTCAGGCGGGCCATCGCAATGCCTGCTTTGACGGTCGGCGAGAATGTGCCGCTGGTGATTGAGCCGATGAGCGTGTCGGCGGTCTCATTGAGGACGGGGTAGTTTTCACGGGGGATGGCGCGCTGGTCCATCTTCAGGCCAACGAGGTGCTGTGTGTTGCCCGCGTCGCGGCTGGCGAGGAGGGCGTGACGCCCAATGAAGTCGCCTTTCTTGGGCTTGACGGCCCAGCCGACGCCGCTTGTGTAGGGGCTGTGTTCGGCGTCCAATTCGTGGCCATAGAGGGGATAAGCGGCTTCCAGGCGCAGCACGTCCCGCGCGCCCAGTCCGGCGGGCGTTGCCCCGGCGTTGGTGAGATGGTTCCAAAGGACGGGTGCGTCGGCCCAGGGGCAGAACAACTCAAACCCGTCTTCGCCGGTGTAGCCGGTGCGAGAGGCGAGGCAGGAAACGCCTGCCAGGGATGTCTTGCGGAAACGGAAACGCTTGATGTCGGACAGGTTGCCGCCGCCGGGCAGATGTTCCACGAGATTCACGGCTTCCGGCCCCTGCACGGCAAGCAAGGCCCAGGTGTCGCTTTCGTCGGTCAATGTCACAGCATCCGTGTTTAACGACTTTCGCATCATCTCCAGGTCTTTGTCTTTGCAGCCAGCGTTGAGGACGATCATGTAATCGTTGTCGCCCAGGCAGTAAACAATGATGTCGTCTACGATACCGCCACTGCCGTTGAGGAGCAGGGAGTATTGGGCCTTGCCGGGCGTGAGTTTGGCGGCGTCGTTGGCCGTGATAAATTGAACAAAGCTCAGCGCCTGCGGGCCGGAAACGCGGGCCTCGCCCATATGGGACACGTCAAACAAGCCCGCGCGTTCGCGGACGGCGGCGACTTCGCCGACGGTGCCACGGTAGGAGACGGGCATTTCCCAGCCCGCGAACGGAACCATCGTCGCGCCGAGGGCTTTGTGGGTGTCGTAGAGGGATGTTTGTTTCATTCTCCCAGATACGCTTTCTTGACATCGTCGTTAGCGAGCAAAGCTCTGGCGTCGTCGGCCATGACGATGTGGCCGGTTTCCAAAACGAAGCCGCGATGGGCGACGCCGAGGGCTTTGTGGGCGTTCTGTTCTACCAAGAGTACGGTGGTCCCCTGAGCGTTGATGTCCTGGATGATGTTGAAGATGTCTCGAATCAGAAAGGGCGCCAGGCCGAGCGATGGCTCGTCTAGGAGCAGCAACTTGGGGCGGCCCATGAGGGCGCGGCCCATGGCGAGCATCTGCTGTTCGCCGCCGGAAAGCGTCCCGGCGTTCTGGCCGATGCGCTCTTTGAGGCGCGGGAAGAGCGTCAGGGCGCGGTCGTAGTCCTGGCGAATGGCGCTTTGGTCTTTGCGGGCGTAGGCGCCGAGTTCCAAGTTTTCGCGGACACTCATATTGGCGAAGACGCGGCGGCCTTCGGGCGAGTGGCCGATGCCGCGCTGCACGATCTTGTCGGCGGGCAAATGTGTGATGTCTTCGCCTTCAAAGACGACGCGGCCCTGGCGGGAGGGGACGAGGCCGGAGATGGTGCGCAGGGTGGTGGTTTTGCCCGCGCCGTTCGCGCCGATGAGCGTCACGATCTGGCCCTGTTCAATAGACAGTGAGATGCCGGACAGGGCGCGGATGGCGCCGTAGTTGACGGAAAGGTTGTCAATGGAAAGCATCATACGGCTTAACTGGGTGCGACGTCCGGTTCGCCGAGGTAGGCCTGAATCACGGCGGGGTTGTCACGGATTTCGCGGGGCGTCCCTTGAGCGATGGTCTGGCCGTAGTCTAATACGAGGATGCGCTCGGAGATGCCCATGACCACTTTCATGTCGTGTTCAATCAATAAGATGGTGAGGCCGAAGTCGTCGCGCAGGGCGCGGATCTGGGCCATGAGGTCTTGTTTTTCCTGCGGGTTCATGCCGGCGGCGGGTTCGTCCAGGAGCAGGAGTTTGGGCTTTGTTGCCAATGCGCGGGCGATCTCCAGGCGGCGCTGTTCGCCGTAGGCCAAGTTTTTCGCCAATTCCTGCTCAAACCTGCCCAGGCCCATGCGGTTCAGGAGGTCCCGCGCCTCGCCCTCGATGGCCTTCTCGGCGCGGGAGAACGACGACGTGCGGAGGACGGCGTCGAGCAGGGAGGGCCGGTAGTGCAGGTGGGAGGCGGTGCGGACGTTGTCCAGGACGGTCAGTGTGGGAAACAGCCGGATGTTCTGGAAGGTGCGCGAGAGGCCGCAGGCGGCGATCTGATACGGCTTGCGGCCCGTGATGTCCTGGCCGTCGAAGGTGATGCGGCCTTCGGTCGGGGCGTAGACGCCGGTGAGCAGGTTGAAGGCCGTGGTCTTGCCCGCGCCGTTGGGGCCGATGAGGCCGACGAGTTCGCCGGTGTTCATGGTCAACTGGAAGCAGTTGACGGCGGTGAGGCCGCCGAACTTCTTGGTGCATTGCCGAACATCGAGCAGGGACATGGGGGTATTCTACCCCATTTTGGCGCGTATGGGAATGCCCCCTATCCGCCTTCGGCACCTTCCCCCCATCGGCCCTCCGGGTGCGCCAGTGCGTCAATGGGAGAAAGGCTAGTGACAGAGTCAGTTGCGGCTTTGCACGTCGGGGCTGGTGACGGGGGTTGTGAGGAGGAGGGGGGTGAGGCGGAGGCCGGCGGGGCTGATGGCGATGAGTTTGAGGGCGATCTGGGAGCCGGGTTCGGGGAGGCCGTAGGCGGCGGCGTAGAGGTCGGCGATGTCGGCGGGGACGTCGGCGGTGAGGGCGGGCAGGGAGCCGATGATTTTGAAGTCGGCGTTGGGGAAGGTGGTCTTGCCGGCGGGGGTCGGGGCGGAGGCGAGCAGGAGAATGGCGTGGGGGTAGTCGGGAGAGACGAGTTGCAGGGAGAAGGCGTTTCCGACCTGGGCCTGGGCGGTGACGGCGGGAAGCATGGGCGGGGGGAGGAGGTCGGCAGAGGCGTTGGCAAGAATGGGGAGGCCGACGGCAAGGCGGGCGGCGTTGCAGGTGACGTATGCGTTGGCGGGGGAGATTTGGCGCCGCCCGGTGCGGTTCTGGCGCTGGTTGAGGGTGTTGGCGGCGATCTGCCAGGTGCTTTTGGCGGTCATGGGGAGGGCGCGGTAGGCCTGGACGAGGCCGCTGAGGGTTTGGCGGACGCGGGAGCGCGCCGGGGAGACGCCGGTGATGGGGGCGGTGCGCGGGGCGGGCGTGTTGTTTGTGCTGAGTGTCAGGA
>CAZZVX010000274.1:0-6961 GCA_964657535.1 Armatimonadota bacterium | reverse complement strand
CTTACACAAGGCAGCAGGGGTCGGAAAGGGCTTGCGGCGTTTATGCTTCCCTGCTGAGGGGTATCTTTGAACACCAACACGGAGGTGTTTCAACATGGCAACGGAACGGATTTATGCACTTTTTCAGGACGTGGCGGACGCCGAGCGGGCCATCGGCGCCCTGCAGGACCACGGCATCGCGCGGGATGCCATTGGGGTCGTCGCGCGACGTGCCGCCGAACAGGACGAGGCCGGCCGGGTGCGTGGGGGGTATGCGCGCCTCGCGGATCAGACGGGATTGGAGCAGGGCGAGCCGGAGACGGCTTACATGACGCAGGTGGGGACACTGCCGCCCGCCGCTATAGCCAGTACGGCGGCGCCGACGAGCAGCGTGGACACGCCGGCCAATGTGGAGGCCGTCGGCAAAGAGGGCCTGACCACGACCACGCCGCAGGACGCGCTCGCGGGCGCGGCGGTGGGGACCGGGGTTGGCCTGGTTGCGGGCATTCTGGCGGCGGCGGCGGCTATCGCCATTCCTGGGTTTGGGCTGGTACTCGGCGGCGGCGCGCTGGCGGCGGCTCTGGGCGCGGCGGCAGCGACGACAGCAGCCGGCGCAGTCGCGGGCGGCGTCACCGGCTACCTGCGAGACATGGGGATGCCGGAACCCGCCGCCCAGCGTCTGGCGGACCGCATCAGCGAGGGCGATTACCTGCTCACCATAGACGCCGACTCGCTGCAATACGATGACCTGAAACAACTCCTGACCAAGTACAACGCCGTCGGCGTGGACATCAACGGCGTCGCGGCGGGTGCGGACATCCCCCCGACGGCCACCGTCGTTCCGGCGGAAGAAGTAACGACGTTCGCACCGTCCGTTCCGGTCGTGCCGCTGCCGCCGAACGGCGCGTTTGATTTCCCCCAGGCGCAGCTGACGGACCCGGTCATGTCCGAGACGCCGACGGCGGCGCATGAAGCCGCGCTGATGCAGTCGCCCGCCCCGCGTTATCCGGCCAACCCGGCGCTGGCCCAGGAGACGGAGCCGATCACGGAAATCACTCAGGTCATGCCGGTCGAGAAGCGGGTCTAGCCGTTCCCCTTGACCTTGCTTCCCCAACGCGGCTATAATGAAGTATGCCGATTGACTCCACCGCCGCCCTGTTCTCGCCGCTCCGCGCGGCGCTGTTCGACCTAGACGGGACGCTGGTGGAGACGCACATTGACTTCCCGGCCATGACTCGCATGGTGCAAGACATGGCCTTGTCGTCCCGTGTCCCTGAAAGTGTCATCGGCGGCAAAGACATTCTAGGAATGGCGGACGCCGCCGCCGACTTTCTTTCTTCACATGGCGACGACGGGCAGGGGTTCCGCAAGACCGCCCACAACCGATTGGAAGAGATGGAGATCGTCGGCTGCGCCCGCCCCACCCTGCTGCCCGGCACGCGGGAACTCCTGGCCGAGTTGCGCGCGCAGGGGCGCAAGATCGGCATCGTCACGCGCAACTGCCGCCGGGTCGCCGCCGGCCTGGTGACGCGCTACGAGTTGCCCCACGACACTCTGCTTTCCCGCGACGATGTGAGACTCGCCAAGCCGCACCCGGAACACCTCTGGGACGCTTTGCGCGCGCTAGGGACCGATCCGGCGCAGTCGGTCATGGTGGGGGATCATTGGATGGACGTGCAGGCGGGACAGGCGGCGGGGTGCGCCGCCACGCTGGGCGTGCTGGGGACACACGACAGCGAGTGGTTCGCCCCCTGCCCGCCGACGCGGACGGTGGCCGACCTGCGGGCCGCGCTGCCGCTGTTTTCGCCTGGGGCCTGAACCGCCCATGCTGCTGTCGGTCTGCATCGTCAACTGGAACACGCGCGACTACCTGCGGGAGTGCTTGACGGCTCTGTTCGCGTACCCGCCGCAGGGGACGGACCTGGAAGTGATCGTCGTGGACAACGCCAGTGTGGACGGCTCGGCGGAGATGACGGCGGCGGAGTTCCCGCAGGTCTATCTGATCGCCAGCCGCGAGAATGTCGGGTACGCGCAGGGCAACAACGAGGCGCTCGTCCGGGCGAAAGGCGACTGGGTATTATTGCTCAACCCGGACGCCGTCGTCCGCCGAAGCGCGCTGACCTGCGCGCTTCGGTTCGGACGCGAACACCCGGACGCCGGGGCAATCGGGGCGCGCTTGATCGAGCCTAACGGCGAGACGCAGCGCTCGCTGCGCTCGTTCCCGGACCCCGGCCCGGTGCTGTGGGAGTATCTGGGCCTGGCACGGCGCTTCCCGCGCTCACGCATTTTCGGCGCGTACCGGATGACCTATTTTGACTATGATCGGCCCGGCGAGGCGGACCAGCCGATGGGGACATTTCTGCTGATCCCGCGCCGCGCCCTCGACGACGTCGGGCTGATGGACACGCAGTTTCCCATTTTTTTCAACGAAGTGGACTGGTGCTGGCGGGCCAAGCGCGAAAAGGGCTACAAAATCTATTACACGCCGGAAGCCGAAGTCACGCATTATGGCGGCGGGAGTACCCGGCAGGCAAAAGTCCGTATGATACGGGAGTCGCACCGCGCACTGCTGCGTTTTTATGAGAAGCATTACATAGCCAGCATTGCGCCGCCCGTCTATTGGCTCATCACAAAGGCCGTTTTGTGGGGCGAACGTCGGCGCATTCGCGCGATATCAACACAGAAAGAAAGCACGAATTGAAGACACAATGGGCGGCCTGGGCCGCGCTGGGGCTGCTGGCGGTCGGTTCCGTCGCCGCGCGGGCCGACGAGGGAATGTGGCTGTACAACGATCTGCCCAAGCAGCAGTTGCAAAAGAAGTACGGGTTCACGCTGTCGGACGCCTGGGCGCAGCATTTACAGCGGTCGTCGGTGCGCTTTGACAACGGCGGGTCGGGGTCGTTCGTCTCGGCGGATGGCCTGGTGATGACCAACCACCACGTTGCTCTGGACACGCTGCAGAAACTCAGCACGCCGGGACACAACTACGCGCAGACCGGCTTCTACGCCCGCACCCGTGCCGAGGAGCCGAAAGCACCCGACCTGGAACTGAACGTGCTGGACAGCATTACAACGGTGACGGACCAGGTCAATGCCGCCGTCACGCCGCAGATGACGCCTGCCCAAGCGTTCCTGGCTCGCCGCGCCGCCATCGCCGCGATTACGAAAGAGGCGCAGGACAAGACCGGCCTGCGCAGCGATGTCGTCACGCTGTTTGGCGGCGCGCGCTACGACCTGTATCAATACAAACGCTATACGGATGTCCGTTTGGTCATGGCCCCGGAGCAGAACACGGCGTTCTTTGGCGGCGACCCGGACAATTTTGAGTACCCGCGCTATGATTTGGACATGTCGTTCTTCCGGGTGTACGAGAACGGCAAGCCCGCCCAGATCAAGGACTACTTAACATGGAGCAAAGCGGGCGCGCAGGACGGGGACCTTGTGTTTGTGTCCGGCCATCCCGGCCACACGTCGCGCCTGAACACCGTGTCCGACCTGGCCTACGAACGGGACGTCGCCCTGCCCTTCGTGCTGGATGTCCTGCGCCGCAAGGAGGTTCTGCTGCAAAGTTGGGGGGCGCGTCTGCCGGAGAACGCCCGCGTGTCGCGCGAGGAGTTGTTCGGCATCCAGAACGCGCGCAAGCTGCTGACCGGCGAGCTGCAGGGCCTGCAAGACCCAGCGTTTTTCGCGCAGAAGCAGGCGCAGGAACGGGCGTTGCGGGCGCGCATTGCCGCCGACCCCAAGCTGCAGGCTTCCTACGGCGCGGCCTGGGGCCAGATTGACCAGGCCATTGCCGCGCAAAAGGCGCTTTTTGCCAAGTACGGCCTTTTGACGGGCGGGCGCGGCATCGACTCGGACCTGTTCGACACGGCGCTGACGCTGGTGCAGAAGGCGGAGGAAGACCAGAAGCCCAACGGGGAGCGGCTGCCGGAGTTCAACGACTCCAACCGGCAGTCGCTGGAGTTGGAGCTGTTTTCGCCCGCGCCGATCTCTTTACCCTTCGAGCAGATCAGGCTGGCCGACTCGCTGGCCCAGGTGGAAGAGTCGCTGGGGGCGAATGATCCCCTTGTCGTGCAGATGCTGGCGGGCAAGTCGCCGCAGGAGCGGGCCTCCGAGTTGATCGCGGGAACAAAGTTGGCTGATGTCGCGGAGCGCAGACGTTTGTCCGACGGCGGGCTGACCGCGATTCAGGCCGCGAGCGACCCCATGATCCAACTCGCCCGGCTGCTTGACCCGACGCTTCGGGACATCCGGCAGCAGTCCGACAGCAGCATTGCCAGCGTCAGGCGTCAGGCCTACTCCAGAATCGCCCAGGCGGAAGTGGCGGCCGGCACGGGAAACGCCTATCCGGACGCCACGTTCACGCTGCGGCTGGCCTACGGCACGGTTTCCGGCTATAGGCAGAACGGGCAGGCCGTCCCGGCGATGACCAAGATGGGCGACCTCTTCGCCTACGCCGCCGCGCACGACGACCAGCCGCCGTTCCAGCCGTCGGCCAGTTGGGTCAAGGCACAGACGAAGATCGCCCCGGACACGCCGTTCGATTTTGTCAGCACGGCGGACATCATCGGCGGCAATTCAGGCAGCCCCGTCGTCAACCGCGCCGGCGAACTCGTCGGCCTGATCTTTGACGGCAACATTCAGTCGCTGGTCAGCGACTACGGTTACACCGAGACACAATCGCGCGCCGTCGCCGTCGCGTCGCCCGCCATGATCGAGGCCCTGCGCCAGGTTTACGGCGATAGCGCCCTCGCCGATGAGATCGTCTCCGGCCACGCCCGATAACGCAGCGAAAAACCTATGGATGACATCGCCGTCATTGTGGTCAATTGGAACGCCCGCGAAGACCTGCGCGTTTGCCTTCAGTCCCTGTTCCCGCTCCCCGATGGGGGATCGGGACTGAAGGCGTCCGTCTGGGTGGTGGACAACGCCAGCGACGACGGCTCGGCCGCCATGGTGCGGAGCGAGTTTCCCGGCGCCAATCTGATCGCCAACGATGAGAATCTCGGCTTCTCGCAGGCCAACAATCAGGCCATCGCCAAAGCGGACAGTCGTTACGTCTTCCTGCTCAACTCCGACGCCGCGATCCATCCCGGCGCATTGGAAACCCTTGTCGCCTGGGCCGACGCGCACCCGCGCACGGGCGTCGTCGGCCCCAAAGTGCTGAACCCGGACGGCTCCCTGCAGTTCTCCTGCCGGCGATTCCCGACGCTGGGTGCGGGCTTTTTCCGCAACACGTATCTGGGACGGTTGTTCCCGCAGAACAAGTACGCCCAGGACTATCTGATGCAGGACTTCGACCACGCTTCCGTGCGGGACGTGGACTGGGTTTCAGGCTGCGCCATGCTCATCAACGGCGAGATGATCGCGCAGATCGGCCCGCTGGACGAGCGATTTTTTATGTATTGCGAGGACGTGGATATTTGCAAGCGCGCCTGGCATTTCGACTGGCTCGTTGCCTATGTCCCCCAGGCCGTCGTCACCCACGCCATCGGGCGGTCCAGCGACAGAAACGCCGACGAGATGATCTGGGAGTTTCACCGCTCCTGGTACGAGTACGACATCAAACACCACCCGGACTCCGGCCCGGTCCGCCGCCTCAGCGTCTGGGCCGGGCTGTGGCTCCGCGCCACGGTGCGTGTCCAGAAGCGCCGTGCCGCCGCGCGCCGGGCGCAGGCAGCGGCTGACGCGCTCGCCGCCGTTTCCGGCGCTCCTTCCGTCGTCACAACGCCGACCGGCAAGGGGATGCCGTGAGCCGGATGTCTGTCGTTCTGATCGCCCTTGTCCTTCTGCTGGCCCCGGTCTTCGCCGCCGTCCCCGACGAGCCGGTCTGGTCCTCCTGGCTCTGCACCGCCGCGCTCGCCGCCGTTTTGTTCGTCATCGCGCAGGCATGGCCGCGCTCCGCCCCTGCTTCGCAGGGGCGAGAAACTCGCAAACGCACATCCCGCCCATCACCCGCCCCCCGTGAAACGCCCCCACCCCCTGCCGATCCTCCTTCCCTCTGGGGAGGCATGGCGCGCAGCGCCGGGGTAGGCCCATTCCTCATCCTGCTTTTGCTCGCGCTGCTGTCGCTGATCGCCCGTGTGATCGTTCAACACAGCACGGCCTTTCTCGGCTTGATGCTGCGCGGCTGGGGCGTTCTTGTCGTCGAATTCGTCTTATTCATCCTGTGCCGCCGTGCTGCACAGTTCCACCGGGGCGCGCTGTACGCGACGATTTTCACCGCACTCTTTGCCTCAGCCATCGTCACGACTCAGGGCGTCAGCGAGTACGCCCTGCACTCTCTCGCTCATGCGCCAAACTGGCGCGTTTTTGCGACCTCGACGCCAGACTTCCTCGCCGGGTATCTCGTTCTCTTGCTGCCGGTCACGCTCGCGCTCTTCCTCGGCGTCCCATCTGGCAAAGGCCTGCCGCTGCTTTTGGGCTTGGTCATTGTCCTGCAGGCCGCGACCCTTTTGACGACGGGATCACGTTTCGCACTGGTTTCTCTGGCGGTCGCCGTCTGCGTGTTTGCCGTGTCGGTCTTTGCCGCCGTGCGGAACGGCCTCGCGATCAGCCCGGCAATGCGGGCGCGTCTCGTCGGAATTATTGTTGTTGTGTTGTTGGCCGGGCTGGTCGCGGCCAGACCAGTCCTCAATCGCCTGCACAGCGGGGCGGACAGCAACTCCGGCGCATTTCGGATCTGGACCTGGCGCGGCGCGGCGCGCATGGCCGCCGCCAACCCCGTCCTGGGGACGGGCGTCGGCGCCTGGGTGGACCAGTACCCGCGCTATGCGTTGACCGGCTTCACGCGGCTGGCGCACAACGGGTATCTGCAGATGGCCGACGAATGCGGCGTCCCGGCCCTGCTTGTTCTGTTGACGACGCTCGCCAGTGTCGGGTACGCGGGGTGGCTTGGGCTGAAACAGAGGCCCTCGGCAGACACGCCGACGAGTCCCCTGCTGTCCGCCGCCGCGCCCGCCGATGACCGGCTGCTGCTGGG
>CAZZVX010000273.1:4550-6967 GCA_964657535.1 Armatimonadota bacterium | reverse complement strand
CCAGCCCGCCGCTTCCAGCCTGCCCACCAACTACCCGTCCACCGACCCCGAAGCCGGCCAGCAGTGACGCCCCCTGTGACAAAAGAGCCGCCCCAACGGGGGCGGCTCTTTTTGTTTGGGGCAGGTATACTTTCTCCGTGTTATCGGAAAAAAGTCCTTCGGAGACCGCGTTCCCCATCTTGGGCGCGCTGAGCTTCTGCCACTTCCTCAATGACCTGGTGCAGTCGCTGCTTCCCGCGATATATCCCATCCTGAAGCAACTGTTTCACCTGGATTTCGCCCAGATCGGGCTGATCACCCTGACGTATCAACTCACGGCGTCGCTGCTGCAGCCGTTCGTCGGGCTGTACACGGACCGGCGCGCGCAGCCGTATTCCCTGGTGATCGGCATGGGCTTCACCCTGGTCGGACTGGTCCTGCTCGCCTTCGCCCCGGCCTACACCGTCATTCTCGCGGCGTCCGCGCTCGTCGGCGTCGGGTCGTCTGTGTTCCACCCTGAATCCTCGCGCATGGCGCGGGCCGCGTCCGGCGGGCAGCACGGCCTCGCACAGTCGCTGTTCCAGGTCGGCGGCAACGCCGGTTCGTCGCTGGGGCCGCTGCTGGCCGCGTTCGTCGTCGTCCCGCACGGCCAGCGCGCCCTGGCGTTCTTCTCGCCGGTCGTCATCGTCGCCATGCTGGTCCTCGCCAATGTCGGCGCGTGGTACAAGGCGCGTCTCGCCGCCCGCGCCGCCGGTCCAAAGCGACCCGCCGCCGCCTCGGCCCTGCCCTCGCGCCGCGTGGTCGGCGCGTTGGCCGTCCTGCTGGCGCTGGTCTTTTCCAAGTATTTCTATTTGGCGAGCCTCACCAGTTACTACACGTTCTATCTGATCCACAAGTTTCACATCTCGATTCAGAACGCCCAGATACACCTGTTCGTCTTCCTCGGCGCGGTGGCGCTCGGCACCTTTGTCGGCGGGCCGATAGGCGATAGGGTGGGCCGCAAGTACGTCATCTGGGGTTCCATCCTCGGCGTCCTGCCCTTCACGCTGCTGCTGCCCCACGCCAACCTCGTGATGACCGGCGTCCTGAGCGTGATCATCGGTCTCATTCTCGCCTCCGCGTTCTCGGCCATTCTGGTCTACGCCCAGGAACTGCTGCCGGGCCGTGTCGGCCTCGTCTCCGGCCTGTTCTTCGGCTTCGCGTTCGGCATGGCCGGCATCGGGGCGGCGGTGATGGGCTTCTGGGCCGACGCCGTCGGCATCACGGCGGTCTACCGCGCCTGCGCCTTCCTGCCCCTGCTCGGCCTCCTCGCCGCCTTCCTCCCCGACCTGAAACGCCCCGGACACCCCATCGCGGCCTGACCAAAGAACCGCCTATGCGGGTACGGCTTCAGACGCTTCTTTGGCGGCGTGGAAGGACTCAAACAATGCCGTCAGTTGAGAAAGGGCGTCCGGGGAATGGAAGGCCGCCGTCTGATCCAGCGTCATCTGGAGGACCAGGGACATACGGGTGCGCATCCCCGTCTCATAGGCGGCAATCGCCGAATGCGTGTCGGGATACTCGTCGCTCGTCAGGCATTCCGCTAACTCTAATGCATCCAGCATCGCCATGTTGACGCCCTCGCCCGCGTAAGGGGGCATCACATGCGCCGCGTCCCCAAGCAGCGTCAGGTTTGGCAACGTTTCCCAGGGCCGGTCCTGCGGCAGATAATACTGCGGCCTCGGAATCAACGGAAGCTCGGCGTGGCGGAAGAGTTCCTGCCAGAGAGCGTCCCATCCCGCAAACTCTTCCCGGAACCAGTCCAGCACGTCGGCACGGTTTGAGAAATCAACGCCCCCGGCGCGCGCCCAGGACTCGGCGGCTTTGTGGCCCGTGTAGAAGGCCAGGCTGCCGTCGCCCTTCGCGCCGATGAACAGTGATTTGCCGTCCCCCAGCGCGCAGATCTTCCCGACCCCCAGCATCCGTTGGATTCTCGGCGTCGCCGCTTCTGCATTGTAGACCGACCCTTCGACGACCATCACGCCGGAGTAGATCGGCTCGCGGGGCGTCACGGAGGGGCGAACCTTCGAGTTGCCGCCGTCCGCCCCGATCACAACGTCCGCCGACGCGCTCGTGCCGTCCGCAAACTCCGAGCGCACCATATCTCCCAGAAACGTCAGCGAAGTAAACCGACGGCCCCAGACGACGGTGTCCGCGTCCAGTGAGTCGAGCAGCAGTTCCCGCAGCGGCCCCCGGTCGATCTCCGGCCGTTCCGGCCCCAGTCCCTCGCTCCCGAAGTCGTCCCAGACCGTGTGGGCGTTCCGGTCCACGAGCCGCAGTCTGTCCGCGCCGGGCCGGTAGTTCGCCCGGAATGCGTCCATGAGACCGGCCTGACGCAGCGCCCTCAGCCCCGACTCTTCGTGCAGGTCCAGGGTCGCGCCCTGGACCCGCGCCGTCCG
>CAZZVX010000273.1:0-4540 GCA_964657535.1 Armatimonadota bacterium | reverse complement strand
CACCTCTAACCTGTGCTCGATCAACTTCGATCGCGACCCGCGCCGTCCGGCCCGCGTCCCGCTCGTACACCGTGACGGCGACGCCGCGCATTTGCAGGAGCCGGGCGAGAGTGAGTCCCCCCGGACCCCCGCCGACAATCGCGACGGTTTTCTGTGTTCTCATGCCGGGTCAACTCCGTTCGATCTCGCTCGCCGCCCGGTCGAGCGCGGCGGTGATGGCGGCCAGGGATTCGGGCGAAATCTCGCCTCTGGCGAGGCGCACCTGGATGGCGCCGCGCAGGTTGCCCATCGCGCGCATCATTTCCGGCGCCGGCGGGCCGCCGAAACGCCCGCGCGCCGCCTCAATCCGGGCGCGCGCCGCCTGCACCTCCGCCGCGCCGGCTTCCAGCGCCGCGCAGCCCTCGTCGGTCAGCCGGTACAGTTTCTTGGCCCCCTGCGCCTCGCCGGCGATCAGCCCCGTTTCTTCCAGGAACGTCAGCGTCGGATAGATGACGCCCGGACTGGGCGTGTAGTGGCCGTGCATCATTTCTTCAATGGCCTTGATGATCTCGTAGCCGTGCCGTGGCTGTGCGGCGATGAGGTCGAGGACGAGCCGGCGCAGGTCGCCCTGTTCCAGGGGCCGTTCGCCCCGGCCCGGCCCCCGCCCGAAGCCGAACTCCTCCCGATCCCGCCCGTGGGGCCTGCCGCCCCGCCGGTCCCGCGCCCTGTCAAACATCGTGTCGTCTCCTTGAAGATAGTTTTTATTGTATCTTAGATATATCTAAAATAGTATACACCAATTTCGTCGGGAAAGCAAGTCCCGTGGCGAAAAACCTCAATGCTTGAAAAAACTAGGGGGTGAAAGGGGAAGAGGAGGGAAAAACACAGGCGTCTTCTATCCGAGCGACGCCTGCACGTTTCAATTCCAATCTGGTTCTATTAAAAGCCGCGTGTTGACTGAGGTCCTGCTGCCAATGCTGGCCGACGTGTTTCAATTCCAATCTGGTTCTATTAAAAGGTCAGGTCCTGGAACAGCCCCACAGAGAGCGAACGCAGTTTCAATTCCAATCTGGTTCTATTAAAAGTGTCCGGCGAAAGCACGATGTCGGTGCAGGAGCCGAGTTTCAATTCCAATCTGGTTCTATTAAAAGGAGCCTCTACATCAGCAACGTTGAAACGGTGAACAGTTTCAATTCCAATCTGGTTCTATTAAAAGCCGAGCGGTTTAGCGATCACTCCGAACCGGACGGGATGTTTCAATTCCAATCTGGTTCTATTAAAAGCCGGGCGCGTGTGCGCCGGTCGGGTCGCAGTAGCCGTGTTTCAATTCCAATCTGGTTCTATTAAAAGTGATGCCCGCGCCGCCGTTGAGCCGTCCGGGGGTCCCGGGTTTCAATTCCAATCTGGTTCTATTAAAAGGCGAATGAGACGACCCAGTTTGGAGACGGCCTCGCCCTGTTTCAATTCCAATCTGGTTCTATTAAAAGATAACAGCAGGCTCCCCATGCCGTTCGATCATGCCGCGCAGTTTCAATTCCAATCTGGTTCTATTAAAAGTTGGCGGCGCCAATCAGGCGGCGCAGGGCGGCCTTCTCCGTTTCAATTCCAATCTGGTTCTATTAAAAGAACTGCCGATGCGTGTTGAACTCTGCCAAGACAATACGGTTTCAATTCCAATCTGGTTCTATTAAAAGTTCCAGGTCGGCGGAGAAACGGGCCGTGAAGTATTGTTTCAATTCCAATCTGGTTCTATTAAAAGGACGGCGCAGAGCGCCTCGCCGGTGCTGAGGGTGAACAGTTTCAATTCCAATCTGGTTCTATTAAAAGACGGCCTGTACCTGCACCTGACCGACGACAACGCGCCGGGTTTCAATTCCAATCTGGTTCTATTAAAAGCTGCACTGAGGGCGTGGTGGCGTTGGCGGTCGGGATGTGTTTCAATTCCAATCTGGTTCTATTAAAAGCTGCCGGACGGCCCGACGCCTGGGGGAACGTCCCGTGTTTCAATTCCAATCTGGTTCTATTAAAAGAAAAGGAACACGCCGTCGTCATAGCCGAGGTCAGAGTTTCAATTCCAATCTGGTTCTATTAAAAGGCCATATTTAGAACGCAGGCTCTTGGCCCGTCTAGATATGGCGGAGGCTCGGCGGCACTCTTCATTATAGTCGCATTTTCGGGGGCCGTCAAGCCCGCTACGCCCCCAAAGAGTCGTCGGAACCCCCTGTGAGAGCAGGGTACCGGAGGCCGACGACTCAACGCGCCCCGATTTTTTGTCGCCGCAGACTTGACAAACGCCGCTCCCAGCGAGTATACTGCCCGCATTATGACCGCAGACGCCGCCAACCCGTCGCTGCGTCGTCGCGTGCGTGCTTTCGGAAGTGCGCCCGCGTCACGCCTTGCGTCACGCTGCGCTCGCCCAGAATAAACCTTCTGTGAGGCGAGCCGTGGGCCACTTCCCCCGCCACCCGTGCGGGACGGAAGCGATGGCGCGCGGCTCGTTGTGTTTCGGACAGACGCCGCCCGCCCTCTTTTCTAAAGACAGCGAGCGGCGTTTTGCCGTTTCATGCCTCATTAGGGCTTGCCAGCACTAGTACCTGAAACTAGTGCGTCTACTAGGACAAGATCATTTATGGACAAACTCAAAGTCGGGATCGTCGGCGTGTCGGGCTACGGCGGGGGCGAACTCGCGCGGCTGCTCGCCCTGCACCCAAACGTCGAACTCGCCTACGTCACCTCCGGCACCTACGCGGGCCGGCCGCTGTCGGCGGCCCTGCCCGGTATTAACCGACAAGTCGCGCTTGTCTGCGAAAACTTTGACCCCGCCGCCGCCGCCGAAAGGTGCGACTTCGTGTTCCTCGCGGGCGAGAACGGCCTGGCGATGAAGGCCGCGCCGCTGCTGCTGGAAGCAGGCAGGAAAATCGTGGACCTGAGCGCCGATTTCCGCCTCAAAGACCCAATGGCTTATAAAGAGTGGTACAAGGCCGAGCACACCGCCCCGCAGCTGCTGGAACGCGCCGTCTACGGCCTGCCGGAACTGAACAAGGCCTCCATACGCGGCGCTCGGCTCCTCGCCAACCCCGGCTGCCATGTGACGGCGGCGGTGCTGGCGCTCGCGCCGCTGGTGAACGCGGGGGCCGTCGGAGCCAAGTCCCTGATCCTGGACAGCTACTCCGGCGTCTCCGGGGCGGGGCGCTCCAAGTTCGGGCTGGACTATCATTTCAGCGAGGTCAACGAAAGCCTGCGGCCTTACGGAGTCGGCGGCATCCACCGGCACACGCCGGAGATCGAGCAGGCGCTGAACACGCTCGGCGGCGAAGACGTTCTGGTGACGCTGACGCCGCACCTGGCCCCCATCACGCGCGGCATTCTCACGACGGCCTACGCGAATCCGGCTCCTTCCCCGTCAACAGGGTCGGGGGCAGGGGGGGCTGACCTGCACGCACTCTATTCAGACTTTTATGCCGATGCCCCGTTCGTCGTCGTCCTCGAACCCGGCCAGTTCCCGGCGACCAAACACGTCAGCGGCACCAACTTCTGCCACCTGGGCCTCGCCGTGGACAGGCGCACCGACCGCATCATCGTCACCAGCGCCATTGACAACCTCGTGAAAGGCGCGGCGGGACAGGCCATCCAGAACATGAACCTGATGTCCGGCTTCGACGAGACCGCCGGCCTGACCACGAGCGCCGTCTGGCCCTAGATGCCCCCTATCCGGCCACTGGAGAACACATGGAAATCATCGGAGGCGGCATCGTCGCCGCGCAAGGGTTCAAGACGGCGGGCGTCCGCTGCGGCATCAAGCGCAAGCGCAACGACATCGCGCTCATACTCTCGGACGTGGACGCCGTCGCGGCGGGCGTCTTCACCACCAACGTCGTCAAAGCCCCCTGCGTTCTGAGCAACCAGACGCATCTGCAGGACGGACTGGCCCGCGCCGTCGTCGTCAACAGCGGCAACGCCAACGCCTGCAACGGCGAACAGGGCTGGACCGACTGCGTGGCGATGGTCAACCACGCCGCCGACGCGCTCGGCGTCCCGCACCGCCGCGTGCTGTCCGCCTCCACCGGCGTCATCGGCACCGCCCTGCCGATGGAGAAGATCATCGCCGGCATCCACGACGCGGCGGGCAAACTCCACGCCGGCGACTGCGACGACGCCGCCCAGGCGATTATGACCACCGACACGTTTCTCAAACAGGTCGCCGTCGAGTTCCCCCTGAGCGGCAGGACCGCCCGGCTCGGCGCGATTGCCAAAGGCTCCGGCATGATCGCCCCCAACATGGCGACCATGCTCGCCTTCATCACCACCGACGCCGCCATCGAGCAGGCCGTCTTGCAGGAAATGCTGCGCCGCGTCTGCTTCTACACCTTCAACTCCATCACCGTGGACGGCGACACCTCCACCAACGACATGACTTTGGCCCTCGCCAACGGCCTCTGCGGCAACCCCGTCATTGACGACCTAGAGAGCGCCGACGCCCGCGAGTTCGAGAAAGCCCTGTACAGCGTCTGCCTGTACCTCGCCAAAGAGATCGCCCGCGACGGCGAAGGCGCGACAAAAC
>CAZZVX010000272.1:0-7024 GCA_964657535.1 Armatimonadota bacterium | reverse complement strand
AAACCGGGCGCGGCCGCAGGGAGGTCCCGCCCGGTTTCACAACGAAGCGCGGCGCTTACTTTGGGGTTTCTCGGTTAGCCATCGCTTGCCCTAAGGCGTCAAGGCCGGCGAGGTCGGGGGCGGCCTGGGCGGCGGCGCGGTTCTCCTGCTGGATCTGCAGGTAGACTTCCTTGCGGTGGACGGCGACATTGCGCGGAGCGGCGACACCCAGGCGGACTTGATCGCCGCGCACTTCGATGACAGTGATCTCGATGTCGTCGCCGATCTTGATGCTTTGGTTGAGTCGGCGCGTTAAGACTAACATGGTGGCCCTCCATGGCACGGTTTTCTGACAAATCTACATCATCATACGTCTCAGTCGTCCTGTTTATTCCCAGTCGGGCGAATTTCTTACCCGGCTCTTGGGATACGTTTGCGCCGGTCAGTTGGGCAGCAGGCGGTGACGCAGGCCGTACTCGTCGCTGTTGGACACGATCTGCTTGGCGAGCCGCGCCTGCGCGTTGATGACGACCGGCGCCATGAGATTGGCGGTGATGCCGCAGGGGTCGCCTTTAGGGACCGTCAGCAGGGCGTAGAGTTGAGCTTCGCCCCGCGCGCCGCGCCCCAGCGAGAGGCCGTCGAGTTCCGAGGACGGCAGGCTCGGCTCGTAGTGCGGGAAGACGACGCGCGGGTCCATGGCGAGGAAGGCGAGCGAGCCGTCGTCAAGAGACTGCAGCCACTCGAACGGGCTGGGCTGGCCGCCGTCCGGCGCGGGGTGCGGCACCAGGGTGAACCGCCGACAGCCTTCAAAGCCCGGCAGGCCTTCGGGGAAGGTGATCACCCGGTTCTCGTCTACAGGAAGCGCCCCAAAGCGCGTGGTTTCGATGGTCATGTTGCTTCTCCTCTGTTTCAGCCCGGCGAATGAATTCGCGGCTAAAAGATCACGAAGTCCGCCTGCGCGGACTGAAGTCTGAGTCGCCGAAGGGCGACTTTGTGCTCTTGTTGGCGCGAATTCATTCGCCGGCTCCGTGCGCTAATTGAGATAGTTCGTCAGGCTGAGTTTGAACGACTGGGCCGTCGTACTCAGCGCGGCCTGGTACACATTCTGGGCGCTTTGCAGCTTGACATAGGCCTGCGCCAAGTCCACGTCTTCGATGTTCGAGATCGAGTCCTGGTAGTCGCCCTGGGCGCGGGTGAGGCGCTGCTTGATGTCCGCTACCTCGTTCGTCTTCGATCCGAGCGTCGCGCGCTGGGAGCTGATCGTCGTGATGCTGGACGTCACCTTGTCAATGTCGGCGGAGATCGCCGTCTGGTCGCCCGAATTCAAGTCTTTGCGCAGGTCCTGCAGGGCGCTGAAGGCGCTGCCCAGTGTGGCGCTGCCGGTCACGTTCAGGCCGAGCGATTCGTTCTTGCCGACGGTCGCCGTGACGGTCCCCGCGTCTCCCACATAGGTCGGCGTCGGGTCGGCGCCGGTGGCCGGGGCCGCGAACGGCGGCGTCTGCGTCTGGGTCCCGCCGAACAAGTATTTGCCGTGCAGGTCGCTGTTGCCCAGATCGGTCAACTGCTTGATGAGGCCGTCCACCTGCGCGCTCAGGGATTTCAGGTCTTCTGCGTTCTCCGTCCCGTTCGCGCCCTGGACGGCGATCTGATTGGCCGAATTCATGACGGTCGTTGCGCTGCTCAGGGCGCTGTCGCTCGCCGACAGGAACGCCGTCGCCGAGTCGGCGTTGGTCTGGTACTGGGCGTTGTCTACCAGGTCGGCGTGCAGGACCAGCGACTGCGAGCCTCCGGTCGGATCGTCGGACATCGTGTTGAGCTGCTTGCCGGTCGAAATCTGCTGCTGAATGGTGTTGTAATTGCTCAGCCCGGATTCGATATTGTTCAGCAGACTACTTGTTACCAGACTATCTGTGATGCGCATTGTTCCCTGCTCCCCGTGAAAGTTCTGTCTTTTTTGCTGTGTCAGTTCGAGAACAGGCCCGTGATGAGCGTGCTGATCATCGAGTCCATCGTCTGGACGACTTTGGCCGAGGCCTCGTAGGCGCGCTGATACTTCATCATGTTGACCATCTCGTCGTCGGTGGAGACGCCGGTGATGCTGTCGCGCTGCGTCGTCAGCTGCTGCGTGCTGGCCGACGACGCCTGCAGGGCCGTCTTCGTCGCGGCGCCCTGGCCGCCGAGGTTGGAGATGGTGGCTTGATAGTAGCTCTGGATCGTCTGCCCCGTGAGCGGCCCCGTCGTCATCGCCTGGTTTTGCAGGGCGCCGAGCAGGGTCATGTTGCTCGCGTCGCCCGGAGCGGGCTTGCCGCCGCCGGCAGGCTCCGCCGCCGCCGCCAGTTTGTTCGGGTCCGTGACCAGCGTCTGGTTAATCGAGATGTCGCTCGCGTCCGTGCCGTTGAAGAAGTTCAGGCCCGTCGAGCCGTCCAGCCCCGCGCCCTTTTGGTGGAGGGCGTTGACGCTGGAGATCAGCCCGGCGGCGACGTTGTTGAGGTCGGTCTTGTAGTTGGCGAGGTCCGTCTGCGCCTGGCCCAGCCCGGCCAGTTCGCCGCTCTTCAGGTCGCCGCGCGCCGTCAGGCTGTTCGCCCCGGTGAGCGACAGCGATTTGGCGTCCGTCCCCGTGACCAGGTCGGAGGTGCCGACGGCGACGTTCACGGTCCCGTCGGGGTTGTTGATGACCGAGACGTTCGCCAGGCCGGAAAGTTTGTCCAGAAGCTCGTCCCGCTGGTCCAGCAGGTCGTTGTCGTTCTGGGTCGCCGTCCGGGAGGAGCGGATCGTCTCGTTGAGTTTGGCGATCTGCCGGCCGTAGCTGTTGAGCGCGTTCACGTCCGCGTTCTGCTTGGCCGTCAGCTGCTGGCCGATGTTGGTCAGGCTGTTGGAGACGTCGTGGAAGACGCGGGCGACGGCGTCGCCGCTCTGCACGACGGTCGCGCGGACGCCGGCGTCTTCGGGGTTGTTGACCAGGTTGTTGAAGTTCTGGAACAGCGTCCCCAGGGTCGTGTTCAGGCCCGTGTCCGACGGCTCGTTGAACGCGCCCTCGATCTGTGAGAGCGCGTCGTTCTGCGCCGACTGGTTGGACTGGTCGGACGTGCTGCCGCGCACCTGCTGGTCCAGATACTGGTCGCGGGCGCGGGTGATGCTGCTCGCGACGACGCCGGAGCCGATCATCCCCATCGAAGGCGAGTCGGCCTGGTCGGGCGGCGTGAGCGGGTCGGCGGCGACGAAGTCGACGCTTTCGACGGAATAGCCCGGCGTGCTGGAGTTGGCGATGTTGTGGCCCGTCACGTCCTGCCCCAGTTGGGCGGCGGTCAAACCGCTCTGGCCGATGTTGAGTCCGAAAAATGTCCCCGGCATGGGTGAAAACCTCCGTGTGGTCCGTGTCAGGCGCGTCGGTCGAGCAGCAGGCGGCGTCCGTACCCGCCGCCGTAGCTCGCCTGGGCGCTGCGTCCTGCCTCCACGTAAAGGTCCAGCATGAACGCAATATACTTCAGTTCGTTGGTGATAAGTCCCTCGTTGCGCTTGCTCAGTTCCTGCGCTTTGGTGAGGGTGCGGTGCAGTCCGTCGCGCAGCGGCTCCAACAGCCGCCGCCCACGGTCCGAGAGTTGGTCGAGAAGCGCGGAGAGGGTGCAGGGATTGCCGTCTGCGTCCTGCATCAGCGCTTCGCGCGCCTCAGCCTGGGCCTGAATCTGGGCCAGCAGGGCGACGTGTTCCGCCTGGAGGCCGATGTAGCGCTCGCGGTCGCAGGCCAGCAGGGCGCGGCCCTCGGCTTCCAGCAGCTGGCAGTGGCGCGTCTGCAAGGCCCATTCCTGCCGCAGATTTTTCAAGAGTTGTTGCTCGTTGGTCATGGGTGTGTGTCCTAGTCGCCATTATCGGCGGATGTCGGTCTTTTTTGGAGCGTCGGTCGGCCCGACGGACGGGGCCATCTGGTCGTACAGCATTTTGCCCAGGCCCAGATCGCCGCGTTTCGCGATGGAGTCGGCCATCGTCTGGTCCATCATGTCCTGAAAAATCTCCTGCTGGTGGGCGTCGTCTCCGAGCAGCGTGTCTTTGGGGACGGTCTTGCGCATCTCCTGCAGCAGTTGGTGCAGGAAGTAGCTTTCAAACCCCTGGGTCGCTTTCTTCAGGTCGGCGTGCGCCTTGTCCGGCGCAGGGAGAGAAGTTAAGGCTTGGACGGTCATCACTGCACCTCGATCTCGGCGTGAAGCGCGCCGGCTTCCTTCATGGCCTGCAATATGGCGATCAGATCGCGCGGCGTGACGCCCAGGGCGTTGAGCGACTTGACGACCTTATCGAGCGTCGTGCTGTCCGGGACGGGAATCAATCGCTCGCTGCCTTCCTGGACGGCGATAATCTTGCGCGGCGCGACCACGGTCTTGCCCCCGCTGAACGGCGCGGGCTGAGAAATGAGGGGGGCATTGGTGATCTGCACCGTCAGGTTGCCGTGCGCGACGGCGCAGGCGGAGACGACGATGTTGCTGCCCATGACGACCGTGCCGGTGCGTTCGTTGATGACGACGCGGGCTGTATCGTCCGAATCCACCGTCGTGCCTTCGAGGGCGGCGATCAGATTGACCGGCTCCGTGCCGGGCGCGAAGTCCACCTGCACCGTGGCGGCGTCCAGGGCGCGCGCCCCGGTGGCGCCGTCCGGCAGTTGATGATTGATGGCGCGGGCGACGCGGGCCGCCGTCGTGAAATCGGGGTCATTGAGCGTGATTTGGAGCGAGTTGGACGATGCGCCCGCGAACGTCGTCGGTACGTCCTGTTCCACTAAGGCTCCAGCGGGGATGCGGCCCGCCGTGACATGGTTCTGCGTCACGCTGCCGCCTCCGCCGCCGCCGACCGAAAAGCCGCCGACCGAGACCGCCCCCTGCGCGACGGCGTAGACCTGATTGTTGGCCGCCTGCAAGGGCGTTTGGAGCAATGTCCCGCCTTGCAGCGATTTGGCGTCGCCGAGGCTGCTGACGGTGACATCTATGGTGCTGCCGTTCTTGACGAAGGCGGGCAGGTTGGCCGTGACCATCACGGCGGCGACGTTTTTGATCTTGAGCGTGCTGGGGGGGACGGTGATGCCGAAGCGCTGCAGCATACTGGCGACCGACTGCGGCGTAAACAGCGCCCCGGTGCCGTCTCCCGTGCCGTCCAGCCCGACGACCAGGCCGTAGCCGACCAGTTGGTTGCCGCGCACGCCCTGCACCGTCGCAATGTCTTTGAGTCGGTCCTGCGCGTGTGTCGGCGTCGTCGAACCCAGCAGCGACAGCAGCAAGCCACAGATCACGAGTGTTTGTCTCATAGTTTTCAATCCCAGTATTATTGTCGGGACGCGCGGGCGCAAAGTTTAGGCCGGTTCGGGGTTTTCTCAGGCATAATTGCCGGGGTCGCCGGAGCGGACGCGGCGCAGAAGTACTGCTATTCCCCGGCGCAGCGCGGCCCACAGCGAAGCGCCGCGCCGCCATGGCGGTTCATCCGCAGGCGGAGGCGTCGTCGGGGCGGCGGACGGCGCGGGGGGCATCCACAGCATGGTCACGTTCGGGTCGAATTTGTCGCCGTCGTTCATTCAGGAAACCTTCACAGCGGACAGCCCGGCGACTGAAGTCGCGGCTACAAGATCACGAAGTCCGCCTTCGCGGACTAAGAAGTTAAGTCTGGAGTGTCCGCAGGGACACTTTGTGCTCTTGTTGGCGCGACTTCAGTCGCCGGCCTTTTCAGTGTATCTCAGAAAAGCACCTTGAAGATGCGGGTGATGATGCCGTCGTGCTGCTTGTCGCCGACGGGGCCTTTGCCGGCGTATTTGATCTGGGCGTCGGCGACGAGCGAAGACGCGACGGTGTTGTCGTAGGTCACGTCCTGCGGGCGGACGATGCCTGAGAGCGTGATCATCTGCGTCTCGGCGTTGATGCCGACCTGTCGGCTGCCCTCGACCAACAGATTGCCGTTGGGCAGCACGTCTTTGACGCGGACGGTGATCTGGGCGTTGAGGTTGTCGGTGCGGTTGGTGCTGCCGCTGCCGTCGCCGCTGATGCTGCCGCTGACGCCGAAGTTCTTGATCAAGTGCAAAAGGGGGCCGAAGCCGGGGCCGTAATTCAGGCTTTCCGTCTTGGAGGTCTTGGTCGCGCCCTGGGAGGACGCCGAAGCGGCTTCGTTGATCAAGATCGTCAGCGTGTCCCCGACGTGTCGGGCCTTGTTGTCGGCGAACAGGGACACGGACGCCGCACTGGGCTTGACTTCCGTGCTGCTGCCGGGGAACAGCGAGTCGGCACGGGCGCTGCCCGATGTCAGCGTCAGGGCGGTGAGAAGAAGAAATGTGCGCTTCATAATGTTACGGCTCCAGTTGGACGGTCTGGGCGTCCAGGACGGTGACGGACAGGTCGGTCATCACGCCGTCGCGGTGGACGTGGATGGTGTCGCCGGCCCGGCCTTCGTCGCGGGACACGCCTTTGGCGGTGACGCTCATGGCGTCGTCCTGCACGACGATGGTCACGCCGTCGCCGCGATGGATGAGGACCGGGGATTGCCCTCCCGCCCCCAATAATGGGGGAGGTGGAGAAGACGGGACCCCTACTTCCCCATTATTGGGGGCGGGGGGGGCAGGAATCTCACACACCGTGACGGCGATCTGGGTCGCGCCGTCTATGATGGCGTCCTCTTCGGGGTGGAACCCGGCCTGGCGCAGTTTCAGGGTCACGTCGCCGGGCGTCAGGCGGCGCACCTCGTCGGGCAGGGGCGCGCGACCGACGCACACCGCGCCCAGGCGCTGCCGCTCGGCGGCGGTGCCGCCGGACAGCGCCGCGATGGAGGCGAGCGAAAAGTATCCGCCCGCGTCGGCGCTGACGGCGGCCTGCGCCTTGAGCGTCACGTGGACGGGAACGGCGGCGCCGCTGGCCGTCAGCGGGGCGGTCAGGCACCACAGAAAGATCAGTCCCTTGCGCACCATGGAAGCGTTCTCCAATCAGGGGCAATTACCGCCGCAGTTGGTTGGCGGTGGCGAGCATGTTGTCGGCGGTCTGGATGGCCTGCGCTATTCCGACCTCGCGGTCGAAGAGGACGGGGG
>CAZZVX010000271.1:0-7029 GCA_964657535.1 Armatimonadota bacterium | reverse complement strand
GCGCCTTGCCGATCAGAATGGCGACGACAACCGCCAGCACGACCAGCGCGGCGAGCATGGCCGGCACCAGCATCCGGCGCGTCGTGTTCGCGGCGGCCTCCACTTTCGAGGCCGGCGGCCCGGCACTGTTGACGGGCTTGCCGCAGCGCGGGCAGAACTGCGCCGCCGAAGACACTTCATTGCCGCAAGACGCGCAAAATCGGGCTGCCATACTCCGTTTTCTCCTTCTCTATCTTATCCTGTTTTCGCGCCCCTGTCAAGAGTCGATTCTCTGCGGCAATGTGGACAGAGTAAGGCTAAATCGGGTATAATAAATACATCTGTTCGGTCGGAGAAAACACCCATGACAAACCGTGAATTGGCCGCCACGCTCTTCAACATCGCCACCATTCTGCGGGACCGCGAGGACAACCCGTACCGCATCAACGCCTACCTGAACGGCGCGCGCTCGCTCATGCGCCGCAACTCCGATGATATGGTTTCCGCGCTGCGCCAGACCGACAAGGCACTGCCGCACCCCAAAGGCATTTTGGGCGAGCGCATCCAGCGCAAACTGCAGGAACTTGTCAAAACCGGCGACATGGCCTACCTGGACGAGCTGTGCGCCGACCTGCCGCCCTATATGCGCGACCTGCTGCGCGTCCCCGGCATCGGCCCGCGCACGGCCCGGCAGCTGCACGACGTGCTGGGCATCGAGACGCCGGAACAACTCATCGAGGCCGCCCGCCAGTGCCGCCTGGAGACCGTCTGGGGCTTCGGCCCCAAGCGCCAGGCCCGCTTCGCCCAACTGTCGCTCTTTGACGAATCCGACTTCGCCCCACAGCAAAGGCTTGCGGCGTAATGACAACCGAAAATTGCGAAAACGAACTCGATCTGTTCGGGGCCGGATTGGAAGCCGACACGGACGACGGCGACGACGAGGAGCAGGCCGAGACGGCGTGGATCGAGGTGCAGTCCGCCGAATACGCCCTGCCGGAACCAGTGCCCGCCCTGTCGGTCACGCCCCGCCCGTACCAGAAGGACGCGCTGACGGCCTGGGGCAAGGCGCACGGGCGCGGCGTGGTCGTCCTGCCCACCGGCGCGGGTAAGACCGTCGTCGCGCTGATGACGATGGAGGCGATGGCCGTCCGCACCCTGGTCGTCGTGCCGACCATTGACCTGCTGCACCAGTGGCACGACACCATCTGCGCACGCTTCTGCCTGGAGGCCGACCAGGTCGGCATGATCGGCGGCGGCTTTCGGACGCGGCGGCCCTGGACCGTCATCACCTACGACTCGGCGGCCATGCCCCGGCGCGACCTGTCCGACGTCGGCCTGCTGATCTTTGACGAGGCGCACCACCTGCCGTCGGCGTCGTACCGCACCATCGCCACGCGCTGCCCCACGCCGTTTCGGCTCGGCCTGTCCGCGACACTGGAACGCTCCGACGGGCGGCACGACGACCTGCGCGAACTCATCGGCCCGACCGTCTTCGAGCGGCAGCCGGCGACGCTGGCCCGCGACAAGCACATCGCCGACTACAAAGTGGAGCGCGTTTATGTAGACCTCACGGACGAGGAACAGGCCCGCTACGACCAGTACAGCGCCGAGTATTCCTGGTACATGGCCGCCAACCGCCACAAACTGATGCTCACCGGCTGCAGCAATCTGTTTGAAGCCATGATCCGGCAGGCGGGACACGACCCCGCCGCCCGCGCCGCCCTGCGCGCCCACCGCGAAGCCCGGATGCTGGCGATGAACGCCGAGCGCAAAGTTCGCAAAGTCGAAGACCTGCTCGGCGACCACCGCGCCGACAAGGTCATCGTCTTTTCCGAATGGAACGTCCTGGTCAACGACCTGTCGCGCCGACTGGCCCTGCCCGCAATCACCTACCGCACCCACGCCGATGAGCGCCGGGACATTTTAGACCAGTTCCGCAAGCATCACTACTCGAAACTGGTCACGGGCCGCGTCCTCAACGAAGGCGTGGATGTCCCCGATGCCAACGTCGCCATCGTCGTTTCGGGTTCCAGCACCACCCGCGAATACATCCAGCGCCTGGGCCGCGTTTTGCGCCCCAAGCCCGGCCATGCATATCTGTACGAGATCGTCACGCGCGGCACCAGCGAGGTCAAGACCGCCCGCCGCCGCAAGCCCCAGGAGAAGCCCGAACAGGGCTAGGAGTTGTTATGGCTTTTCGCCTGGAAGATTTCAAGAAGACCACCCGCAAGTCGGGTGACGGCAGCGGCGTCCCGGCGTCCGTCTACCCGCACCAGATGAAGGACAAGAAAGCCCTGGCGCGGCTGGAGATCGCCATTCGCACGTTTGACACCCTGGTCGGCAAGCGGCGCGGCGAGATGGACCCGCAGACGATGGTGGACTTTTTCGGCGACCCGCGCCTGGCGCGCGGCGTCGTGGCCTGTTTGGGTCAGTTCTACACCTACCGGACGCCCCGCTTCGCCGAGATCGTCGGCACGGACGCGGCCAAGCGTCTGGCCGAGGCGAACTTGGGGACGCCGATGGCGCTGCGCAGACACACGTATTTGCAACTCAACGCCTGCCACGACGGCTTCGTACCCGAAGACGAACGCCCCCGCGTTTACCAGACTCTGGGCGAGCCGTTCGCACTGTCCGCCCACTCCTGGGACGCATTGCTCCATTTAGACGCCGAGGAAAACCAGATACTGACTCGCCTCGGCGCCGTTCCCAAGCCCAGCGACCTGGTCGCGCTGTACAACTTCCACGCGCTGGATACCTGCCTGCGCCGGGCCACCAAGATCGTCCTGCACGGCCTGTCGCTGACACCCGCCGAAGCCGCCGACGTGCGCGCGCTTGCGCGGGCATTGGGCGTCAAAGCCGTCATCGCCGGAGAAGGGACGAGCGTTACCTTGTCCGACCTGGAACAATCCGGCCTGCTGCCGCGCCGTCCGGGGCGGCTGGCCCGCTGCCTGCTGCACATCACCCACCGCTGGGCGACCCGCGCCACGACGGGTTACGCCTACGCCCACTTGGGAACACGCCTGTTCCGGCTGTCGCTCGCGTCGGACGCCTTCAAGACTCTGGGCGCACCGCTCAACCCCAAATCGCTGCCGCTCTCGTTCCGGCGGCGCTTGGACGCGGGCGACGCGCTGTACAAAGGCCTGGTCAAGCTGCGGACGCAGGGCGCGGCGAACGGCTGGCGCATCAAGCGTCAGCCCGACCCCCTCGTGACATCGCACGGCGTCCTGCTGCCCGACCTGACCCTCACGCACGGCGACCGCCGCGCCCACCTCGTGTTCGGCGACGCCCCCACCGGCGACTGGGACGCGCCCATTCTCGCCCTTCCTTTGGAGCGCAAGCCCGCAGACCCCGCCGCCGTGCTGGCTCGCATCGAGTCCGAGACGCACAATCTGTTCGCCCTGCCCGCCGCCTCCGCGCCGCCGCCCGTCCCCCAGGACGTGCGCGCGCTGTGCGACCGCGCCGCCGCCCAGGGCATGGTGCGCGCCGCCGACGCCCAGCGCACCCTGCACCTGCTCGACGAGTCCCCGCTCATCGAGTGGGTCCGTCAGGCGCAAGACCCGCGCGTCCGCTACATCCCCGGCGTCGGCCTGTGTTCCCAGGAACTGGTGGCCGCGATTACGCAGGCCCCCACCCCGGCCTCATCGACCACCCCTCCCCCTTCGGAAAGGGAGAGGGGCCAGTAACTACGACTCAGTTGCTTTTTGGCAACGGGCGAAGCCGCAACAGTCAGTGCCATTGGCCTTCCTCCCATTCCGAAGGAGGAAAGGCGGCGAAGGCGGATAGGGGCTTACGGCTTCTGCGGCAGACCCGCCGCCGCTTTGACCAGGGGCGAAGGGTTCTCTAAGACCGGCTCGCCCACGCCCTGAAACCGGCGCGTCAGGCCTTCGTGGATTCCCAGGCAGGTGATCAGCCAGGGGATGCCTGCCGTCCAGCCTGCCAGAACATCCGTCGGGAAGTGGACGCCGACATAGACCCGCGACAGGCCCACCAGAAGAACAATAAAAACCGTCACGATGCCCACGGCCAGGCGCGGGCCATGTCGCTGGAACAGGTGCATGGCAAAATAGCCGAGCAGCCCGTAAACGACGACCGAGATCAGCGAGTGGCCCGACGGAAACGAGTACCCGGACTCGTGCAGCAGAGGGTGAAACAGCGTCGGACGCGGCCTCTGGAACGTGATCTTGACGCCCTGAATGATCAGGCCCGCCCCGATCACCGCGATGGGCAGCGTCCAGGCCGCCCCGCGCACTTTGCGCCAGACCAGGCCGACGATGACTCCCAGCACGGCCATGCCGACGATGACCGGCGGGTTGCCGAACCAGGCCAGACCGCGCGCCAGCACCGTCACCCAGGGCGTCTGATGGGCGTGCATCCAGTGCAGCAGCCCGTCGTCAAACGCCGTCGTCTTGCTGTTTTTGTCCTTGACGTGATCATAAATCCAGGCGAAGACGCCTGTGGCGGCGAAACTCAGCAGGACGCCCAAAATCAGGCGCAGCGTGATCTGGCCCGCCGCCCGTTGTTTCTGCGCGGTCTGCTCGCTTTTCGCGCCGCGCGTGGTTGTTTGTTCCATGGCATTCATCCCCGCGCACAGCATACCCACTTGACAGCCCGGCGCGTTCAGGATAGAATGCAGTCATCATGTCCGTTCCCGCTGAACCACCCGCCGCGCCCGCACCGCCCGCCTGCCCGGCGCGGCGGCCCCGAAAGGACGGGACGCTGCCGCGCCTGGACCACTGCCTTAACTGCGGCACGCCCACCGGCGACACGGACAACTTCTGCCCCCGCTGCGGCCAGGAGAACCAGAACGAGACCGTCGGCCTGCGCCCTCTGGTTTCGGATGTCCTCGCCGAGATGGCCTCCTGGGACTCCAAACTGGTACGGACGGTCATCCCCCTGCTGCTCAAGCCCGGCGCCCTCACGGTCGAGTATAACGCGGGCCGCCGCGTCCGCTACCTGTCGCCGCTGAAGATGTACCTGGTCATCAGCGCCCTGTTCTTTCTGGCACTGCCCTCCTCCAACGTCGTCAGCCACATCCACACGCAGACCGTCAAACCCCCGCCGGGCTTCCACGCCAACGTCTCCACCAAAACGCTCGGCAAGTCCCAGGACGTGTCCTTTTTCACCATTGACGACAACGGCACGGAACGCGACAACCTGCCTGCGACTCTCGCCGCCTATGACGCCCAGCAGAAAGACCCGCGCAATCCTCATAAAGACGGCCTGTTCAAGTCTCTCATCGCCCGGCAGATCATCAAGGCCAGAGGGAACGAACAGACCTTCGCGCAGTCCGTCATCCAGAACGTCTTTGACGACCTGCCCAAGATGATGTTCGCGCTGCTGCCGCTGTTTGCCCTGCTGCTGAAGATGACCTACTGGCGCTCCAAGCGACTGTACGTGGAACACCTGATCTTCTCGCTGCACTCGCACGCCTTCGCGTTCGCACTGCTGACGGTCCCCATCCTGCTGTCCCGGTTCGCGCCGAACACGTCGGGCTGGGACACGATTAAAGGCGTCGTCACCGCCGTCGTCTTCGTGCTGCTGCCGGTATACCTTTTTGTCGCCCTGCGCCGCGTCTACGGGCAGGGCCGGGGAAAGACGTTCCTCAAGATCAACTGGATCGCCTTCAACTATTTTATCTTGCTTGTCGTCGCCTTCTCACTCACCGCCATCATCGCGGTCCTGCTGGCCTGAGCGCCCTGCCGTCTATCCCGCGATTGCCGCCAAAAGCCTTTAATACCTGACCGCCAAGCGCTCGGTTTTGTATGAAACCACTTGACTCGTCACGCAGGACCTGTCATACTGAGGGTGTGAATGCTCGGCTGCATTCTCCGCGCTTCCCTCGGTCTCGCACCGCTCCACCCGTTTCACCCTGTTCTCACCGTTGAGGATCGGCCCGTCAGAGTTCCTCCTGACATCGGTTCATCGTCTGAACCCAAGTACGACGCCTCGATCCGGCTTCGACGCCCACTTTCACGCTAACCCCGTCAACTCGGCGCGTCGGCACGTCTGGCCGCAGGCCCTTCGGCACGTCTCGCCACACTTCGGAAAGGAATGACCATGACCGAGTCTTCTCGGCGTCGGACGACGCACTCTTCCGTCTGGAGGGCGGCGCTCGCCCTGCTGCTGCTCGGCAGCGCGGGCGCGCTTCACGCGGCCTCCCAGACCAACTATCTGCGCTTTGTGCGCCCCGTTCTCACCAAGGGAACGATCCTCACGTACAACATCTATCTTTACAGCAGCACGGAATTCCCCATGCGCGATGAGATCGCGACCCTCGCAATCGGGAAAAAGCAGTTCATCAACAGCAGCTACACGCAGGGCGGCAATCTTCACACGATCTGTTTTACCCTCACGAAGTCACAGTACGAGGGACTGGTAAGCGGCAACGTCATGGCGGTCTTCTACGGCCAGTATGACGCCAACAATCCGCCCGCGCAGTGGAACTTCGGCAGATTCACGAAGCCGACCGCCGCGCCGCTCCTCCAGCCGGTCTTTGTAGACAGGAGTGCCAAATGACATCTCTCTCCCGTATTTTTTGGGCCGTACTGGCGGCGCTCTGCCTCGCCGGCGCCGGCCCGCGCGCTCAGGCGGCCAGCGACCCAGGCGCCACCGGCCCCTACCCAGTCGCCACACCGCAGGACTACAACTACGGCCTGAGCGCCTACACGCCGCCGCACCTGACCAGTGCGACCACCGGGCAGCCGCTGGGACCGAACGAGTTGGACGGGCGCGTCTACTACCCGAAGTATATTGACGACGGCACCAGCGCCCACCCGAACGGGCCGATGCCGCTGATCATGCTCGTCCACGGACGCCACGGCACGTCCTACAATCCGAGTACGGGGCAGTCCACCAGCGGGTGGCCCCCGCCCGCCGGTTCGCTGCAGATTCCCAGCTACGCGGGGTACGACTACATCGGCAATGTCCTCGCCAGTTGGGGCTACGTCGTCGTCTCCATCGGCGCGAACGGCATTAATTTCTTCGACAACAGCACCGCCGACCGGGGCATGCTGGCGCGCGCCGAAGTGATGCAAAAAACGCTGGACATGT
>CAZZVX010000270.1:0-7037 GCA_964657535.1 Armatimonadota bacterium | reverse complement strand
GGGCGAAGCCTCTATGCCTGAAGGCATTACTTCGTATCGGCTCGCCGAGCGA
Source organism: Armatimonadota bacterium (assembly GCA_964657535.1). Classification (GTDB taxonomy): domain Bacteria; phylum Armatimonadota; class Armatimonadia; order Armatimonadales; family Capsulimonadaceae; genus CAZZVX01. Next base: position 6,985 of record CAZZVX010000270.1, on the reverse strand, counting down.
GGACTCCAGCGCAGCGGGGAGGTGGGCTTCCTCGTCTCTGATTGCAACCGCCCACAGCCGGGGTATCATACAGAAACACGGCAAGGCATCATCGGCACGCATACAGAACGTATGCTTTAGAAAGCGAGACATCGCACATGAAGGTTTTGGTTACAGGGGCGTCGGGATTCGTCGGCAGCCACATGGTCGGGGCATTGCTGGCGGCAGGCCACGCCGTCCGGGGACTGTCCCGCAAAGCGCCCGTCGGTGCGCGCCGTCACCCCGAAGCCGAGTACGCCGACGGCGTGGATGTCGGCCTGTCCACCTCCATGACCACCGAGATGTTCTCCGACATTGACGCCATCGTGCATCTGGTCGGCATCATCCAAGAGTCGGGCAAAGACCAGACCTTCCAGCGCATCCACGTCTACGGCACCCAGAACGTCCTGGACATCGCCAAGCGCGCCGGCGTCCAGGGCCGTTTCATCTACATGAGCGCCATTGGCTCCGCGTCCGACGCGCCCGCCGAATACTCCCGCACCAAGTTCGCCGCCGAACAGGCAGTAGAAAACAGCGGCCTGCCCTACACCATCTTCCGCCCGTCGCTCGTCATCGGCAAGGACGGTGAATTCATCGCGCAGATGAACGACCTCGTCCAGCACGGCGGCCTGCCCTTCGCCGTCCCGTTCCCGGTCATCCCCGTTCCCGGTACGGGGGAAAACAAGTTCCAGCCGATCTGGATCGACGACCTCACGGCTTGCGTCGTCGGCGCCCTGGGCAATCGGGCCACCGCCAACACCCTCTACGAAGTGGGCGGCGCGACCCAGCTCTCGTTCAACGACCTGCTCACCGGCATCGCCACGGCGCAAGGCGTCCACAAGTCCCTGATGCACGCCCCCATCCCGCTCCTCACCGTCGCCGCCACCGTCATGGAGGCGCTCATGCCCAAGCCCCCCGTCACCCGCGACCAGCTCGCCAACCTGGGCCGCGACAACATCACCGACAGCCGCGCCGTCACCACCGTCTTCGGAGTCCAGCCCCTCGCCTTCGACCAGATGCTCGCCCACATCTACGGCAAGCCGTGACCTGCTTCTCCCTCCGCTTCCCCTCTCCCGTTCTTGGGGGAGGGGGCCGTCAGTAATCCTCCGACTTCAATTTCGCCAGCGTCACCACCATCTCCGCGACAATGTCCATAATCGCCACCGCCCCCACCACCGCAATCAGCGTGATCAGCACCCCCGCCCGCTGCGTCCGTCCCGTATACGGCGTCGCCACGCCGCCCGTTTCTTCCGTCCTTGTCTGCTCCGACATTCTTCTCCTGCCCTCCCGTGTTTTTCTTGCCTGTTATACCCGATGCCGCAACCTCTCGTCTTAAAGATTCCAGTGTCGCGGACACCATCCACACGGAGCCATTAACCTGACCTTCCTGCGGGGTGTTGGCCGCATCGGGTACAATGCCGATACAAAGCAACGCCTTCCGTGGCATAGAACCAGCCGGCGGCCAACACCTACGACGGCTTCGGGCTGCGCACCAGCACGGCGACGGGGACGGCGGACTGCTTCGGGTTCGGCGGGCAGTGGGGCTACTACACCGATGCGACGGGGCTGGTGCTGTGCACCCACCGCTACTACGACCCCGGCACGGGCAGGTGGCTGACACGAGACCCCATCGGCTACGTGGGCGGGATGAACCTGTATGGGTATGTAGGGAATGATCCGGTTGATTTTGTTGATTCGCTTGGGCTTTGGAATGTTGGCATTGGTTTAGGAGGTACTCTTGGGGGCGGCCTGTTCGGGGCCGGGGGCGGTCTAGGAGGCAGGGTTGGTATCGCTGTTGACGGCTACGGTAATGTCGGCGTCGTCTGGAGCGGAAGTGGGTTTGGTATTGGTCATGGAGCTGCCGCCGGTGTCGGCCTCGGCGTTACTGTCGGCAATGGTAATCTCAGCAACGGGACCAAACCCGTATGGAGCGGTACCGGTAAAATAGGGCCTGTTTCAGTAAGCCTTACTCATCCTATAGGGTGTGACGGCAATACAAACCGCTCTGTCACCTTTAAACTAGGGCCGGGAGCAGGCCTCTTTTTTGGAGCGGGTGTTGGAATGAGTGGCGGACACATTCTCTTTAATACAAGTGGCTTAATCCCGGATCCTAACTTAAACCCATCGCCCATCGATCCGCCAATCATACCAATTGGTACTGTTCATCCGACAGCCTACTGAATACCTTAACGATCCTCCATTGTTAAAACATCGCGGCATTGTATGAGATTATTTCCCTTCAAGACTGAACCAACATTAATGCTAGCCAAAGTAGACATCAGTAACGGCAGCATACAGGTATACCGCTTGAATGCGGCCCACCTCGCGGACATCAAGGCAGGCGTGTTGCTTTGGGTCGGATCAGCAGTCTTTTTCGGCGGTCTGATGTTCGCGGGAAATCTACTGAATCTGATGACGCGCCAAGCCAGAAAACCGCCCATGTTCAACTTTCCCTCAATAAACGATTTTTGGCTGCTTGAACTGCTCTGTGCAGCAGCGATCCTAATCAATTTGCTTCCCGCATTGTCGGGCCTGCGATCTCCAAAAGCGTTCGTTCTTGACCATAGCAAGAACGAACTCTTGGTGGAAGGTCAGACTGTCGGTAGACTGAGTGAGTTCTCTATAACTATGCAGTCCAGTTTTGGCTGGACGCGCCGTGCATTTCGTCTTGTGTTGTCAGCGGCAGGAAAGTCCTATGTGATTGCTCATACCCAGAAATTTACGATAGCAGCATTAAATGGAAGCGAATACGCTTTGGATGTGCTGACCGAAGATTTACAGGGAAGAAACAGGTTTGACAAATGGAGGGTTTATGCAGGTGAAACGACGGGATTTGACAGAAGATGGCCAGAGTATCAAGAAATAGTTAGGCTGTACGATACATTAATAGATTTTATGTCAACACCAGCTGCTATGTAATGTTACAAGGCGCCTACTCCGGCGGCAGCACGCGCGTGACGGCAGTCAACACATTCGGGGCCAACGGCCTGCTGTCCCGTCACACTTCCTCCGGCAGCGCGTTCTACACCTTCGACCTGTCGGGCAGCGTCTGCCAGCGGCTAGACGGCACGGGGAGCGTTCTGTCCACCGACCAGTACGACAGCCCCGCCTGACCCTCGGTGCGCCCCCGCCGCTATCCCAGCCCTACCGCCGCGCTACACTCAGCCACACCCCGCCAATTCATATTCACCCCCGCCCTTGTCTGTCAATGGCCCCACTGGCAGAAAGCAGTCGCCCCTGCCACTGGCCTTTCTCACTGTCTTCAGGGGAAAGGTGGCGAAGCCGGATAGGGGGCCTCCACTGCCCCTTGACAACGTCTGTCCTCCCTGTCATAATAGACATAATACTACTAAAAACGACCGTTGGGGGCAACCGGTCACAGACACAGGAGAACCAGACCGATGACCACGCCGAACGCACCGCGCGCTAAGACCGCGCCCAAACTCCACCAGCGCCGCCCTTCCCCGGCCCCCGCCTTCCACACGCCCAGCCCGACACCGAATCCTCCCGCCCCCGCCCACACTCCGAATCCTCCCACTGTGGGAGGACCCTGTGACCCAGGGACGAGGGAACAAGGAGGCGGGCTTCCGGGAGGTTCCGGCCCCAAAACTCCCGAAGGCAAAGGCGGCCCCAAAACCCCCGAAGGCAAGGCCGTCAGCGCACGCAACGCCACCACGCACGGACTCTTCTGCCGCCAGACCGTCCTGCCGCACCTGGGCGAAAGCCCCGACGCCTACAAAGAACTCTTTGACCGGCTGCTCGAAGAACTCCCCCCGCGCAGCCTCATGGAGCGCCAGTACCTCGAACTCTGGGCCGACGCTTCCTGGAAACTCCGGCGCCTCTCCCGCTGGGAGGCCCAGGTCTGGGAGGACGACGCCCTGGACGAAGACGCCCGCCTCCACAAGATCGAGCGACTCATGCGCCTCCAGACCACCCTGCGCCGCCAGCTCGATAAGTCCGTCCACATGCTCGGCAAGGAAGTCCCCGCCCTCTACGGCACCCGCCTGCGCGAGCGCGAACTCGCCTACATGGAGGTCAGCGAGGCCGTCTGCCGCCAGGATCCGTTCTACGAGAAGGTCATCGCCAAGTCCGTCCTCCAGCAGCAGGCCAGCCAGGAGCAGCGCCAGGGCCTGCCCTCCGACTTCCCCCTGGACACGCTCGACACCGCCGACCCAAAAAACTGCCGGAACGAACCTCCGCCCCCGCTCCCCCAGCAGCCACCACCCTCTCGTCAAGAGGCACAGCCTGATATTTACAAGCCTTTCTCCCATTCCGTTGGGGGAAAGGTGCCGAAGGCGGATAGGGGGCCATCTTCTCCCCCGCTATTGGGGGCCGGGGGGCTATCCGACGCGCCATTCCGGGTATAATAACAGCGTCATGCCGACCGCCCTCAGCGCCGAAAACCCGACCGACCACCTGACCGACACACTCCACGAGATGTTCGGCTTCGGCGAGTTCCGCCCGCTGCAAGAAGAAGCCGTCCAGGCCGCCCAGGACGGACGCGATCTGCTCGTCGTCATGCCCACCGGCGCGGGCAAATCACTGTGCTTTCAGCTGCCCGCCGCCCTCGCGAACGGCGTCACGCTCGTCGTCTCGCCCCTGATCGCCCTCATGCGCGACCAGGTGGAAGCCCTCAAGCGACGTCCGGCGTTTGACCGCATCGGCTGCGACTGCCTCACGTCCCTGCAGACCGCCGACGAGCAGCGCGCCGTCCTGTCCGGCATCCGCGCCGGGCGCGTCCGGCTCGTCTACGTCGCCCCGGAGCGGTTCCGGTCCGGCGCATTTCTGGACGCCCTGCGCTCCGTCACCATCACGCGCCTCGTCGTGGACGAGGCCCACTGCATCAGCGAATGGGGCCACGACTTCCGGCCCGATTACCTGTCCCTGCACACCGTCGCCGAGACGCTGGGCCGCCCGCCCATCACCGCCGTCACCGCGACCGCCACCCGGCGCGTTCAGGAATCCATCGTCGCCAACCTGGGGATGCGCGACCCCGTCGTGCTGGTCGGCGGCTTCAACCGGCCCAACCTGCACTACGCCGTCGTCCGCTGCAAAAACGAAGGGGAACGCGAGGAGCGGTTGGCCCGCGCGCTGCCCAAACTCGCCGCCCAGCCCGGCAGCGGCCTGATCTACGTCGCCACCCGCAAGCAGTGTGAGGAAATACGCGAAGTCGCCGCCCGCGCCCTCGCCCCCGTCGGCAAAAAAGCCGGGCTGTACCACGCCGGACTCGACCCCGCCGAGCGCAACGAGATGCAGCAGCGCTGGCTCGACGGCGACCTGCACACCCTGGTCGCCACCAACGCCTTCGGCATGGGCATTGACAAGCCCGATGTCCGCTTCGTCATCCACTGCGCCTGCCCGGACAGTCTGGAGAGCTACTATCAGGAAGCGGGCCGCGCCGGGCGCGACGGCCGCAAAAGCCGCTGCGTCATCCTGTACCACTTCACCGACCGACGCACCCGCGAATGGTTCATCGAGAACGAAGCCCTGACCCCCGAAACCATCCAGCAGGTGCATCGTCAATTAGTGGCCGCCGCCGAAGGCGATGTCGTCACCCTGTCCAAGTTCAACATGGCCCGGATGCTCGGCCCCAACGACAAAGGCAACGGCCTCACCCTGCGCCTCGCCCTCAGCGAACTGGAACGCGCCGGCCTCACCCAGCGCCTGGGCGAGACCTCCGACGAGATGACCGTGCGCTTGATCGGCCACGCCTTCCCCGCCGACGCCCTGCGCCGCATCCGCGCCGACTTGGACAACCAGCGCCGCGAGCGCTACCGGCGTTTGGACGAAATCACCGACTACTGCCGCACCACCGACTGCCGCCGCCGCACCGTCTTGGACTACTTCGGCGACCGCCAGGAACCCGAAGACACCGGCTTCTGCTGCGACAACTGCGACCGGCCCCAGGAGGCGCGCGTCAAAGCCGAACCCGTGCGCGGCCCCGCCGCCCCCATGCCCGCCCACGTGGACGCCGACGACATCCACTCGCTCCTGCAGGCCATTGACGCCCTCCGCCACCCGCTGGGCCGCGCCCGCCTCAACAAAGTCCTGCGCGGCGCGTCCGCCAAAGGCACCGAGCAGTTCAGCCGAAATCCGCTGTTCGGCGTCCTCCGCAGCGCCTCGCTCGCCCAGGTAGACGCCTTCCTCTCCGACCTCATCGCCCAGGGATTATTGCGCCAGGGCGAGGAGGACGAATACTTCGTCTGCGCCGTCACCCAGGCCGGGCGGGACGCCTGGCAGGAGAAGCGCGACCTCAACATCGTCGTCCCCGGCCGCTGGCGCATCCGTTCCGCACCAGCGCCGCCTTCTTCCTCATCCCCTGCCGTCAGTGGCCCCCTCGACGCCGACCTCTTCGAATCCCTGCGCGCCTGGCGCACCGGCGAGGCCCGCGAACAGCAGCTGCCGCCCTACTGCATCCTCCCCGACAAGACACTGCGCCAGATCGCCTCGCTCCTGCCCCAGACCCACGACGACCTGCGCGCCGTCCCCGGCATCGGCGAAGCCAAATTGGAGCGCTACGGCGACGCCCTCCTCGCCGTCGTCCGTCAGGCAGCGGAAGGATAAAGCACACTCCGAATCTCCCATTCCAGGGAGACCCTGCGAAGCAAGGAAGAGAGGTCTCCTTACGCCGCCCCCTGAAGCAGCAGCCCGCCCGACGACGGGAGCGACTGCACCCGCTCCGTCTGAAACGAGCGGTCCGAAAGCGTCCGGCAGACCCGCCGGAACGCCTGCACGCACTGCGGGTCCCACTGGCTGCCCGCGCCCTGCTCCAAGATCGAAAGCGCTTCGGCGGGCCGCATCCCTTTCCGATAAGGCCGGTCCATCGTCATCGCGCTGAAAGCGTCCGCGACCGCCATGATCCGGGCCAGGATCGGCGTCTGCCGCCCGGCCATCCCGTAGGGATACCCACACCCGTCCCAGCGCTCGTGGTGGTGGCGGATGGCGTCCAGCGTGTCTTCCAGCCCCG
>CAZZVX010000269.1:0-7049 GCA_964657535.1 Armatimonadota bacterium | reverse complement strand
CGCGCCGAAGGGGGCGGCCGTGACGTCGAGCCAGCCGCCGGGCGCGGCCGGGTGAGCGGCGGCCTGCGCGGGGCGGGCGAGGGCGGCCCCGCCGCCCAGTATCGCCCCGAACAGTCCGTGCAGAAAGCGCCGCCGCTGCGGGGGCTGTGTTTGCAATTTTTCACCTGTTGGGTTTGTGCAAGTTGCCCGGCGAATAAATTCGCGGCAAAAAGGTCGCGGGGTCCGCCTTCGCGGACTCGGACTGACTTTTTTAGCCCGCGTAGGCGGGCTTTGTGTTTTTGTCGGCGCGGTTTTCACCGCCGGGCAATAGTATACCTGATGCCTTTGCCCGGAGCGTCTGTGCAACTTTTCGGGCCGCGCCGTGTCTGTTTTCCCATGACTGACTTAACCCGTCCCCCTGTGCTGCGTCGCGTCTGGGAGTTTCCCGTGACGCGCTTTGTGGTGTACGTGCTGGCGTTCGCGCTCCTCGCGGCGGCTCTGTCCGGGGCGCAGGCGGGCGTGGAGCATCTGCTGCGCCGTCAAGGGTGGCGCGTCAGCCCTTATCTGGACTCGCTGGCCGGCGAAGGCATTGTCGCGGGCAGCGCGGTGGCGGCGTTCTGGGCGATGGCGCGTTTCGCGGACCGCAGGCCCTGGGCGACGGCGGGGTTCGGCGGGCGGGGTTGGGCGCGGGAACTGCTCGGCGGCTTCGGGCTGGGCGCGGCGCTGATCTCGGCGGGGGTGGCGGCGCTGGCGCTTTCGGGCGCATACCATGTCGCAGGGACCGAAAGAAGCCTTCTCCTGCTCGCGCCGCTGCCCTTATACTTTGGGGTGGCCGTCTTTGAGGAGATTTTCTTCCGGGGCTATCTGTTTCAAACACTGGAAACGCGCTGGGGCAGCGGCGTCGCGCTGGCGGCGACCTGCCTGCTGTTCGGCCTGGCGCACCTGGCGAACCACGTCCCCGGAACGACGCTGGGTGAGCGGCTGGCGGGGCCGGTGGGAATCTGCTTTGAGGCGGGGCTGCCGCTGGCGGCGGCGTACCTGCTGACGCGGCGCTGGTGGCTGCCGGTCGGCATCCACTGGGCGTGGGACTACTTCGAGGGACCCGTGTACGGCTGCCCGGATTCGGGGACGCACGACCCGCACACATTCCTGCACGCGCACCTGACCGGCCCGTTCTGGCTGACGGGCGGCCCGTTCGGCCCGGAGGCGGGCCTGGCGTTTTTGGCGGTGGGGACGCTCCTGGGTGTGGTGTTATTGCGTCTGGCGGTGCTTCGGGGGCAGTGGAAGCCGCACAAACCAGCCCCGGCTTAGGAAGCCCACCTTCTTGCTCCGTTCGTTCCTCGCTCTCAGGGTCCTCCCAAAATGGGCGGAACCTGCGGAGTGAGGAGGAGAGGTCATCTTCTGACCCAAGCAAGGCGGCGGGGTCAGGGAGGGACTGGAACGACGTTTGGCCCCGGCGGACCCGTCTGGGAGGACGGACGCGCCTGGGCCTTTTATTGGGCGGTGGCTCATTGGATGGGCGGGTAGTAGTAGGGGGTCAGGGTGATCAGGACGGTTCCATTGCCGCCGGTGTAGCCGGTCCCCATCAGCAGCCCGTTCTGGGCGTGCAGGTCCATCGTGATCGTGCCGCTGCCCCAGCTTTTCAGCGTCAGCGTCGCGGTCCCCGTCAGGGCGTTGATGTTGATGCCCAGGTTGTCGGCGGCGTAGGGGTTGAACGGGAACGAGGAAAAGTTGAACCCAGGGTTGCTCGGCGGCGTGACCTTGTAACCCAGGCCGCGCAGCGGGTTGATCAGGTCGAGCGGCCCCCACTGGCGGTCGCTGAAGGACTGGGCGCCGTCGCCGGAAAATCCTTCCAGATGTATCAGGGTATAGAAGTTGCCGACTTTATGCAGAACCGTTTGGTTGTAAAAGCCCAGGTAGGCCGAGCCGGTGTAGGACGTCAGGCCGCCCGGCTGCAGCGAGACCACGGTGGCCGTCACCCCGGTGTCCGCCCCGGTGCCGTGCGCCAGGCTCTGCTGGACATAGGGCGCCAGGAAGCTGACGGCGGTTGAGTCGGCGCGGGCCGCCGGCCCCGTCAGGGCGAGGGCGGACAGCAGCAGTCCGGCGATCAGAGCGGTCCGGGTCAGCGGGGCCGTTTGGGGGCGGCGCGGCAGTGAGAAGTGAAGCATTTCGGGTTCCTCCAGAATGAGCCATCGGCTCAGGTGATGGTCCTATTATGCCTCGCCGCCCGCCGCGCCGCCGTGACCCGCGTCACCGATGGGGTGTGCTCGTTTTCACAGGCCCTGCTCGTCTCAGGCGGCGGGGTCGGGGATGGGCTGGTCGGGGCTGCAGGGGGAAGCGGCTGCGGGTCCAGGGGGCAGGAAGCCCCGTCATGTCGAGAGTTCCTGCCCAAAGAATGGTTTTTATGTGTCGCGTTCGTGCTGTATTCAGCAACACTCACGCCGCGCCATCGGTTTACTATGTGGCGCTTTGCGCCACTGGTGAAAAAGCGTACCCGCTCACGAAACCTGCCAGCGATTGTGGCCGACCTTCTTCAGCCCTTTGGTCCGTGGTTTACGAATTACAGCATATGTGACACATAATGTCAGTCCTGTAACGTGTAGAAAAGAAGAACTTCTGCACTGAGGCCGGTCCTGAAACATGACCTCACGACGCAGACGGGTATACTGATCGCACGTAACAGTCGACAGACCCCATAAGCAGGAGACACCGATGGCAATCACCGTCCCGATGCCCCACGACATTGAGCAGCAGCTCCGGGCGCACTTTCCCGACATTGAGCGGCGCGTGGCCGAAGGTTACGCCGTGGAAGCCTATCGACGCGGCGACCTGAGCAGCCTTCAGGTCGGGCAGATGCTCGGTTTCACGGAGCGCGCGCAGACGGCGCGGTTCTTGAGCGAGCATCAGGCGTTTCCCGATTACGGCACCGAGGACTTTGCGCAGGACCTGGCGACTCTGAACGCTCTGGGCCTGCTCGGCGGGTCTTTGCGGTGACCGTCGTCTCGGACACGGGGCCGCTCAACTACCTTGTCCTCATCGGCGAGGATAACATTCTTCCCCACCTGTACGGCCAACTGAGCATACCTAGCGCCGTCGCCGATGAATTGAGCCGCCCTGCCGCCCCCGCCGCTGTCCGGCAGTGGATCGGGCGGGCCCCGGACTGGCTCGAAATCCACAGCGTTGACAGCACTCCCGGCCCGCCCGATCTGCACCCCGGCGAGCGCGAGACGATTTCCCTCGCCCTGACGCGGGACACCGACCTGGTCTTGCTCGACGAGAAAAAAGGCCGTGCCGCCGCCCAGGCGTGCGGGCTGCGCGTGATCGGCACCCTCGGCGTTCTGGCCCAGGCGGCTTCTCAAGGCCTGCTGGGACTGCCCGACGCGGTGGCGAAACTGCGGCGCACATCGTTTCAGATCAGCGAAGCTCTCCTCGCCGCCGTGCTTGCCGCCGACTTGAAGCGGCCTTGATCGTCTCAGGCGGCGGGGTCGGGGATGGGCTGGTCGGGGCGGGGCTGCAGGGGGAAGCGGCTGCGGGTCCAGGGGGGCAGGAAGGGCAGGAAGAAGGCGCAGCACAGGGCGGACGCGATGCCGATCAATAGCAGGGCGTCCCAGCCGTGCGTCAGATTCCCGCCCGCGCCCTGGCCGAAACTGACGTAGATGGCCGCGCCGATCTTGTTGGAGAGCGCGCCGCCGAGCGTGGAGGCGGCCAGGACCAGGCCGAAGACCATCGCCTCGATCCGGGGCGGGCAGGCGCGGGCGGCGACCGTGGAGATGCCCAGGTTGACCGCGATGCCGGCGACGCTGGCCGCCAGGCCCGTCCAAGGCGCCGAGTGCGTGTCGCGCAGCCAGAACAGGGGCGCGTACAGGGCGACGGTCAGCGCGACCGTGCCGCCGACGATCACCCGGACGGGCAGGCGGGGGGCGAGCAGGCCGTACAGGGCGATGCCGATGATCTCGCCCGCCGAACTCCACGCGCCCAGGTCGCCTAAAAACTGCTTGGAGAAGTGCAGGGCGTCCACCATGTAGTAGAACTGGGCCGCGCCGGGGCGGGGCGCGAGCTGCAGGGCGAAGACGAAGGCGATGACGGGCCACAGGCCCGGCCCGCCCAGGCCCTGCCGCAGGGCCATGCCCGTCCGGCGGCGGTCCGCCCGCGCCTCGGCCCGGCGCGCGTCCCGCGCCTGCCGCGTCCCGCGCAGCCCCGGCCCGTGGACGGCCCGGTGCTCGTCAATCAGGAAGACGAGCGGCAGGGCGAGCAGGGCGCAGAGGGCGGCGGCGCGGAAGCAGGCGTGGTAGGTCCAGTGCTGGGTGACGTAGCCGCTCAGGTGCGCCCCGAACAGGATGGTCATCGCCGACGGCACGAGCCACTGGACCGTCTGCAGCTGGCTGACGGCGCCGGTGCGGTTGCCGACCCGGACGGAGACGGCCTCGACGATGACCAGGCGCAGGTAGACGCCGGAGAGCGCCGTGACCACCGCCGCCGCGACGGGGTCGTAGGCGTAGCGGCGCATCAGCGCCAGGGCCGCGAAGCCGCCGACGTGCAGCAGGGCGGCCAGCACGAAGTACGAGCGCCGGTGCCAGCCCCACAGGGGGTAGACGTCGGCGAGCGACCCCAGGAACGGGCGCAGGTAGGACGGCAACAGCAGCAGGACGCCGAGGGTCGCGAAGCCCTGGGCGTCGAGTCCGAGCCGGTCTTTGTAGAGGAAGTTGAGCTTCTCGCTCGTCAGCGCGGTGGTCAGGATCAGGAGGGTGTTGACGCCCAGGAGCAGCAGGGCGACGCGCCCGGCCGCGCGTCGGGCGTCGCTCCGTGTCGGGCCTGGCGGGTGCGGGTGGGTCTGCATCATGGCGTGGTCGGGACCGGGAAGGCGGGCGCCGTCCACGGTGAGGGGGCGCGCGGTCGTGAGCGATGGCCGGCGTCGGCTGCCCCCGATTATACCCCGTTTCGGCCATTGGCGGCAAGTGGCAGGCAGGCGGCATTCATCGCCCGGCGACTGCGCCGGGCGGGGTTCTTGGAGCGTGTCGAGGAAGTCTTGGCCGGCGGTTAAAACCGCGCCAACAAAAGCACAAAGTCCGCCTTCGCGGACTAAGACTTCATTCGGCGAAGGCAGATACGCAGTTATGTCCTGCCTCGGCGGCTGATACTCATGCGGCTGCGGCGACCTTGGCGGGTGCGTCGCTTTCTGCTGTCAGTCCAAGACAGCGGATGTCGCCCAGGAACGGAATCGCGCCGAACCGCCCGCTCAGGTAGCCTTTCTCGATCTTGAGGTCGGGCCGAATCTTGTATTCGACCAGAGAATAAAGGTGTGACGCTCCGCCTTTGTCCTTTTCTACGAACCAGATCTCGTCCCGGCGCAGCAAATCCAGGTCCAGCAAGTTGGTGTCGTGAGTCGTGAAAATCAACTGACTCTGCCGGTGTTCCTCGTCACAGTCAAGGGCGGCCTGCATAAGAAAACGTGAGAGATGAGTGTGCAGTCGCCTATCGAGTTCATCAACGACGAGTGCCTGGCCGGGAACTTGTGCAAGCCTGAAGAACGCCGGCGCTAAGTTTATGAGGCGCTGTGTGCCGTCCGACTCTTCATCCATGCTGAACTCCACTGAATGACCGTTCTTGCCCTGGTGCTGCATTTTGAACACAACCCGCACAATCCGGCCGTCTTCTCCCCGTTTCAGAATGATGCGTTCCTGCTGCGGCTCGCAAGGTTCCAAGACAACGGATTGATAGATTTCGAGGTTTGCTTGAATCTGTTCCCTCATTTCCTCCGTGTACACCTGTGGGAGTTCCGCAAGGTCATAAGGGCTTTCCTTTGTGTTGATGTCCCCAATCCCTGTCCCGGTATTGCGGACGACGGCTTCCAGAAATTTTGTGAGCGCTTCGTTGGCGGAGAAGTTCGTTTCAAGGTTTGGCGTCCGCGCTTCGGCTGATAGGATGTGAAGGCTGCTTTGAAACCACTGCATTACCGGCACAACTTCCGCGACATTTCGCTCAGTGGCTTCCGTGAGAAAAAGTTGATTGGGGTGCGTTCCCTGAGCGACGAACTCCAGAAATTGTTTCTGACGCTTGGTGCGCCCCGCGAGACCCGGTCCAAATTCGGCAACCGTCTCGCCTTTCATGTCCGTCATTCGCTCGAAGTATTTGACTTCCTGCGTCCTGGGCGTGGCGTACAGCCATTCCTCCCATACACGAAAAGCGTCGAGCCGGAAGCCGTAGTTGTAAAGGACGCCCTGCGTCTTGAAAATGAACTCGAACTTGCTCGGTCGGCCACTTGCCTGGCCCAACTTGAACGGCTTGACGCCCGTGGTCTGGCCGCTCCGAGTCCCGTTGATGATGAGATTACGCGCAAACCCGACGGCCTGGACGAGGTTGGACTTGCCGGCCCCGTTCGCGCCGTAGAGGGCCGCGCCTCGAAGGACGGCCTCGCCCTTGCCGGGGACGTCCGGGGCGAGATGACGGGGGTGCTGGTCGCCCTGAGTGGCGACCATGCTGAAGACCTGTTCTTCGTCGAGCGAGAGGAAGTTTTTGACCGAGAACTGCACGAGCATGGGGAACCTGCCTTGCGAAAAATCTCCTGATTTGTGATTTTGCAACATCACGGAAGGGCGGAGGCGGCGCAGCGGGCCATGACGGGGGCGGGGATGAGGCTGCGCAGTTGGAGGGAGTAGAAGGCGTTCTTGTAATGCCAGGTCAGGGCGGTGCTGCCGCCGTCGGCGCTGGGGCCGGGGGCGGTGTACCAGCCGACGACGCCATGTTTCAGGGGGACGCGGCGGCCCGCCTGGTAGGTCTGGCGCAGGTACTGGGCCGTGGTTTCGCCCATGCCTCGTGCGCTGCGGGCGGCGGCGACGGCGTCCTCGGCGCTGACGGACAGGCCGGTGCAGGCCTGGGCGCCGCTGCAGTCCGGGGCGAAGGCCAGGTCCACGGCGTAGGAGTGCGCGTCGGCGCTCGCCTGGGGGTAGCGCCCGGCGGCGTCGGGCGGCAGCCAGGCGGGCAGCAGGACGGGGAGGCGGGTGCGCGCTTTTAACTCCGCCAGGACGGGCACGTAGCGCGGACTGGGCGCGGCGAGGGCGGACGCGGCCAGC
>CAZZVX010000268.1:0-7058 GCA_964657535.1 Armatimonadota bacterium | reverse complement strand
ATACGCGGCGACCGCCTTTTGCAGCACGGGCAGCAAAAACGGAAAGTGCGTACAGCCTAAAATAATCGCCTGCGCCCCGGCGTCCAGCAGCGGATAAAGGTACTCGCGGGCGGCGTCTTCGGCTTGAGGGGACTCGGCGCAGCCGGACTCCACGAGCGGCACAAAGCGCGGACAGCCCTGCTCCCAAACGGCCCGGCCCGGCGACAGGCGCTGCACGGCCTGCGTGAAGGCGAGGCTTTGGGCGGTGGCGTTGGTTGCGAGGACGCCAATGGGGCCAGGCGTTGCGGCAAGGGCGGCGCTAGCCCCGACATCAATGGTTCCCACGATGGAGACGCCGGGCCAGCGCGCTTGGGCGGCGTCCAGGCCCGCGACGGTGGACGTGCCGCTCGCCATGAGAATGAGTTTGGCCCCATTCGCTAATAGGGTGTCCGTCAGGCGAAGGGCGAGGTCGCGCACCACACTAATCGGCTTGTCGCCATAGGGGACATTGGCGGTGTCGGCGAAATACAGCACCGACTCCCCCGGCAGCAGGCGCTGAATCTGACGCAGCACGGTCAGCCCGCCCACGCCGGAGTCAAACACGCCTATCGGCGGCGACAGGAACACAAGCGGCTCGGTCACGCGCCGCCTCCCGCGCCCTGCGCCTGCTGAACGCTCTGTGGCCGAATCACGTCCAGCGGGCCGTTGATCGGCAGTTGGCTGAGGGCGTCAATGGGCTTGCCTTGCACCAAGATCTGCACCCGGTCAATGCTGGGGAATTGGCCCAGGGTCATCAGGATGGAGTTGATGGTTTGCGCTTCCTGCGTGTCGCCGCCGTGAAAGTTTGTTTGGAACGCCCCGTTGAAATCCACCGTCGCCAGACTGTCGTCCACCTTGAGGCCGCGCAGATGAGTCCCGTCGGGCAGGGGCGAGTTAGGGGAGGCAATCAGGGCGCGTATCGCGTCGCGGGCCGGTGTGGAACTGTGCGCCGAAGGCACGGAGACGGCAATCAGGCCGTTGGCGTCGCCGCCGCCGTTGGAGGACACCGTGAAGATGACCGTGCGCGACGGCGACGGAGTCGGCGCAGGTTCCGAGGGAATCGGCGCGTGGATGCCGGGCGTCACCGGGGGCAGGACGGGACGCGCCGGGGGAAACAATCCTCGGTACACCGGCACGGCCACAATCGCCAGCACAACGAGCAGGACGGCGATAGTCGCCGGAGCGCGGTTCTTCATAGGTTCTTCACAAGTCGCCCGCCACCTTGTTCGCTCGTTCCTCGCTCATAGGGTCCTCCCTGTCAGGGAGGATGAGGAAGGACTGCCCCGCGCCGCACTCCTAATCCTCCCTGACAGGGAGGACCCTGCGAAGCAAGGAGGTGGGCTTCCTTTTAGCGGCTCGCCGAGCGGTCGGCGATGAAATCGCGCAGGCCCGCCGCAATGCCGTTGGCAATCTGTTGTCGCGTCGCGTCATCTTTCAACTTCGGCAGGTCGGCGCTGCTGTTCATGTAGCCACACTCCACAAGCACGGCGGGCATGGGACTGCCGCGCAGCACCCCGAACCCGATGCCGGGAAAGCGGATGAAATCCGACTTGACCCCGTTGGCGGGCAGCCCCGACACTTCGGCGACCCGGTTGACAATGTCGCGGGCCATTGTCTGGCAGACGCTGTTTTGGCCGTGAAAATACACCGTCGTTCCCGATAAATTAGTCCATCCGCGCCCCACCGAGTCGCAGTGGATGCTGACGAAATAATCGGCGTTGTGGTCGGCGGCAAATTGGGCGCGGGCCATGACGGGCAGGAACGAGTCGTCCGAACGGGTCATAATCACCCGCGCGCCGTTCTGCTGAAGCACGTCGCGCAGTTTCAGGCCGATTGCCAGGTTCATGTCTTTCTCGCGGCTGCCGTCAGGGCCAAGCGCGCCTGTGTCCTGCAAGCCGTGGCCGGGGTCAACGACGACCGTCTTCCCCGCGAGGCTGTTCCCCCCGGCAGGCGCTTGGGCCACGAACGGGGGCCGCGCCCCCGTCTGCAAGTTGAGCAGGTACGTGACCGCGCCGCCCTCGCCCGGCTCGGTGCTGACGCTAAAGCCAACTAGCTGCGACAGGTCAACAACAATGCGCCCGAAGTTCGCCACGCCCGTCCGCAAAATCCCCGCGCGCACCGTCTTGATGACCGACCCCACGCCGGGAATCGTTGAACTGACCGTCGGCTCAAACTGCGCGCCCGCCAGGTCAAACGCCAGTCGGTTGGGGCCGCGCAAGGTCTCGGTGCGGAACTTGGCCGCGCCCGTCGCCGTGATGGCAATCTGCGTGACCGCGTCGGACAGGGGCCGGACGCTGACCGCCGTAATCCGCACCCCCGCGCCGGGCGGCACTGCCGGCAAGATCGGCTTCGGCGGGTTCGTCACCGGAAGCGGCGGCGGCGGATTGCTCGCCACTACCGTTGCTGTGGGCGGCGGCTTCTCCCCGCCAAGCGCGACTTGAATGGCGTTGGACACCGCGCGGCTCGTCACTTGATAGCCCATGTCCTGCTTCAAGTCTACGGTAATCCGCACCGTATTGTAGTCCATCTGGCCGCTGCGGATGCGCTCCACATTCGCCCCCGCGCCCTCCGTGTCCACCACCGGCACGGATGCGGGCGCGGCGGCCAAATCCAACCCGTACATATCCACAAAAATCCGGCTCGGACTGCCGATATGCTGCACCTGATACGGCACCGGGTACGACGTGTAAATCGCCAGCGCATCGCTGTTTTGCCGCACCATTT
The DNA here is from genome assembly GCA_964657535.1 of Armatimonadota bacterium. Taxonomy (GTDB): domain Bacteria; phylum Armatimonadota; class Armatimonadia; order Armatimonadales; family Capsulimonadaceae; genus CAZZVX01. Next base: position 4,316 of record CAZZVX010000268.1, on the reverse strand, counting down.
CCAGGCGCGCGCGCAGAGTCAGCGTCGTCGTCGTCGGCTGCCAATCCGCGCTTGCGCCCAGCAGGAGCGCGACCTTTTGCAGCGCCACGCACTCATGCCCCCCCTGCGGAACATAGGGAACCGTGAACGAATGCCCGTCCGCCCCGGTGATTGAGACCGTGAACTGTCCCGGCGTCGGCGCAAACGACGCGCCCATCAGCCGCACGGCATCCACCGGCGCCCACACCTGCCCGTCCGACCCCACAAACGGCGATGTGCTGAACGGCACGTCTTTGCCGCCGATCATCACCGTCACCGGCGTCGGCGCGGCCTCCGCAGGCCGCACGCACCATAGCAGCAGCGGCAGCAAACACAGCAAAAGCACAAGCGGCGCGCGGCGGCGCATGGACGTGGGTTGTGGCATGGGCGCAGGCACTCCTCAGCGGTCACAGGACAGCATTTGGCCGTATTGTAACACACTTCGCCCCTTTGTTGCAACAAATGCCGAAAACTTCCCCATTCCGCGCCTGCTCAAAGCGTGTTCAAAGAGTATCAGAAGAGTATCAGCCATGCGTCAGCCATGCGTGGACCATGCGCCGCTCATGCGACAGCCCCCCCGTTGAACCGCGCCAAACCAAACCGCGACACGTCCGCCCCCACCGCTTCCCCCCACGCGAGCCTGCACAAGATTTGCCCCAAAAGTATTGTAAACTTGAACCCATGCCCCGAACACCCGCTGCACAAGAACGCCCCCGGCACATCCGGCACGGCGTCAAGCACAAAATCTTCATCCGGCGCGTTCGTATACAGGCACGTCTTCTCCCAAAGCGGCGGCCCGGACAGCCCCGGCAAATGCTGGGCCGCATACGCCGTCAACGGTTCCCGGTCATCGTCCGTCACCGTTCGCGCCACCCGGTCAGGATGCGTCGGCTGTCCGTGTTCATGCCAGGCCACCTTCACCCCCGGCGTCTCGCCATCATCGGGAAACCCATAAAAGTTCGCATCCGCATCAATCCACACCGGAAACGCCCCCACGGCAAACTCTTCCACCCGCGCCGCCCGCAGATGCGCGTAATACTGCCGCGTCACGGTCAAGGGCAGCCCCAGCAACGGCAGCAAATCCGCCATCCACGCCCCCGCCGTCACCAGAACTTTGTCAAACTCCCACGCCCCATCCCCCGTTTTCACCCGGACGCGCCCACCCTTGCCAGGCTCAATCCCCTCCACCACCACATTCTCCCGCAGCACCGCCCCCGCCGCCTGCGCCAGCCTCATCTGCGCCCGCACGCACGCCGACGCCCGCAAGTACCCCGTGTCTTCCTGAAAAATCCCGCTCTGCCCCTCGCCGAGCCGCAGCGCCGGAAATCGTTCCCCCACCTGCGCCGCCGTCCAACGCTCAAATGCCACCCCATTCACCCGCAGCGACTCCTCCGTTTCCGCCATGACCGGATTATCCGCGCTCCCAAACGTCAGCCCGCCGCAGCGCACCAGCAGCGTTTCCCCCGCCTCCTTCTCCAACGCGGCCCACAGCGGATATGCCTGCCCCATCAGCCCCATATACAGCGCATCCGGGTACGTCCTTCGCACGATCCGTGACCCGCCAAACGACGACCCCTGATCGTGGTCAACGGTGAACCGCTCCCACACCGTCACCGAATGCCCCGCCCGCGCCGCAAACCGCGCCGCCGCGCACCCCGTCCCGCCCGCCCCGATAATCGCAATATCAAGCATAGTCACCCGTCAATATAATCGTCCGTCGGCGCTGTCAGCGACAGTTCCCGGCGCAGCCGCAGCGCCTCACGGCATTCGGCTTCCAGGTCTTTTCCAAACCGCACTACATCGGCAGGCGCGCAGTGAAAAACAAAACGGCGCATCTGCCCCACAATCGCTTCTTGCTCTTGCGGCCCCGTCAGCAAGTACACTGTCAGCGCGCATCGTTCCTCCACCGTCGGCTCCGGGCGCGTGTGCGCCAGTGTGTCCGCCCAGAGGACCATATCCAGCCACCCCGTGCTGACGCTCACCGTCGCAGGCTCATTGAACGCTTTCACGCGACGCCCCGTAACATTAAATGAGGTCGTCTGTTTCGCCAGCGTCTCCGCCAACTGCAAGGCCCGGAACAGACGCCAAACAAACCAGTGACCGTCAGGCGTGCCATCCCAGATCGTATACTGCCGCTCAAACGCCGCTTCCGCGCCCTCACGCACCGTCACATAATAGGCATTACGCGGCCCTTCCACAGAGGGCATGACCGCCACGATCTCCAAACTGCACCGTCCATACTTATCGTTCAGCGCTGCCATAAGCCCTTTGTTGACCACTCCAGACGCGATTTCCTGCCTCCCGCTATTGCCGAACGACCTTTGACCTTTCCCTTCCCTCCGAGGGAAGGGTGGACGGGCTTGCCCGGACGGGATAGGACGCTTCCCGCTTAAACCCCGTCCCCGCCGGGTAAACTGCGGCCAAGATGTCCACACTCGCCCCCCCCGACAAAGACCCCGTCCAGGCCGCCCGCGCCGCCGGGCTGCGCTACGTCCACGACCACAAGCCGGGCATAACGCGCGAAAAGCGCGGCGACGGCTTCCGCTACATCAAGCCCGACGGCGAGGCTGTCACCGACGAGGCCGAGATCGCCCGCATCAATGCCCTCGGCATTCCCCCGGCGTACACCGATGTCTGGATCTGCCCAGTAAAGAACGGGCACTTGCAGGCGACGGGCAAGGACGCCAAAGGCCGCAAGCAGTACCGCTACCACGAGCGCTGGCGGGCCGTCCGCGACGAGACCAAGTACGGGCGCATGATCGCCTTCGGGGACGCCCTGCCCGCCATCCGCGAGCGCGTCGCCCGCGACCTGTCCCGGCGCGGAATGCCCCGCGCCAAGATGCTGGCCGCGCTGGTGCGTTTATTGGAAGAAACCCATATCCGTATCGGCAACGAGCAGTACGCCAAAGAGAACGAGTCTTACGGCCTGACGACGCTGCACAACGACCACGCCGACATTGACGGCGCGACCGTCCATTTCCACTTCCGGGGCAAGAGCGGCAAGCACCACGCCATTGACCTCAAAGACCCGCGTCTCGCCAAGATCATCAAGCGCAGCCAGGAACTCCCCGGCGAGGAACTCTTCAACTACCTCGACGCCGACGGGCAGGCCCACACCGTCCACTCCGACGACGTGAATGCTTATTTACACGAGATCACGGGGCAGGAGTTCACGGCGAAGGACTTTCGGACGTGGGCCGGGACCGTGCTGGCGGCCCGCGCCCTGTCCGGGTGCGACGCCGCCGAATCGCCCCGGCAGTGCAAAAAGGCCATCACGACGGTCATTAAATCTGTCGCCAAAGAACTCGGAAACACGCCCGCCGTGTGCCGCAAGTGCTACGTCCACCCCGCCATCCTGGACGCCTACGCCGACGGGAGCCTCCTGGAAGCCCTGCGCGAGCGCACGGAACAGACCCTGGCCCACTCCAGAGCCTTGCGCGACGAGGAGACGGCCATGATGAACCTCCTGCGCGACCGCCTCTCCCGGCAAAGCCGCTGACGGGCGACGTTTTCAGGTACAATGCGCCTATGTCGGCAATCCTACGCTTCTTCAAGGGCATTAATCTGCTCCTGGTGTTTATCCCCATCAGCGTCGTCCTGCACTACACGCCGCACATGAACCCGCTGTGGATATTTTTAGCGGCGGCCATCGCCATCGTCCCGCTGGCGGGGCTGATGGGGACGGCCACCGAGGAGATGTCCAAGCACCTGGGGTCCACGTGGGGCGGGCTGCTGAACGCGACGTTCGGCAACGCCACGGAACTGATCATCGGCCTGTTCGCGATCAACCAGGGGCTGATCGAACTGGTGCAGGCGTCCATCGTCGGGTCCATCATCGGCAACGTGCTGCTGGTGCTGGGGGCGAGCATCCTCGCGGGCGGGCTGAAGCACAAGGTGCAGACGTTCAACCAGGACCTGGCCGAGTCGCAGGCGATCAACCTGCTGCTGGCCGCCCTGTCGCTGAGCATCCCGGCGATCTTCGCGGAGTCGTTCCACCGGAGCAAGGTGGCGACCATCCCGATCTCAGGCGGCATCACCGCCGTGGAACACCTGTCGCTGTGGGTGGCGGGCATCCTGTTGGTCGTCTATGTCGCGTCGCTGTGGTTCTCGCTGCGGACGCACGAGACGTTCTTCCGCAACTGCGAGGAGGAGGCGGAGGACGACCCGCCGCACTGGGCCAAGCGCGTCGCCCTGAGCGTCCTGGCGGTGGCGACGGTGCTGGTGGCGTTCGAGAGCGAGTTCCTGGTGCAGAGCGTCGAGGGCGCGGCGCAGAGGCTGGGCGTCAACGACGTATTCAT
>CAZZVX010000267.1:0-7064 GCA_964657535.1 Armatimonadota bacterium | reverse complement strand
GGACGGCCTGAACGGCATCCGCCAGGAGGCGGGCGGCGACACGAGATGCGTCAATCCCTTCGGTTGTGGACATCCGATGGAGGTCGGCTTCGGTGCGCTCGTCTATGGTGATGGTGAGAGTTGTCATGTCCGTATTATACCGCAAGCCGGCGGGTGTCAGGAGAAGCGTTCTTCGGTCCAGGGGTCGGCGTGGTTGTGGTAGCCGCGCGTCTCCCAGAAGCCGCGTTTGTCGGCGGTCAAAAACTCGATGTGGGTGAGGAACTTGGCGCCTTTCCAGGCGTAGAGGTGCGGGGTGATCATGCGAATGGGGGCGCCGTGTTCGCGGGGTATCGGCTGGCCGTCCAGGGCGTAGGCGATGATGACATCCGGGTGCATCAGTTCGGACAGGGCGTTGTTGGTGGTGTAGCCGTCCTTGCCGTACTGGAGGACGTGGGCGGCGTCGGGCGACGGGTCGACCAGGTCCACCAGACTCTCGAACGGGATTCCGGTCCAGTGCAGGTCGTAGCGGCTCCAGTGGGTGACGCAGTGGAAGTCGGCGGTGAGTTCGATGCTGGGGAGATGGGCCAGATCGTCCAGGCTGAGGGAGACGGGGTTGCGAACCGCGCCGTCAATGGTCAGGCGGAACTTGTCGGGCAGGAACATCGGCTGCACGCCCAGGTCAAGCACGGGGAACTTCTCGGTCAGGTACTGGCCGGGGGGCAGGCGCTGGTCGCGGGGGGCGACGATGCGGGAGCCGGTCTCGCCGCGCGCACGGGCGCGCTCGACGGCTTTGGCCTTGACGTGCAGGTATTTATCGCTGTACTGGGTCGCGTTTTCGGTGTCGCTGGGCATGGCGGGGCCTCTTAGTAGGTGATACTCCAAGTATACCCGGCGCGGGATTACTTCGGGGAACCTAAGCGCTTCTTCTGGTGGGTGGCGGTGGGAAGGGCGGACAGCAGGCGAGACACGTCGGCGGCGGGGACTTTGCGGCCTTCGGCATTCGTGACGTAAAAGGCATCGCGGGCGCGGCTGCCCCAGACGGACAGGCGGGCGGCGTGGATGTTCCAGCCCAGGGCGGAGATGGCGCGGGTCAGGCGGTACAGGACGCCGCGCTCGTCGGGCGCGCTGACTTCCAGCAGGCTGAACCGTTCGGACGCCGCCTCGTCAATGGCGGCGGTGTAGATGGTCTGTTCTTTGAGCGGCTTTTTGTATTTCTGGAGCAGCGCGCCGATGCCGATCTCGCCCATCAAGACCCGGCGCAGGCTTTCCTGCACTTCCGCGCGCTTGCCGGGGGACAGCGGTTTGCCCCGGAAGTCCACCCAGAGCGTGTCAAGCGCAATTCGGACGCTCGCCTCGCGCGTGAAGACCTGGGCGACGTGGACGTTGACATCGTGTGCGTACAGGACGCCGGTGATCTTGGCGAGCAGGCCGGGCTTGGGGTCGTCGAAGGCGCAAAGCGTCAATTCCGTGAATTCGGCCCCGTAGTCGGATTTGAAGTCCACAATCGGCTGGAACGTCTCGCGCAGGCGGTTGATCATGGCGATGTGCAGGTACATCTCTTCCAGCGGCGTGTTCAGCAGGTACTGGGCGGGCAGGTTGCGCGTGTGTTCGTGGATCAGGTCGGGCGGCAGGTCGTGTTTGGACAGCCCGCGCCGGATGCGCTCGCGCTGGCGGGCGATGAGGGCGGTCGCTCCGGCGACGGGCGGCGCGTCGGCGTCCGCCGGGGCCGTCAGAATCGCTTCGGCCCGGTGGTACAGTTCGCCGAGGAACTTGCCCTTGACTTCCGTCCAGATGCCCGCGCCGACCGCCTGCGTGTCGGCGTAGGTCAGCAAGTAAAGCATATTCAGGCTATCCATGTCCGGAACGTGCCGCAGGAATTCACGGATGGTCTCGTCCAGGGACAGGTCGCGCAGGCGGCTCATCTCGGCCATGAAAAGGTGCTCGCGCACCAGCCAGATGAGTTTCATCGTGCGTTCGGCGTCCCAGCCCAGACGGCCGGCGATGCGGGCCGCCGCCTCCGCCCCCGTCTGCGCGTGCGAGCCGAGCCACTGCTTGCCGACATCATGGATGAGGCCGGCGAGGTACAGCACTTCCGGGAACGCCACCTCGGCGGACAGCCGTCGCAGGGTCGCGAGCCGGGGGTCCGCGTCCGTCTTCAGGTCCTCCAGAAACCTGACCACGCGCAGCGAGTGCGCCCCGACCGTGTAGTCGTGGGCCGCGTCGTAGGGAATCAGGGTCATCAGCGCGCCGAACTCCGGCAGCAGCCAGGCGAGGATGCCCAGTTCCTCCATGCGCACCAGCATCTCCGAGACGGAGCGGCCCGCCGTCAGAATGCGGCTGAAGACACGCCCGGCGTAGGCGGGGTCGGCGGGCGCCGGGTGCCGGTGTAGAAACTCCGCGATGTCTTCTTCGAGCGCCCCGTCCATTTCCAGGCCGTAGGCGAGCGCCAGTTCGGTCATGTGCAGGGGCAGGGCGGCGTCGCCTTCCGCCGTCTCCGGGTCGGCGACGACGAGCACGCGCTGCACGGACGCGAGGCCCAGTCCCAGAGGCAGATGGCTGTCCAGGCAGCGTCCGACCACTTTCCGGCTGATGGCGCGGGCGCAGGACGCTTGCGTGTAATAGTCCCGCATGAACGATTCCACCGGCGGCACGTCCGGCGCGTCCGCATAGCGCAGCATGGCGGCGATGGCTTCCTGCTTTTCTGCCGTCAGCGTTTCGCGCGCTTCCCCCGACACGAGGTGAAGGGCGCTGCGGACCCGCAGCAGAAACCGGCGCGCCTGGGACAGCGCCTCGGCGTCCCCGGCCGTCACAAAGCCTTTTTCAGCTAGAGCAGACCAGAGCTTGGACAGGCCGACATGGAACCGCACTTCGCCCATCCACTCCGCCGTCTGAATGTCACGCAGACCTCCCGCGCCTTCCTTGATATTCGGCTCGACCAGGTAGACCTGGTCGCCCGCGCCCTTCGTCAAGACCGCCTGACGCTCCGCCCATTTCTGGAACAGAAAATCGGCGGTGAGGATTTTGGCCCGGTACTGGGCGCGGAAGTCGCGGAACAGTTCGTGGTCGCCGCACAGGAAGCGCATATCCAGCAGGCTCGTCTGCGTCTGATGGTCGAGCTGGCCCAGGTCGCCCAGCATCCGGTAGCCGTAGCCCACTTTCAGGCCGGCCCCGTAAAGGAAGACGTCCATGACCGCCTGGAACATCTCTTTAATGATGGCGTTCAGGAGGGGGTCGTCTTCGTGGGCGGCCACGAACGTGACATCCACATCGGAATAGGGGGCCAGTTCCTGCCGCCCGTAGCCGCCTGTGGCAATGACGGACAGGGCGGGCGTTTTTGCCTCACCGTCAGGCACTCCCGCCTGGGCGCGCTCGACGGCGCAGGTGAACAGACGGCGCAGTACGGAGTCGACAAGGGCCGTGTTCCGGGCGAGCAGGCCCTCGCCGTCCTCGGCGAGCGCTTCGGACGTGTTGATGCGCCGGTGGCCGTCTTTGAGGTAGGCACTGATCTCTTCGGTGCGATGCAGATGCGACAGGGCCGCCGCGTCGGCGTCAGACATGGGGCGGAGTTCCATCGGGGGGGAAAATATGCAGCCCGCCCGGCCCGATAGTGAACTGGTGCTGGGAAGGAGAGTGGGCCGAGCCGCGGTGCTTCAGTATCTCCATCAGCCGGACGCGCTGGCTACCGACGATCTGATAGTCGAGATGGATGATCGTATCGGCAATGTACTCTTCAGGGGTGACGATGTTGGGCGTGTCCCGTGTCGCCAGTTCCCTGACCAGGAGCGGGGTCAGGCCGTCACGGCGCAGGGAATTGACGATGCGCTCGTATCGGACGCGGTTGGCGTCTTCGGGCAACGCCTGGGGCAGCGTCTCGAACATCGTCAGGCTGTCCACGACGACGCGGCGCAGGCCGTAATCCTGGGCGATCTTTTGATAGTGATCTTCTTCCAGTTCCTTGAGGAATGTCGCGGGCGACGTGTAGACGATCAGTAGACGGCGCTCCCGCTCCAGGCCTTCAAAGTCCCAGCCCAGCGAGCGGGCGTCGCGGTAGAGGCGCCGGGGCGGCTCTTCGAACGTCACCAGCAGACCGGGAGCATTGAGGCGGCACGCGCCTTCGTACAGGAACTGAAGGGCCAGGAGAGTTTTGCCCGTGCCGGGTGCGCCCTGGACGAGTACGGAATTGCCTTCCGGCAGTCCGCCGTGCAGAATGGCGTCCACTCCGTCAATGCCGAGCGGGTCGCGCCGGTCGGCGTCATCGGGTCCGCGCGCCTCACCGCCGGACGATGGCTGTTCGCGCCTCATAAGCCGTCCTCTCCTGCGCGGGAAAAGACCGCCTCACCGCCGGCGTCCGTGCGCGCGAGCACGCCATGCACGCAGAGCGCTTCCGCCACGCGGTGGACATCGCCCGGCGCGCGCCCGACTTTGACCGCCAGCCCGGCCACGCTGTCCCGCGTGTGCCGGTTCGCGGCGAACAGCGCCAGCAACTCCGCCGCCAGCGTGTTGGCCCGTTCCGCCGACAGCGGTGTCCGAGGGAGGGGGCCGGGGGCTGTCGAACGACGCTCCGACTCTTCCGGCCCGACAGTCACCACCGGCGCGGATGACAGATAGGGAACGGCGGGCGAGTCCGGCAGTCCGCGCAGCGCTTGGCGGAGGGATGCGCCGTCTGTCATGGCGCGCTTGATGGAAAGGATGCGACGTAAGGAGTCGAGACCGTACATCCGGCGGGCGCCATGCCCGGTCGCGCTCACATAGTTCTGTTTGGTCCAGTACCCCAGCTGCCTGACGGAAATCCCGCACAAGGCCGCCGTCTGGGCGATGTTCAGCTGAAGGTGGGGCAAAACTTCCCAGAGCAGCGAGTCCGGTGTGGCTGAATTAATCAGGACAGCGCTCGACGATTCCTCTGGGGCGCGGGGGATTTTCTGCATAAACTACTCTGCCGATTGGCGAGGTCTGTGTCTTGGAGTACGTCTCTCGCAGAGAGTATAACTGATAGCCGGTCATTTGTCAACTCTCGCGCGCTTGGGGCGTCGGATTGCCGCGCCGCCGTAGAACAGTCCAGTTTTTAGTCAAGGAGCCGTTAAAACGGTTGACAACGGAATGACCGTTGAGGTATGATGTGACGGTCTTAATTTTTAAGACAGTGGGGACGGTTGGCGCAGTGGTAGCGCACTTCGTTGACATCGAAGGGGTCACAAGTTCGAATCTTGTACCGTCCACTCTCTCTACCTGGGATTTGTGATTTCAGGTGGGGCCTTACGCCTCTTATTCCCCACCAGACACTTCTCCTGCTCCCTGACGTCAAAAGCGCTGATTGTGTTCCTGGGCGTCCAAATCCGCTTGCAATGTGTGGCCTGAAGTGTTACAATGCCTGTGTCAGTCCCAGGAGAAGTCCCATCTTTGAACATTGGCGTACCCCCGCCTGCGGAAGTGTCCCGCGGCAAGCCGGTTGTCGTCGCGGGGCCGCGAGTCCCTCTCTGGCGCGCGGTTCTTATCGGCCTGCTGCTGATTCCGCTTTCCACGTATTACGGCAATTACGCCTATGTCGTCGTCCAGGCCATGCTTTGGGGGCAGACTTCGCTACTGCGCGGGCCGATCTTTATCCTGTTCGTGCTGACTCTGGCGAATCTGCTTTTTCGCCGGGTCGCGCGGCGCGCGGGCCTGCAGCCGTCGGAGATGCTGGTCATCTATTCCATGATCGCGATTTCCGTCTGCGTTTCCGGCTTCGGCCAGGTGCAGTGGCTGGTCAACATCCTGCCCGCGGGGCCGTACTATCAGAACCCCGTCAACCATTACGACCAGTTCCTGTTTCACTTGCCCGCCTTCCTGGTCCCGCACGATCCGCGCGTCATCAGCGACTTCTACCGGGGCGAGACGACGATGTACCGCCGCGACATTCTCTTGGACTGGGCGCGTCCCGTCCTCGTGTGGTCGCTCTTCTTGTTCGTCCTGTGCTGGGTGACGCTGTGCCTGACGTCGCTGGTCCGGCGCCAGTGGTCGGACGAGGAGAAACTCAACTTCCCGCTGGTGCAGCTGCCTCTGCAAATGGCCGAAGGCGGCGCGGGCCGGACGCCGTTCTGGAGCAACCGCCTGATGTGGGCGGGATTCGCGCTCGCGGGCCTGCTGGAGTCCGTGGACTACCTCAACTTTTTCCTCCCCGGACTGCCCTACATCCCGATCAAGCCGAGCGACTGGCACATGGAGAAGTTTCTCGTCGCCCAGCCGTGGAGCAGCGTCGGCACGTTCACTCTGGCGTTCTATCCCTTCGCCATAGGCATCGCGTTTCTGTTGTCCTGTGAGGTCTCGTTCTCCTGCTGGTTCTTCTACCTGCTGACCAAAGTGGAGAACGTCGCGACCGCCGCGCTGGGCTTGAATCAGGGCAGCGGGGGGAGATCGCAGGCTCCCTTCATCGGGGAACAGGGCGTCGGCTCCTTTATCGTCCTCGGCGGCTTCCTGCTGTGGCGGGCGCGCAAACAGATCTGGGAAGCGTGCCGCTCGGCCTGGGACAAGGCGCTGGCGGCCAAGACCGACGACCCAAGCGCGCCCCTTTCGCCCCGCGCGGCGCTGTGGAGCGGCCTGGCCGGCATCGTCCTGCTGACTCTGTTCCTCTGCCGGATCGGTCTGCCGCTCTGGGTGTCGCTGCTTTTCTGGGTCGTTTACTTTCTGTTCCTGGTCGTTCTGACGCGCGTGTTCGCCGAGGCGGGCGCGGGCTGGGCCTGGGGGCCTGGGGTCAACGTCCATAACGCCATCATGGACGGCGTCGGCGTCAGCAGCATGGACACGCGCTCGCTGACGGTGTTCGGCTACCTCGACTGGTTCGACAACGAATTCCGGGACACGGCCATGCCGCACCAGCTCGAAGCGATGAAGATGGGGCAGGAGACGGACACGCCGCGCCGCCAGCTGCTCGAGGCCGGCGCGCATTTTCTGGTCGAACGCATGGCCGACCTGCCGGCACTGTGGTTTGGCCCGGAGACGCTGCCTTAGCTGACCGGGCCCGGCGGCGCTCGCGCCCGCGGACGGCCTTACGGCCTCAGGCCTGGTAGCGGGTCAAGCCGCCGACCACCGTGCGCACGATCTTGATGTCC
>CAZZVX010000266.1:0-7164 GCA_964657535.1 Armatimonadota bacterium | reverse complement strand
GTCGGAGGAGTCGTGACTTACGCATCGGTAAACTTTCGTGTGCTGGGTCTTGTCTTCGTATTGTAACAGACAAACCGGCGCTTGTCAAAGTCAGCCGAACAGAACAATCGCACCGAAGTCCGTTTCCCTGTCCGGTCCTGCCTCCCTTCGCCGAATCCTTCCAGAGTGAGAGGCACGAACGAAGCGAAGAATGACGGTGGGCCATCTTGCAGGTTTATCTTGACGAATCGCCCGGACGGGTTTATAATGGCGACGCAGGAGGCGGGATGGACAGACAATCGCACACCGAGGTGTCGGAAGAAGCCGCGCCCGTCGGCGCACCCGCGCCGCCGCGCGTCCACAAGCGGACGCTGGCGCTGGGGGCCGTGCTGGTCGCGGCGATCTCCTACGTCGCCCTGTACGTGGACCTGGTCGTCAAGCAGATGCCGATGGGCGTGCTGCAGTTCGCGCCGGGCGCGGTCGGCGCGTTCTTCATCGTCTACGCCGCCGTGCGGGTCGGCAAGAGGTTCCGGCTGCTGCGCTGGCTGAACGCCGCCGACCTGCTCGTGCTGTACCTGATGCTGTTCATCGGCGTCTTCGTCTGCACGCGCGGGCTGATCGAGAAGCTGATCCCCACGCTCGCCTACGCCGACGGCATGGCGAACCAGGGCAACGGCTACAAGGGCCTGCTGTTCCCGCACCTGAACCCCCTGCTGGTCGTCGGCGACCCGCGCGGCGCGGCGCAGCAGCCGGTCGCCGCCGGCTTCTTCAACGGCCTGCCCCGGCAGGCGATCCCCTACGCCGCGTGGGTCGTGCCGTGCGCGGCCTGGTTCGGGCTGTTCCTGCTCGTGATCGTCAGTTTCGTCTGCCTCGCCGGCCTGCTGCGCCGCCAGTGGTCGGACGTGGAGAAACTGCCGTTCCCGCACACCGTCCTGCCGCTGGAGATCTTCGATGACGACTCGGCGCGCGACTTCTTCCGCAACAAATTGACCTGGGCCGGGATCGCGCTCCCGTTCGTCATCTACGGCGTCAACGGCCTGCACCAGAGCTACCCGACGGTGCCGCAGATCCCCCTGGCGTTCGAGAACCTGCAGTCTTACCTCACGGCGCCGCCCTGGAACAGCCTTTCGACGGTGTCCGTGTATCTGTCGTTCGCGGCCATCGGGTTCGCGTACCTGCTGCCCACCGACCTGCTGTTCTCGCTCTGGTTCTTCTTCCTGCTGGCCCGGCTCGGCGACGTGGTCGGGGCCGCCTACAACCTGGATATGCCGTGGATGCCGAGCTACCCCTGCCGCGAGTATCTCGGCTATCAGGCGGCGGGGGCGTATGTGGCGCTGGCGTTCACGTTCTTCTACGGCGGGCGGCACGTCTACGGCAAGGTGATCCGGGAGGGGTTCCGGTTCGGGGCGAGCGCGGGCGACGCGAACGAACTGGTCCCCCGCCGCGCGGCGGTCTGGGGGATCATCCTGGCGTTCTTAGGAATCCTTGCCTGGAGCGCCTGGGCCGGAATCAGCCTGTGGCTGGCCGTGCCGCTGTGGCTGATCTATCTGTTCGTCACGGCGCTGGTGCTGACGCGCAGCGTGTCGCAGGCCGGGCTGCTGATGACCGAGACGTCGTTCCGGCCCGGCGACGTGGTCGCGCTGTTCGTGCCGAAGGCGGCCTGGGGGGCGGGCAACATCGTCGGCGTGTCCCTGCTCAACGCAGTCTTCTTCCGGGACATGCGCGGCCTGTTCCTGGCGCTCTTCATGGACGCCCAGCAGATGGCGGGCGGCGTCCGGGTGCGGCGCCGCGCGCTGCTCGCGCCCCTCGCCCTGGGGCTGCCCGTCGCGTTCGTCGTGGGCGTGGCGACGCACCTGCAGCTCGCCTACACGCACGGGGCCGGTTCGCTCTACAACTACGGCGTCGCGAACGCCGGGTGGGCCTTCGACGGCGCGACGACGGACATCCACAACGCCAACCCGCCGTTCCCGTCCGCGACCGCCTGGTTCGCGGTCGGCATCGGCGTGGTCGCCCTGCTGACCAAGATGCGCGCGGAGTTCGCCGGGTTCCCGCTCCAGCCCATCGCCTACGCGCTCGCCCCGACCTGGACGCTTTGGGTGCTGTGGTTCCCGTTCCTGTTCGTCTGGGTCATCAAGTCTCTGTTCCTGCGCTACGGCAGCCAGAAGTTTTACCGGGACGCCCGCCCGTTCTTTCTGGGCCTGATCGTCGGCGAGTTCGGCAGCGCGGCTTTCTGGGCCATTCTCGCCAGCGTCTTCCACATCATGGCCCCATTATTGCCGCTGCCCTAGCAGTCACCCCGGAGTGAAGATACCCAGGATTGAAATCCTGGGCTAACGCCGAGAAGACTGTCCGCCTTCGCGGACGAAGAAAGCCTCTGTGACAATCCTTCCGCGCCCGCGAAGGCGGGCAGTCCGCTTCTCCGCAGCTCAGGACTTCAGTCCTGGGTACTCGGCCGCAATCCGTTCAATCGTATCGGGCGTCTGCTCCAGCAGCGAACAGGCCAAACGCAAGCGGGATGCGCTCAGACGCGCCAGAGCCGCCATCTCCGGGACGGTCTAAAAACCAATGCAAGGAAACGTCAAGTTGGAAGGCACGATGAAATCTCAGAGTCGCCGCATTCCGGTCTTCATCGCCGCGCTCCTCTCCTGCGCCTCCGTCGCGCTTGGGGCCGGCGAGCCGTCAGCCCCGGTCCCGGAAGCCTCCTCAAACGTCTTCGGGGAGCAGCGCGCCGCGCCGCAGGGCTTTCTGCCGCCTGTCGCCCCGATCATGGATATCCCCATGCGCGACCCGCACGCGGTGCTGGGGCCGGACGGCTTTTATTATCTGACGGGGACGCAGCCGCCGGACGGGGATACGGACTTCTGGCATCCCTACAACGGCATCCGCCTGTTCCGTTCCCCCGATCTCAAGCACTGGGACAACCTCGGCTACGTTTACACTCTGAAAGCCAACGGGACCTGGCAGTTGACCTACAACCCCGGCGACCTGCTGCCCTCGTTCGTCCCGGATCGGGCGCACCCGAAGCCGACCATATGGGGGCCGGACATCTATCACATCAACGGGACGTGGTGGATCGCCTACGCGCTGGCTTATAACGGCTGGGGGTCGGTCAACGGCCTGCTCAAAAGTACGAGCGGCAAGCCGACCGGGCCGTATGTGGATGTGGGGACGGGGCCGCTGACGACGGAGATTGATCCCGGACTCTTTCAGGACAGCGACGGCACGGTCTACTACGTCTGGAACAACGGGAAATTCGCCCGGATGAACGACGCCATGAGCGCGCTGGCGGAAAAGCCGCAGACGGCGACGCCGTCCGACACGGAGCAGGTGGCCTTTGAGGGGGCCGCCCTGCGCCTCATTCGCGGCCGCTACTATATGCAGGCGGCCGGGGACGGCGGCAACCCCAAGAACTATCACGGCCTTTCCACCTACGACACCTGGATCGCCAGTTCCGAGAGCGTCTACGGCCCCTACGGGCCTCACTACATCGCCATTCGTAATGGCGGGCATGATGTCATTTTTCGGGGCAAGAGAGACACCTTGTGGGCGACGTTCTTCGGCTGGAACGACATGAACCCGTTCAATGAAAAGCCCGCCATCCTGCGCGTCACGCTGGACGAGTACGCCCACATTCAGCCCTTTTACAATACGTTCGCGATCCTTTCGCCCGACAGCCGCGTTCAGGGCGTGGGCTGGAACTACACGCTGAGCGCCCCGGATAAGACGTGGGCGCAGCCGGACTTCAACGACCGGGGTTGGGCGTCCGGCCAGGGCGGATTCGGCAGAAACGTCGTGGCGACGGCGTCCGTCCCCGTGCGGACTCTCTGGCCGACCCCCGACATCTGGCTCCGGCGGCATTTCACGCTTCCCAAACTCACCGAAGACAGTCCGAAGATCTCCCTGGACATCTTCCATACCGGGCCGACGGAAGTCTTTATCAACGGCGTTTTAGCGTACACGTCCACCGAGAATGAGCGCTACTATCGCGAGTCCAACCCGTTGTCGCCGGAGGCGGAAAAGGCGCTGGTTTTCGGCGGGGACAACGTCATCGCCGTCCATAGCGCCTGCGGCGATCAGCGGTACGTTGATGCGGGACTGCGGCTCTTCACGCACAAGGCGCTTGTTCCTCTCGCCGCGAAATCGGGAGACGGCGACAAGCCGCTGCAGATTGACCTGGGCAAAGACGATGACATCACGCGAACGGACGTCGCTTTCGACGCGCCCCTGGCGTGGCACCGGTACCGGATCGAGTATTCCCCGGACAAGGCGCACTGGCAGGTGTTCTATGACCGCAGCAAGGGGCGAGTCGTCGGCGACCCCTGTTACACGGACATCTTTGACAACGGAATCCGCGCCGACCATGTCACCGGGCGCTATCTGCGCCTGACCGTCGTCGGCGCGCAGCCGGGACAGCCGACGGCCGTCAAAGAGTTCCGCGTCTACGGACACGCGCCGGTCGTGGATACCGATCTGGCGCGCGGGAAAGCCGTCGTGGCGTCGAGCGCGGACGCGCGCCACCCGCCCAAGAATGCGGTGGACGATTATTGGGGCAGTAATTGGCGCTCACAGGGCGATCCCCCGCAATGGCTGACCGTTGACCTGGGGACGGTGCAGACGATCCGTGCCTGCAAAACCTGGTTCGGGACGGAGGGCCTCGTCTACGCCTATCGCATCGAGACGTCCCCCGACAATCAGCACTGGACCCTGTTCGCCGACAAGTCCGCCAACGGTGCGCCCTGTGATCCTCACTATGACGATTACGCCGACGCCTCGGCCCGCTATGTCCGCCTGACGGAGTTGGGCAGCAACGGGAATATGCCGGTCGCCGTCCGCGAATTCAAAATCTACGGCGCGTCCACGCCCGTGCCGTCGGCCAGACCCGACATCCGCGCCGGCCTGACGGGCCACTGGAAGTTGGACGAAACGACCGGACGGACGGCCCTCGATGCCTCCCCCGCGCACAACGACGGGACGCTGCAGGGTTCCGCCGCCTGGCTGCCGAAAGGCAGGATCGGCGGCGCGCTCACGCTGCGCGGCGGCAGCGTCGTCATCCCGCGCGGCGTGGGAAATGCCTTCACCCTCTCGTTCTGGGTGATGACCCGTGGCGCCGGCCCAACCGGATCAGGGGAAGCCGGAGAGCCGCTCGTGTCTTCGGCAGGCGGCGGGTGGGGCGTGACGCTGTCGGGGGACACCCTCGCGCTCGGCGTGGGCGACCGCACGGTTCTGGCGACGGACGCAATCAATGACGGCGAATGGCATCACTGCGCCGTGACCCGGACTTCGTCAGGCGTCGCGCAGCTCGTGATTGACGGCGTTCCCCAAATCACCACGGAGACGCCTCTCCACGCAGCCTTGACGGACAGCGGTTTAATACTGGGGGGGGCGTCATTCAGCGGGGCGCTGGATGACGTGTACGTCTACGATCAGCCGTTAAGCGAGGCCGAACTGGCGCTCCTTGCGACGCCGCCCGCCGCGCTGGTCGGCCAGTGGACGTTCCGAGAAGGCGCAGGCGCAAAGTCGGCGGACCTCTCCGGCCTCGGCAGCGGCGTCACCCTGATCAACAACCCAGCGTGGTCCGCTCAGGGCGTCAACGGCGGGTCAATCCGATTCGGGGATGACCAGAGCTACGGCGAAGTCAACAGGCCCGTCAAAGATGATTTCACCGTTTCCGTGTGGGTCAAGACCACCCAGAACGGGCCGGAACGCCCCTGGTATGACGGAGCGTGGCTGGTGAACGGCGAAATCCCCGGCGACACCAATGACTTCGGCGCGTCCCTGTCCAACGGGCGATTCGTTTTCGGAACCGGTGCGCCGGACACTTCCGTCACGTCAAAGACGCCGATCAATGACGGGAAATGGCACCACTGCGTCGCCACCCGACAGCGAGAGACCGGCACGCTGACCGTTTACATAGATGGCAAGCAGGAAGGAGCGACGACTGCCGGAAACGCCTCGCTGACCGCGCCGAGCGTTCTCCGCCTGGGAAGCGCCGGCCCGCATCACTTCATCGGAGCCATTTCCGACCTGGAAATCTACGACGGCGCACTCGACAATGCGGCCGTTTTGTCTCTTTATCGCCGAGGGGCCGCCACGATCCCGGAGAACAGATGAAATCTTATCCCCTTCTGCCGACTGCGTTCGCTTTCGGCGCGCTTCTTGCTGTCTGTGCGCGTGTTCAGGCGCAGGCGCCCTGGCGTCCGGCGAACGGGCCGCTGATGACGCGCTGGGCAAAACTGGTCTCGCCGACGAACGTCCTGCCGGAGTACCCGCGCCCGCAGATGACCCGCCCCGACTGGCAGAGCCTCAACGGACTGTGGGACTACGCCGTGACCGACAAAAGCGCCGAGGACGCGCCGAAGGCGTATGACGGCCGGATACTGGTGCCGTACCCCATCGAGTCGGCGCTGTCGGGCGTGATGAAGCCGTTCCTGCCGACGCAGCGCCTGTGGTACCGCCGGACGTTCACCGTCCCCGACGCCTGGGCGGGAAAACACGTCCTGCTGCACTTCGGGGCCGTGGACTGGGACAGTCGGGTGTCCGTCAACGGCCAGTCGGTCGGCGGACACAAAGGCGGCTACGACGGTTTCACGTTCGACATCACCAAACGATTGAAGCCGGGCGCGAACGAGATTGTCGTGTCCGTGCTGGACCCGACCGAGACGGGCTGGCAGCTCAAAGGCAAACAGACATTGCACCCCGGCGGCGCGGCCTACACCGCCGTGTCCGGCATCTGGCAGACGGTCTGGATCGAGCCGGTCACGGACTCGGCCATCGAGTCGCTGCACCTGCTCCCCGACCTCGCCAACAACGTGCTGCACGTCACCGTCAGCGCCCGCATCGCGCCGCACCCGATGTCGCTGACGGTGGCGGCCCTGGAAGGCCGGACGAAAGTCGGAGTGGTCTCCGGCCCCATCGGCGCGGAACTGACGCCCGACGTGCAGGACCAACTCGTTCACTGGTACAAGGCCACCAGCGCCCTGGTCACGACCACGCTGGACGTGCCGCTTTCAAACCCCCATCTGTGGACGCCGGACGACCCCCACCTCTACGATCTTGTTGTCACGCTCAAAGGCGCGGACGGTTCAATCACATCGATCACGGACACCGTGCAATCCTATTTCGGGATGCGCTCGCTCGCCGTCGGCAAAGACGCCAAAGGCAGCGTCCGATTTCTGCTCAACGGCA
>CAZZVX010000265.1:1802-7166 GCA_964657535.1 Armatimonadota bacterium | reverse complement strand
CGTCGGCGCGACCGAGGAAAAAGTCGGGTTCACGGTCGAGACCACCGCCGACGGCATCGCCGGACTGCTCTGTGTGGCACGGCGCCTTGTGCCGGGATTAGCCGACGCGCCCCTGGACAGCGCCTGGGCCGGGCTGCGCCCGGTGAGCGCCGACGGCCTGCCCCTGATTGGCCGCGCGCCCGGTTGGGAAAACCTCCTGCTGGCGACGGGACACGGGCGCAACGGCGTTCTGCTGACGCCGTTGACTGGCGATTTCGTGGCGCAAGCCATTGCAGACAAGACTGTTCTCCCCGCCGCGTTCGCCCCCGAACGTTTTGGGGTGGCCCCATGACGCTCCCCGTGGTGTTGACTATTGCCGGTTCAGACCCCAGCGGCGGCGCGGGCATTCAAGCCGACCTGCGGACGTTCGGCGCACTCGGCGTCGTGGGACTGTCCGTCGTCACGGCGCTGACCGTGCAGAACAGCCAGGGCGTCCAAGCGGTTCATCTCGTATCGGCGGACGTGCTGGCGGCGCAGTTGGAGGCCGTCTTCGGCGACACGCGCTTTGACGCCGTCAAGATCGGGATGCTCGGCGGGGCCGATCAAGTCCGTGCCGTGGTTGATGCATTGCGCCGCTATCTGCCGCCCAACGTCGTACTTGACCCCGTGATCGCCTCCACCGGCGCCGTCCCCCTGCTGGACGACGCGGGGCGTCAGGCACTGGTGACGGAACTGCTTCCTCTTTGTGATTTGGTCACGCCAAACCAGGACGAATTTCCTCTACTGTCCAGGGCGAATGCAAAAGCAATGCTGCTGAAAGGCGGTCATCTGCCGGGCAAGCCGATTGACGTGCTGACGTTGGCTGACGGCACGACGCAAGAGTTTTCTGCCGAGGAGCGCGTGGAAACGCCGCACACGCATGGCACGGGCTGCTTTCTGTCTGCCGCCATCGCCGCGCATCTCGCGCGAGGGCAGACACTGGAAAGTGCGATATTTGAAGCTAAAATTCATCTCACGATGTCACTGCGTGTCCCAGTTGTAGTTGGACAAGGACGGGGCTATCCCGACGCCTTGCGGGGGCGCGAAGGTTTGCTCAAAGATGACTACGAATACGCTCTTGCGAAAATACGCGGCATCTATGTTGTAACGGATTCGCAGATGCGACCAGGCAGGACGCATGAGGATGTGGTGAAGGCGGCGATAGCGGGCGGAGCAACCGTCATCCAGTTCCGTGACAAGAGCCTGCCGCTGCCGGCGCTGGAAAAGAAGGCCGCATGGCTGAGTCAGCTGTCAGCCGCAGGCAAGGCGACATTTATCATCAACGACCGGGTTGACATCGCGCTGTCGGTCAACGCCGACGGCGTCCACCTCGGCCCGGACGATCTGCCGCCCCAGGCCGCGCGGCGCATCTTGGGGCCTTACCGTATTATTGGCGTTTCCGTGAACTCGGTTGCAGAAGCCGCAGAAGCCGCGCCCTGGGCATCCTACTTCGGAGTGGGAGCCATTTTCGGCACGCAGACAAAGGCGGACGCGGGCGCGGCTATTGGCGTTGAAAGAATTACGGAAATCAAGGCCGCGTTTCCCCATACTCCTATCGTCGCCATTGGGGGAATTAATGCCGCCAATATCGCCGAGGTCGCGCGGGCGGGGGCGGACGCTGCCGCCGTCGTATCCGCTGTCGTCGGTGCGGAAGACATGGCCGAGGCAACACGAGAGTTGGCGAGGCGCTTCAAGAATCACGCGGCGTGAGTCGGAACTTGGCAAGGTAGGCGTGGAGTTTGTCCACGTCCTGCGCATCGTCGGCGAGGGCGACGTAGCCATCGGGCCGGACAAGGTAGAGGGCGTCGCGCTTGAGGCCGGAGTGTTCCATCGGGTCGGCCCAACTGAATGAGTGCAGGGGCAGGTTGGCGGCGTGGGCAGTGTCTCGCAAATCTTGTGTGGCCTTGCCATAGACGTGCAGCTGCCAGTCAAAGGATTGGAGCGGGGCGAAATTATCGGTACCATCGCTGAGTGATACCCAGGGCAGACGGTCGCCGCCGTGGAGTTGGCCCGCCGCGCCGTCGCTGAGGGCGCTGGCGCGGTAATTGATGCGGGTCTGGGAGACCAGGCGGAAGGCGGCGGTGCGCGCGCCGGGGAAGCCCAGGGCGAACGGGGCCAGGTGCGGCATGAGGGTTTCGCGGAAGAACTGGCGGCCCGCGCCGGAGCCGGTCATCAGTTGGAACATCTTGTCCGTGGTCGCCACGAGCGAGTGTGCGAAGGCGATCCGCTCCGGCTCGTAGGTGTCCAGCAGGGCAGGGTCGGCGCGGCCCGTGATGACGGCGGCGAGTTTCCAGGACAGGTTAACGGCGTCGCCGATGCCGGTGTTCATGCCCTGGCCGCCGACGGGGCTGTGGATGTGTCCGGCGTCCCCGGAGACGAAGACGCGGCCCGCACGAAAGTGTTCGGCAACGCGATGGTGGGCGCGGTAGGTCGAGAACCAGTTGACTTTCTGGACTTGAATATCGGCGGCCTTCTCCGTGAGCGGGCGGATGTCCTCAAAAGTCACGTCCGTCTTGCCATTTAACGCGGGCGGAAGGACGCCGATGAGGCGGTTCATGCCGCTGCTGCGGACAGGCATCACGATCAGAACGTCAAACTCGCCGATGCAGAGGCTGAAGGTGTGACCGGACGCGGCTTCGCCCGTCGCTTCCACGTCGGCGACGAAATAGGTCTTGTCGTAGGTGCCGCCGGCGAAGCCAAGATTGAGGTCGCCGCGCACGGTGCTGCGCGCACCGTCACAGCCGCACAGGTAGGACGCCGTGCATTCCTCCTCAGTGCCGTCCCCTTTACGCAGGGTGGCGTGGACAACGTCGCCCTCCTCGCGCAGTTCCCGCAGTTCGGTGTTCCATTCGACTTCAATCCCGGCGGCTTGCAGGTGTTTTACGAGCAATCGTTCGTGGTCGTCCTGGGGGAAACTGAGGATGAAAGGATAGGGACTGAGGCCTTCGCCGAAGTCGGCGATGTTGATCTCTGAAACAACTTTATCGTGCGCCCGCAGGTGCAGTGCCTCGATCTGAATCCCCTTACTGACAACCTCGTCGGCGAAGCCGAGCTGACGGTAGAACTCCAACGTGCGGGCTTGAACGGCCATCGCGCGGGAGGCGAGGCCGGGGCCGGAGTTTTTGTCAATGATGCGGGGCGTGACGCCGGACTTGGCGAGGAACAGGGCGAGCGCGAGGCCGGTCGGCCCGGCCCCGACGATGAGAACTTGTGTGTCGCTCATGGCGTGGTCTCCTGTCGGTGAGTTGTTCGCCGTCTCAGGCTGGCTTTCCTCTATAATGGGCCGTGAAGGAGGCGAGGACGGCGGCGCGTTCGTGGCGGGCAAGGGCGGCAAACGGCGGGTGGGACGCGGCGAGGGCGTCCAGGAAGGCGAGTTGGCGCGCGTAGGCGGGGGCTTCGTAGCGGCGCAAGGGGTGGGTGCGAGTGAATATGCCGAGCCAGAACGAGAACGTTTTGAGAAACGGGTTCTGGCGGGTGTGATAATGTTCGTGTACCAAAGTGGCGGCGAGGGAGACGAGGCCCGCGTCGCCGGGGTCGGCAAAGGGTTCGGGGCCGATGATGATGGCACGGCGCAGAGTGGTTTGGGCGCGGTCCGTCAGATGGGGAACGTAGCGAATACGGGTGCGGGACAGGTCGGCGGCGACGGTGGCGTAGCCGGGGACGGCGGCGATGAGTTGAATGGCGTCAGTGATGCGCTGTTGGTGGTTCACGGCAGGGTGACGGGGGTGGCGTTCGTGATGGCGATGAAGTCAGCGGGGGCGAGGCGGATGTTGAGGCCGCGCTGGCCGCCGCTGATGTAGATTTGGTCGTAGGCCAGGGCCGTACCATCGAGGTAGACGCGCCAGTGCTTGGGGAGCAGGGCGAGGGCGGAGATGCCGCCGACTTGGAGGCCGGTCAGTCGTTCGGCTTCGGCCTGGGTCGCCATGCGGAGTTTCTTTTCGGCGATGGCAGCGGCGAAGGCTTTGAGGTCTAACTCTTTGGCGCCGGGGAGGGCGACAAGAAGGGGGCGCGGACTGGGCGTGTCGGGCAGGACGACGAGGGTCTTGAAGACCTGTTCCAATGGAGCGCCCAGCACGTCGGCAATTTCGGGGGCGGTGTGGAGGGCGTCGGAGTAGGTGGTGACGTGGTACGGAACCTTGTGAGCGTCCAGGGCGCGCAGGGCGTTGTTTTTGAGTGTCTTGTCGGGAACGGGCATCAGGATTGGACCGCGCCGATGAGGTCGTTGATGTCGGGGATGTCGCTTTCGGCCATGTAACTTTCCAGGCCGTGGATGACATCTATCACTGCCGTTGGGTTGACGAAGGTGGCGGTGCCGACGGCGACGGCGGTTGCGCCTGCCAGGAGGAACTCGATGGCGTCGGTGGCGGTGACGATGCCGCCCATGCCGATGAGGGGGATGTCGGGCAGGGCGCGATGGACCTGCCAGACGAGGCGCAGGGCGACAGGCTTGACGGCGGGGCCGCTGAGGCCGCCGGTGATGTTGGCGAGGCGGAACTTGCGCCGCTTGATGTCAATGGAGGTGCCGAGCAGGGTGTTGATGAGGGACAGGGCGTCGGAACCGGCGTCGGCGGCGGCGCGGGCGACGGGGACGATGTCGGTGACGTTGGGCGAGAGTTTGGTGATGAGCGTCAAGTCGGTGACGGCGCGGACGGCGGCGATGAGTTCGTGGGTCAGGCCGGGGTCCACGGCGAAGTCGCAGCCGTGCTTGACGTTAGGGCAGGAGATGTTGATTTCCAGGCCGTGGACGCCGCCCGCGTCGGTGAGGCGTTCGGCGAGGTAGACGTAGTCGGCGACTTCGTAGCCCACCAGGTTGACGATGATGGGTACGTCGAACTGTCGAAGAAAGGGCAGCTTTTCGGCGATAAAGTTATCCACGCCGCCGTTCTGCAGGCCGATGGCGTTGAGGATGCCGGACGGGGTTTCCACGATGCGGGGGGTCGGGTTGCCTAAACGTGGTTCGCGGGAGGTGCTTTTGACGACGACGGCACCGAGGGCGCTCAGGTCTACGATGTCTGCCATTTCGCTGCCGAAGCCGAAGGTGCCGGAGCCGGTGACAACGGGGCAGCGGAGGAGGAGTTTGCCGATGCGGACTTGGGTGTTCACCAGGCGACCTCCGCGACGTTGAAGACGGGGCCGTCGGTGCAGCAACGCACGCGGCGTCCGTCGGCGAGGTCGATCACGCAGCCCATGCAGACCCCCACGCCGCAGGGCATTCCCACTTCCACGGAGACTTGACACGGGACGTTGCGACTTTGGCAGAGCGCGCCGACGGCCTTCATCATGGGGGTCGGGCCGCAGCAGTAGACGGTGACGGGTTCACCCTGCTTCTCTTCCAGCAGAGGCGTC
>CAZZVX010000265.1:0-1792 GCA_964657535.1 Armatimonadota bacterium | reverse complement strand
GACGGTGACGGGTTCGTTTTGGCAGTTTCGTAAGAGTGTCGGGAGAATGTCGGTGACGCGGCCTATGGTTCCCGATGAGCCGTCCTCGGTGGCGGTGTGGGTGGGGACGCCGGCGGCGCGCAGTTCGGCCTCGCAGAGCAGCAGGTCTTTGTGGCGCGCGCCGATGACGAAGGCGATTTTGGTTTCGGGGTCGGCGTCTTGCAGTTCGCGGGACAGAAAGACGAGCGGGGGGACGCCGTAGCCGCCGCCGACCAGGATGTGGGTCGCGTCGGGCCGGGGGTCGGGCGTGAACAGGTGTCCGCCGAGGGCGCCGACGAGGTCTAAGAACTCGCCGGGGCGTTTGCGGGCCATGTTGCGGGTGATGGGGCCGACGACGGAGTAGAGCAGGCTGATTTCGCCCTGGTCACGGTTGACGGTGTAGATGCTGAAGGGGCGTCGCAGGAGCGGGTCGTGGCCTTCGTCGGCGAGGCGGGCGTTGACGAAGTGGCCGGGGCGGGCTTCGGCGGCGATGCCGGGGGCGACGCAGGTCACGACGTAGTGGTCTTTGATAA
Organism: Armatimonadota bacterium; assembly: GCA_964657535.1. Lineage (GTDB taxonomy): Bacteria > Armatimonadota > Armatimonadia > Armatimonadales > Capsulimonadaceae > CAZZVX01. The sequence goes on along the minus strand of CAZZVX010000265.1, from coordinate 1,241 downwards.
TCTCCTGGTTGGAGACGATGCGCGCGAATGTCTGGTGTGGCATAAGATTAGGATACCCCGGATTGTAATCCGGGTCTAGGGTTACGAAACCCGCCTTCGCGGGTTGAGAGCCTGGCATCGCTCGTTAGGAGTGGGGCGGTTTAGCCTCCGTGCTTGGCAGCCTCGCAGTGAAAGGCTGGGTCTTCGCCCCAGCGTTCTTCCACACGGCGACAATATGCTCCGCGTGAAGGCGGGCTGCCTCACTGCCCGCATCCTGACGGTCATATTCTCCCTGCGCTCGAATTACGTCGGCCACACGCGGACTGTAAACCTGTTCCGTGCGCCAGTTCGCCAAGCAATCAGTGCTGACAACCATCGTAACGTAGCGATGTGAGCCGCGATGCCTCCCCAGCACAGTGACGCGCTCACCGGCATCACCCCAGAAGAAGGAAAGTGCGTAGACCTTCGCTCCCGGCGGGAAGTGTTTCGTGCCACTGCGCTTCAAGGAGCCGTGCGGCCCGTACTCGCGCTCCATCACAATGTTTGCGACAGCGCACCAAACCGGCTCTGGTTGTACCTCTTCTTGTTTTTCCTCGCCCATGCGACAAACAGCCTTATGCCCCGTAACCTAATTCGTATTATACCGCGCAGGTAAGGCTTGAGCATTTGTTACGCTGTCAAGAGGGTAGTTCGGTGGCGGCGGGCGGATTTCCTGCCGGTGATTTGGGGGCGTTTGACTAGGTTTGACTATGCGTTGACTATGCTCCAACGCCTTTCAACCGCTGTTCAACCGCCTTAGACCCGCCTTGCAGCCGCCTTAGACCCGCTGTGGGGGCGGGTACAGGGGAATTGAGAATAGCGGCTAGTGCGCGGCTGTTGTGTCGGCGGCGAGGGCTGAAAGAAGGGCGTCGGCGGCTTCGTAGGCGGTGTGCGGCGACCAGATGGGGTACTCGGCCCCAGCGATGAAGAAGGCGTTGTCTTCGTCCAGCAATTCTGTGGAGGGGTGCTGCATCACGCGCATTTTATCGGCCCGGTCTAGTTGACTCAGGGCTGGGATCAGTTCGGAGACGGTCATAGTTAAATCCTCCACCATCAGGCAATATGTCAAAGCCATAATACCTCAGGCGTGGGCGGCGGCGCAACCAGCGGCGGGCGGATTTCCTGCCGGTGGTTTGGGGGCGTTTGACTAGGGCGGAACCAGGGCGGAACTAGGACTTGACCATGTCGCGCCCATGTCTAATCGGGTCTCAATCGGGTCTCAA
>CAZZVX010000264.1:0-7207 GCA_964657535.1 Armatimonadota bacterium | reverse complement strand
TGCCGGGGTCAATGCCGATCAGGATGCTCACAGGCGCACGACCTGACCGCTGCGGGCCGACTCGTAGACGGCCCGCACCAGATGGACGGCGCGGCGGCCTTCGGCGCCGTCCACGACGGGCGTCTCCCCCGTCCGGCAGCAGCGGACGAAGTCGGCCAGTTGGGCGCGGTGGGCGTCGCCCCAGACGGCGGACGGGTCGGCTATCGCGTCCAGACCGCCGCTTTGCGCGGACGCGGCGCGCGTGCCGCCCTGCGCGACCTGCAGGGCGTGCTGCGCCGCCTCCTGGCCGGCGATCAGTTCGCGGCCCTGGACGGCCAGCGTGTGCAGCCGGTCGCCTTCAATAATGGCGCTGCCGCGCGTGCCGTGCACGGCCAGGCGGGCGGGGAAGCCGGGGTACGCCGCCGTGGAGGCCACCAGCGTCCCGACCGCGCCATTCGCGAAGGTCAGCGTCGCGGAGACGACGTCTTCCACCTCGATGCGTTCGTGGGCCGCCGTTCGCGCCTGGGCGTACACGGTCTCGACGGGGCCGCAGAGCCAGCGCAGCAGGTCCACGGTGTGGATGCCTTGGTTCATCAGGCAGCCGCCGCCGTCCATCGCCCACGTCCCGCGCCAGTCGCCCGAATCGTAATAGTCCTGCGTCCGGTACCACGGGATACGCGCGTCGGCGAGAATGAGCGGCCCCAGTTCGCCCGCCTCGAGCGCCTGCCGGACGGCGGCGCTGGCCGGGTCGAACCGGTGCTGGGAGACGACGGCGAGCGTCCGGCCCGCGTCGCGCCGGGCCGCGATCAGCCGGTCGCAGGCGTCCAGCGTGATCTCCATCGGCTTCTCGACGATGACGTGCTTGCCCGCGCGCAGCGCCTGTTCGCCGAGGTCGGCGTGGAGGCCGCTGGGCGCGCAGACGGAAACGGCGTCAATGGCCGGGTCGGCGAGGACGTCGGCGTAGGGCCGGGCGCACAGGCCGAAGCGGTCGGCGAACGCCCGCGCCCGTTCGGGGACGATGTCGGCGCAGGAGACGAGTTCCGCCGCGCCGGGCGGCAGCGCGGCCAGGGCCTCGGCGTGGGTGGGTGCGATGGTGCCGCATCCCACGAGCGCGAATCGCAGGGGTGAAGATGCCATTGGCGCTATTGTAGCACAAAAACGGGCGGGCAGTGCGCCCACTGCCCGCCCCAGAGCCGATATTCAGTTGTCGCCGTGATCTACTGCCGGTCCACCTGGACTTTGACCTGGCGGGGCTTGGCGGCCTCGCTCTTGGGCAGGCGCAGGCGCAGGACGCCGTCTCTGTACGTCGCCGCGACCGCGTCCGGGTTGATCTCCGTCGGTAGGCTGTACGAGGCGCTGAAGGTGCTGCCGCCCGTCGCCAGGCCGCCCCAGGGCGTGTGGGACGTCATGCCTTCGGTGACTTCGAGCAGCGGCTTGCGCTCGGCCCGGACGGTGATCGCCTGGGCGTCGGCGGAGATGTCAAAACTGTCGGCGGCCAGGCCCGGCGCGTACAGGAAGGCGAGAAGCTCGTCGGCGGTCTCGTACAGCTCGACCTGCGGCTCGGACGGGGCGATGCTCGGCGTCACGCCCGCGCGGTCCAGGAGCGAGAACGGTGCGCGGAAGAAGTTGTCGAAGAGGCGGTCCATCGCCGCCAGGTCGTTCCACGGGTCAACGCGGCCAAAGCCGTTTGCCGGGGTCTGCGCGTCGGCGCGGCGGACAGAAACGGGGCTGCCGCCACGACGAAGAGTGGGAAGTGTCATTTCCTTTAACCTCCTTCATAGATGCAGTGGTTTTGCTTGGAGCGGGCGCGGCCCGCTTTTTCCATTGCGTATAACGTAATTCTCGCCCCGATTTGTTCCCGAAGTCCGGCGAACAGAACGAGGAATTTTTCGGCATTTCGGACTCTCGTGCCTCACTTACGCTTTCTTCGTCTTGTCATACACACTGTCGTTATTGACCGGTTTAGGCACATTTTGCCACGGGGAATAGACGAACCACAGATGCGAGGCAAATTCCGGCCCCCATCCGTCATTTCCGTTAGACCTCACCTGAGGTTCCAAGGCGCGTCCGGTCGCCTTGTCGCGACCCTTTGTTGGAGGAGCCATGTCTGACGAATATGACTTGATTTGTCTTTCGCACCTGCGCTGGGATTTCGTTTATCAGAGGCCGCAGCACCTGATCAGCCGGTTCACGAAACAGCACCGCGTCTTCTTCGTGGAGGAGCCGGTGTTCGATTCCGAAACGCCCCGGCTGGAGGTGTCATCCAAGCCCGACGGCGTTCAGGTCCTGGTCGCCCACCTGCCCTGGGGGCCGACCGAAGAGCAGCACGGGCAGATGTACCGGCGGCTGCTGGACGACTTCATGGCGCAGAACGCTGTGACGAACTACGTCCTGTGGTACTACACGCCGATGATGATCTCCTGGACCGCCGACCTGACGCCGAAGGCCGTCGTCTTCGACGTGATGGACGAACTGGCGGCGTTCGCCGACGCGCCGCCCGAACTGCGCGGGCGCGAGGAGAGACTGCTGGCGCGGGCGGATTTGGTATTCGCCGGGGGCCGCTCGCTGTACGAGGGCAAGAAGGACCGGCACCCACGCGTTTACTTCCTCGCCAGCAGCGTGGACATCGCCCACTTCGGGCGGGCGCGGCAGGGCCTGGCCGAACCCGCCGACCAAAAAGACATCCCGCACCCGCGCCTGGGCTTCTTCGGCGTGCTGGACGAGCGGTTCGACTGGCCCCTGCTCGCCGCCGTCGCCGACCTGCGGCCCGACTGGCAGTGGGTCATGCTCGGCCCGGTGTCGGGCAAGATTCACGAGAGCGTCATGCCGCAGCGCCCGAACATCCATTATCTAGGCGGCAAGGACTACGCGGACCTGCCCGCGTACCTGGCCGGGTGGGACGTGGCGACGATGCCGTTCGCGCGCAACGACTCGACGCGCTTCATCAGCCCGACCAAGACGCCGGAGTATTTGGCCGCCGGCAAGCCCGTCGTGTCCACGTCCATCCTGGACGTCGTGCGGCAGTACGGCAATGAAGGCCTGGTGCGAATCGCGGACGCGCCGGAGGATTTCGTCGCGGCCTGCGAGGCGGCGCTGGCCGAGGACGCCCAGGAGCGCCTGGCGCGCGTGGATCCTGTGCTGGCTGAGATGTCCTGGGACAAGATCTGGGACAAGATGCACACACTGATTGGCGAGGTGGTGCGGGGCGAGGAGGCTTCGCAGGCTGTGAACGGAGGAAAAGGAAGTTAACAATGTTCGACTATCTGATTGTTGGGGCCGGGTTCGCCGGGAGCGTGCTGGCGGAAAGACTCGCGTCACAGGCGGGCAAGAGGGTGCTGCTGATTGACAAGCGTATGCACGTCGGCGGCAACGCCTACGACCGCTACGACAACGAAGGCCTTCTCGTCCATGAATATGGCCCGCACATATTTCATTGCAACTCGGAGCGGATTTTCGAGTACCTGTCGCAGTTCACGGCGTGGCGCGCGTATGAGCATCGCGTGCTGGCGTCGGTGGACGGGCAGCTCGTGCCGATCCCGATCAACCGGACGACAGTCAACAAACTCTACGGGCTGAACCTGACGACCGAGGCGGAGTGCGCGGAGTTCTTCGAGGCCCGTGCCGAGGCCGTCGGCCACGCCCGCACGTCGGAAGACGCCGTGGTGAGCAAGGTCGGGCGCGAACTGTACGAGAAGTTCTTCCGGGGCTACACCCGCAAGATGTGGGGCATGGACCCGTCTGAGTTGGACGCCCAGGTGGCCGCGCGCATCCCGACGCGCACCAACACCGACGACCGCTACTTCACGGACACCTACCAGTCCATGCCGCTGCACGGCTACACCAGGATGTTCGAGAAGATGCTGTCCCACCCGAACATCAAGATCATGCTCAACACCGACTGGCGCGAGATTAAGAATCTCGTCCCGTGCCGCGAGGTCATCTTCACGGGGCCGATTGACGAATACTTCGACCATCGGTTCGGCAAACTGCCGTACCGAAGTCTGGAGTTCCGGCACGAGACGCGGGACGCTTCCGAGGGGCAGGTGGCGGCGACCATCAACTTCCCGAACGACCACGCCTACACGCGCACGACCGAACTGAAGTGGATCACGGGGCAGACCCACGCCAAGACGGACATCACCTACGAGTACCCGCGCGCCGAGGGCGACCCGTACTACCCCATCCCCAGCCCCGCCTGCACGGCCCAGTACAGCCGCTACAAGGACCTGGCGGACAGCACGCGCGGCGTCCACTTCGTCGGGCGGCTTGGGACGTACAAGTATTACAACATGGACCAGGTCGTCGGGCAGGCCCTGGCGCTGTTCGATAAACTCAGCGGCGCCCGCGCCGAGCGGATCGTCGTCCCGTCCGAGATCCCGGCGGCCCGGCCCGCCGCGAACGGCAAAGCCGCCGTCACCGCGGAGGCGGTGTGACGGGCGCCCGTGGCCCGGCCTATCATGAACACTCCGTTGGAACTGTGGGGCGGCGTGGAGTGTACCGTCAACCGCGTCGGCGACACGACGTTCGACCAGGTCGAGCGGACCGGACACGCGCGGCGCATCGGGGATCTGGACCTGTTCGCCGGGCTGGGCCTGCGCGCGATCCGCTACCCGGTGCTTTGGGAGCGGGTCGCCCCGCACGGCATTGCCGACGCGGACTGGTCGTGGCCGGACGCGCGGCTGGGCCGACTGCGGCAGCTCGGCATCGCGCCGATTGTCGGCCTGCTCCACCACGGCAACGGCCCCCGCGACACCAGCCTGCTGGACCCGAAGTTCCCCGAAAAGCTCGCTGAGTACGCCGGGGCAGTCGCCCGGCGCTACCCCTGGGCGAGCCTCTACACGCCGGTCAACGAGCCGATGACGACGGCGCGCTTTTCGGGCCTGTACGGACACTGGTACCCCCATGCCTGCGACGGCCTGACCTGGGCGCGCATCCTGCTCAACCAGTGCCGGGGCGTGCAGCTGGCGATGCGCGCCGTCCGGGAAGTCAACCCGGCCGCGCAACTGATTCAGACGGAGGACATCGGCAAGACGTACAGCACGCCGGGTCTGGCGTACCAAGCCGACTTCGAGAACGAGCGGCGCTGGCTGACGTTCGACCTGCTCTGCGGGCGCGTGGACGAGCGGCACCCGATGGGCCGCTTTCTGCGCTGGCTGGGCATCGGCGCGCACGAACTGCGCGTGTTCGAGGAGGAGCCGTGTCCGCCGGACGTTTTCGGCATGGATTACTACGTCACGAGTGAGCGTTTCCTGGACGAGTGCGTCCACAACTACCCGGCGGAGTGCGTGGGGGCGAATCTGCTGGGGGCTTACGCGGACGTGGAGGCGGTGCGCGTCTGCGCCGAGGGCATTGACGGCCCGGCGGCGCGTCTGCGCGAGACGTGGGATCGCTACGGCGGGCCGCTCGCCCTGACGGAGACGCACCTGGGGGCGGACGCGGACGAGCAGATCCGCTGGTTCCAGGAGGTCTGGGACGCCGCGACGGAGATACGGCGCGAGGGCGTGGACGTGCGGGCGATCACGGCCTGGGCGCTGCTGGGCGTCTACGACTGGGACAGCCTGGTGACCCGGCCCTTGGGCCACTACGAGCCGGGCGCGTTCACGCTGTGCGGCGGCGGCGAGCCGCAGCCGACGGCGCTGGCGGCGATGCTGCGCGACCTGGGCGCGCGGGGCCGCCACGCGCACCCCGCCCTGGAAACGCCCGGCTGGTGGCGCCGCCCCGAACGCCTGCTTTATCCCCCCGTCTGCCGATAGGCCCCCGGAGGCCCCAGGAATGAATTCCTGGGAGGCATTTGGACGCTTCATGGCATAGGCTCACGGCAAATCCAGACTCGTGCTGCCGGTGGGCAGCAGGTCCCGCCACCGGCGGATGAGTTTCTGGTACTCGAAGCCGACGCGCCGGATGTTGCGGTTCAGGTCGCACAGGCCGACGGGGTTGACGCGGCCCGCGTCCTCGCGCAGCGCCGTGTCCCAGTCCACCTGGTCGGTCAGGCTGTACCAGGTGAACCCGACGATGGGGACGCCGTCGCCGCGCAGTCGGAATAAATTCATCCACTGCTTCCAGAGCCAGTCCCAGGAGTTGTCGGCGTCGGACAGATTCGTCTCGGTGTGCATCACGGGCAGCCGGTAGCGCTGGTAATACTGGCGGGTGATGACGTAGTAGCCGAACACCTCGCCCGAACCCGTCACGCGCCCGTCCTCGTGGACCAGGTGTTCGTTGGTGACGTAGTAGTCGTTGCCCATCACGCAGTTGGCCTTGACCTGATTCTCCAAAAACCAGTGGTACTCGGCGCGGGTCATGCCGTTGTCGAGCAGGTACTCGTACATCACGGCGTTGACGGGCCGCCCGTAGGTCAGGTCGAGCGACAGGAACCGCTTCTCGTTGAGCGTGTTTGCCTGGGCCATCACGCCGGGGTCGGCGGCGTGGAAGTATTCCGTCGACTCGCTCTGGATGAAGACGGCGTCGGGGCAGTTCTCTAAGATGGCGTGCATCGCCAGGGTGTTGGCCCGGCACAGGTTGCCGAGCGCCGTCACGAAGCCCCGGTCGCTCGCGGCCCGCTCGTTCCACCAGCCGAGCTGCCCGGAAAACGTCGCCGCGACGAAGATTTCGTTGACGGGCGTGTAGTAACGCACCCAGGGGAAGCGCCGGGCGAACGCGCGGGCGTACTCGGCGAACAGGGGCGGCCAGTCCGGGTTGTCGAAGCCGCCGATCCAGTCCGGCACGCCGAAGTGACACAGGTCCACGATGGGCGTGATGCCCGTCTCGCGCAGCGCGCCGAAGGTCTCGTCGGCGAAGGCCCAGTCGTAGCGGCCCGGCGCGAGGTGCGTCCGGTGCAGCGGCGGGCCGTAGCGGAGGAATTGGATGCCGAGTTTCTGGCATAGCGCGAAGTCCTCCCGCCAGCGCGCGTAGTGGCCGCACTTCTCCATCTCGTCCACGCGCTTGGTGCTGCCGTCGGGCAATTGAATGGTGGGGTTGCTGTTCTCGATCCCCGTGGCGAACATGAATTGAGACATCGTTCCTGCCTTTTCTGTCGGTGTGTCCGGTTTCCCATGTACCCCAAATCGCCGCATTCCCCCGGCGGCCGTCCGGGAATTTGCGCTTCCGGGATTTTATTTTGGCGGCGTGTTTGGCCGCTGGGTTGGGTGGGTAAATCTCGCCCATGCCGGACAGAAATCGTTCCAAAAACCGGCACACGGAGGAAAAGATCATGGCGGATAACACACTGAAC
>CAZZVX010000263.1:0-7214 GCA_964657535.1 Armatimonadota bacterium | reverse complement strand
CCCCGGTCGAGCCGCACAAGACCCTGCCACTGGCCTTTCCCCCCTTCCGAGGGGGAAAGGTGCCGAAGGCGGATAGGGGGCTTCTTCGGCCATGCCGGAGAGGAGGCTCCCCCTTGACAGCCCCTGCTTCCCCCGGTATAATAGCAGACAATAGACTACTATAAAAGACACAGGAGAACTCATCATGCCCGCCAAACTTCACCAGCGCCGCCCTTCCCCCGCCCCCGCCTTCCGCACGCCCACGCCCGCCCACACTCCCAACCCGAATCCTCCCACCCCCGCCCACACTCCGAATCCTCCCACTGTGGGAGGACCCTGTAACCGAGGGACGAGGGAACAAGGAGGTGGGCTTCCGGGAGGTTCCGGCCCCAAGACCCCCGCAGGCAAGGCCGTCTCCGCCCGCAACGCCACCACCCACGGACTCTTCTGCCGCCAGACCGTCCTCCCACACCTCGGAGAAGACCCCCAGGCCTACCGCACACTCCTCCTCACCCTCTACCAGCAGTTCGACCCCCGCACCGTCGTCGAGAGGCAGTACCTCGAACTCTGGGCCGACGCCTCCTGGAAACTCCGACGCCTCTCCCGCTTCGAGGCACAGGTCTGGGAGAACGACCAGCTCGACGAGGACGCCCGCCTGCTCAAGCTGGAGCGCGTCCTGCGCCTCCAGGCCTCCGTCCGCCGCCAGCTCGACAAGGCCCTGGCGATGCTCAGCAAGTTAGTCCCCGAAACCCAGGAGCGCTACGCACGCCGCGCGGTGCTGGCGGGCAAGCACCTGACGGAGTCCGACTGCCGCGCCGACCCGTCCCTGGCCTACTCGGTCGAGTTCGACACCCAGGCGGACATCCTCGCCGGCGCCGACACGAGCGACCTCGACCAGTCCACCCTCGACAACGCCCAGACCGCCCTCGACTACGGCGACAACGGCAAAAACGGCCAAAACGAACCCCCGCCCAATCCTCCCACTGTGGGCGAAGCCTCTCGGCAAGCCGAGCGAGGACCCCGGCGCCCCTGCTCGCAGAGCCTCGACAGCGGGTACAGCGGGAAGGCGGGTTCCGGCGAGGCGGGCTTCCAAGTACCTGCACAAGACCCCTGCCACTGGCCTTTCTCCCCTTCCGAGGGGGGAAAGGTGCCCAATGAGGGCGGATAGGGGGCCATAAAAAAGCCCGCCCCCCGTTGACAGGGAGCGGGCCGAAGACGAAAGTGCAGCGCCTAAGCATCGTAGTACAGGAAGAACTCATACGGATGAGGCCGCAGGGCCACGCCCTCCACCTCGCGGACCCGCTTGTAGTCAATGTAAGTCTGGATCAGGCTCTCGGTGAACACGTCGCCCTTGAGCAAAAACTCGTGGTCGGCTTCCAGAGCGTCCAAAGACTCGGCCAGCGTGCCGGGAGTCTGCGCGATGTCCTTCTTCTCTTCGAGGGCCAGTTCGTAGATGTCCTTGTCAATCGGCGGCGGCGGCTGAATCTTGTTCTGGATGCCGTCAATCCCCGCCATCGCCATCGCCGAAAACAGCAGGTACGGGTTCGCCGTCGGGTCCGGGGCGCGGAACTCGACGCGCTTGGACTTGGGCGAACCGGCAATCGGGATGCGCACGGCCGCCGAACGGTTGCGGGCCGAATACACCAGGTTGATCGGCGCCTCGTAGCCGGGGACCAGGCGGCGGTAGGAGTTGGTGCTGGCCGCGCCGAAGGCGAGCAGAGCCTTGGCGTGCTTCAGGATGCCGCCGATGTAATACACCGCCGTCTCGGACAGGCTGCCGTAACCCTTCTCGTCGTAAAAGGCGTTCTTGCCGTCCTTCCACATGGAGACGCTCGTGTGCATCCCCGAACCGTTGTCCTGGAAGATCGGTTTGGGCATGAAGGTCGCCGTGTAGCCGTTCTGCGCCGCCGTGTTCTTGACGATGTACTTGTGCATCATCAGTTTGTCGGCCATGCTCACCAGAGAGTCGAACTTGATGCCGATCTCGCACTGGCCGGCGTTGCCGACCTCGTGGTGATGCACGTCCACTTCGATCCCGGCTTCCAGCAGCGTCAGCACCATCTCCGAGCGCAGGTCGCCCAGCGTGTCCGACGGCGGCACGGGGAAGTAGCCTTCTTTCGTGCGCATCTTGTAGCCGAGATTGGGCTTCTCGTCGCGGCCCGAATTCCAGGCGGCCTCGTCCGAGTCGATCTCGTAGTAACCCTTGTTGGCCGACTGCGAATAGCGGACGTCGTTGAAGACGTAGAACTCGGCCTCCGGGCCGAAATACGCGACGTCGGCGATGCCCGTGGACTGCAGGTACGCTTCGGCTTTTTTGGCGATGTTGCGCGGGTCGCGCGGGTACTTCTCGCGCGTGATCGGGTCCTCCACGTCGGCGATGATCGAGAGCGTCGTCACCTCCGTGAACGGGTCGATCAGCGCGGTGGACGCATCCGGGACGAGCAGCATGTCCGACTCGTCAATGGTCTGGAAGCCCCGCACGGAGGAGCCGTCGAACGGGAGGCCGACGGTGAAGACTTCCTCTTCAAACCGGTGGGCCGGGAGCGTGAAGTGCTGCCAGGTGCCGGGGACGTCAATGAACTTGACGTCCACGAATTTGACATCCTTGTCCTTGATCAAACTCAGGACGTCTTGGGGTGTTTTTGCCATCGCGAATACGAGTCTCCTCTATGATGTGTTTCGGGCGCGGAAAACGCGGGAAAACGGGCCGGCGGGCCGCCGCAGACGGGCAACAAAAAACGCTCCTGTGCCGGAGCGGTGTCGAGTGACGGCACTCCCCCGCTGCCGCAGCACAGGAACGTCGGTGTTCACAAAGCGCTTGGGCGTATCGAGCGATAGTATACAGAAAAACTCCCGCCTTGTCAACAGTGCCGATGTGCTATAATCATGTATTCTTAACGCAGGCAGCAGGGGGCAGGATTTGAAAAGACACGGAATCACGGGACTCGTCACGGCGGCGCTGGCGCTGGCCGCTGCAGCGGCCTGGGCGCAGGGGGACGCGGCGCCGGCCACGGACGCCCCGGACACGGCGGCGCCCGCCAACGACAGCCGTCTCGACAACGCCTACCACATCATTCCCAACGCCGACGCGAAGCCCGGCGACAGTCCCTACTCCGCCGCGCTCAGGGCGGCGGTCGCCGACTTCCAGGCGGGCCGACTCGGCCAGGCGACGACCGAACTGCAGGGACTGGAGGCGAAGGCCCCCAACGACGCCACCGTCCACAGCATCCTCGGCTACATCTACCTGAAACAGAACAAAAGCGCCGACGCCGTCGGGGAAATGCGGACCGTCGTCAAACTCGTGCCGCGCGACCCCGGCGGACGCAAGAACCTGGGCCGCGCCTACCTGCAGACCCAGGACTACCCGAACGCCGCCGAGCAGTTCAGGGCCGTCCTCGCCGCGTCGCCCCTGGACGAAGACGCGCAGTTCGGGCTGGCCCTGGCGCTCGGACACATGGACCAGTACGAGCAGTCGGCGGCCGGGTTCCGCAAAGTGATCGCCGCCAAGCCGAGCGCCGCCGCCTACCAGAACCTGGGCGTCGTCCTGCAGAAGAGCGGCCAGTACACCGAGGCCGCCGATGCGTTCCAGCAGGCCTCGGCGCTCGATTCGGCGAACCCCGCCGACTACCTCGACGCCGGCCTGCTCTACGCGCAGACCGGCGCCGACGACAAGGCCATCGTCGCGCTGAGCCAGGCCCTCGCGCTCGGCGTGGCCGACAAGTATCACGCCCACCTCGCGCTCGCCCAGGCCTACAGCCACAGCAGCGCCAACGGCAAAGCCATCCAGGAGTTCAACGCCGCCTCGGAGATCAACCCTTCGGACCCGACCGTCTTCTATAACCTCGGCGTCCTGAACCAGCAGGGCGGGCAAACGTCCGTGGCGGAAGACAACTACCGGAAAGTCCTGAGCCTCAGCCCGACCGACCCCAAGATATTGCTCAACACCCAGACCAACCTCGGCCTGCTGCTCGCCAACGACGGCAAAGCCGACGAGGCCAAGCCCCTCCTGACGGCGGCGGAACAGGCGGACCCGAAGGCCGCCGCCCCGCACGCCGCCCTGGGCAACCTCTACGCCCGGCAGGGCGACGCGGCGGACGCGATCTCGGAGCGACGGACCGCCCTGGGCCTCGACCCGTCCGACAGCCAGACCCGGCTTCTCCTGGCCGACTCCCTCCTCGCGCAGAAGAAGTACGCCGAGGCCGCCCAGCAGTACGGCGCGGTCGCCAAAGACGACCCGGACAACACCTCCGTGCAGAACGCCCTCGGCACCGCCTACGAGGAACTCGGCCAGACGCTGAACGCGCGGGCCGCCTTCCAGGCCGCCGTCGCCGGACACGGCACGGCCAAGGAAAAGGCGCAGGCCCAGAACAACCTCGGCGTCGTCTACGAAAAGCAGGGCAAAAAGGCGCTCGCCATCGCCGCCTACAAAAAGGCGGCCGCCCTCGACCCGAACCTCGCCGAAGCGAAGCGCAACCTCGCCCGCTTCAGCCCCAAGCCGTAGAGGAGCCGTTCCATCCGTGCAAACTATCGGAATCATGGCTAACGCCGGGAAAGAAGCGGCGCTGCAGGTCGCGCTGACCGCCGACCGTCACCTGCGCGGGCGCGGCGTCCGTGTCCACCTGCAGCACTGGGTCGCGGAGGCGCTGCAAGAACCGGACCGGGGCCTCTCGGACGAAGACGTCGTGGACGCCGACGCGGTGCTGGTCCTCGGCGGGGACGGCACGATACTGGCGACCTCCCGGCTGTGCGCGCCGCGCGGCACGCTGATGCTGCCGGTCCACCTGGGCAGGTTCGGCTTCCTGACCGAAGTGGCGCCTAAAGACCTGACGCCCGCCCTGGACGCGCTGCTGGACGGCCACTACACGGTCGAAGAGCGGATGATGCTCTGGGGGCAGGCGGTCCATGAGGGGCAGTCGCACGATCAGGCGTCGTTCCTGGCCCTCAACGACATCGTCATCGCCAACGGGCCGCTCTCGCGCGTGCTGCACCTGCGGATGCTCGTGGACGGCAAGTACGTCACGACCTACGCCGCCGACGGCATCATCGTCGCCACGCCCACCGGCTCGACGGCGTATTCCCTTTCGGCGGGCGGGCCGCTGGTCCACCCCAGCCTGCAGACGCTGCTCGTGACGCCCATCTGCCCGCACACGCTCACCGCCCGCGCCCTGCTCATCCCCGCCGAGGGGGAAGTCTCGGTCGTCGTCGAGCGCGACCCGCACGACATCGTCCGCGTCACCGTGGACGGTCAGCTCGGCTTCCCGCTCAAGCCGGGCGACCAGATACGGATGCGCCGCGCCCCGCACCAGGCCCGCCTGCTCACGGTCGGCGGCGCGAACTTCTACGACAAACTGCAAAACAAACTCCGCTGGGGCGAAGGCCCCGTCTACTGAAGAAGCCCGGCGATTGAAATCGCGGCTAAAAACACAAAGTGTCCCTGCGGACACTCAGACTTCATCCTGGTTCTACTCTTAGTCCGCGCAGGCGGACTTCGTGATCTTGTTGGCGCGACTTTAGTCGCCGGCATCCAACTCTTATCATTGATTTCTTATGCTCCGAGAACTGCACGTTTCCAATTTTGCGCTGATTGACAGACTCGACCTGTCGTTCGGCGACGGCCTGAACATCCTGACGGGCGAAACCGGCGCCGGCAAGTCCATCATCATTGACGCCCTGGGGCTGGCGCTCGGCGAGCGCGCCGGGGGCGGCGACGCCGTTCGCACCGGCGCCGACCGGGCGACCGTCGAGGCCGTCTTCGACATCGCCGGAGCGCCCCCCGAAGTGCGCGAACGCCTGGCCGAAGCCGGACTGGAACCCGACGGCGACGACGACCTGCTCCTGGTCACGCGCGAGCTGTCCCGCGCCAGCGGCAAGTCGCAGTGCCGCATCAACGGGCGTCTGATGCCCGTCTCGGCGCTGCGCGAGATCGGCGACGGCCTCGTGGACGTTCACGGGCAGCACGAACACCAGTCTTTGCTCGCGTCCGAACGCCACGTAGATATTTTAGACAACTGGTGCGGCAAGGACGCGCTCGCCCTGCGCGCCGACATCGCCGCCCAGGTGTCCCAGTGGAACGCTCTCAAGCGCGAACGGGAACAGCTCCGCACCGATGCCCGCGAACGCGCCCGCACCCTGGATTTGTACCGTTTTCAGCAGGAGGAGATCGCCGGTGCCAGTCTCAGGCCCGGCGAGGAAGACGAACTGGCCGCCGACCGCAGCCGGCTCGCCAATGCCGAGAAACTGTACGCGGCGTCGTCCGAGTCGTATGCCCTGCTGTCCGGCGCCGAACGGGGCGGGGGCAGCGCCCTCGACGCCCTCAACGCGGCCCTGTCATCCGTCCAGCACGCCGCCGCCCTGGACGAGCGCCTGCAGTCGGTCGCCGACGCCCTGCAAGGGGCCGTCTCCTACGCCGAAGACGCCGCCCACGAGCTGCGCGTCTATCAGGAAGCCATCGAGTTCAACCCGGAGCGTCTGGAAGAGATCGAGTCGCGCCTGGACCAACTGCGCAGCCTCAAGCGCAAGTACGGCGAGACCGTCGAAGAGATCATCGCCTATGGGGAAGAGCTTTCCGCCAAGCTGGACCGCCTGGAGAACGCCGAAGCGCGCGAGGACGAACTGAGCGCCGCCATCGAGAAGGCCGAGTCCCGGCTGGGCGCGACCGCCGCCAAACTCACCAAAGTCCGCACCAAGGGCAGCGCCGAATTTGCGCGCGGCATCCTGCGCGAACTGACCGACCTGGGCATGGCGCAGACCAAATTCGAGGTCGCCCTGGAGCCGCAGCCGGTCACGGCGAAGGGCGCAGATCGAGTGGAGTTTTTATTGTCGCCGAACCCCGGCGAGCCGCTGCGTCCGCTGGCGAAGATCGCCTCCGGCGGCGAGATGTCGCGCATCATGCTGGCGATGAAGTCGGTCATGGTGCGCACCGGCGCCGTCCCCACCATGATCTTCGACGAGATTGATGTCGGCGTCGGGGGCCGGACGGCCCAGACCATCGCCGACAAACTCGACGGGCTGGCGCAGAGCGCCCAGATTCTGTGTATCACCCACCTGCCGCAGATCGCTTCCCGTGCCGACACGCATTTCCTCATCGAGAAGCGCGTCGAGGACGGGCGGACAATCGTTTCCGTCGTCTCGCTGGACCCTGAAGCGCGAGTCGAGGAGATCGCCCGGATGCTGGGCGGCAGCCGCCGCTCGGACGCCGTCGTCCAGCACGCGCGCGAGATGCTGTCGGTCGGGTA
>CAZZVX010000262.1:0-7232 GCA_964657535.1 Armatimonadota bacterium | reverse complement strand
CATCGTCAGCGGCGGCCCCGACGCCCGCCAGTCTCACCTGTACCGCGTCCCCCTCACCGGCGGCGCCCCCGTCCAGATCACCGAAGGCGACGGCCTGCACGGGGCCGTCTTCGCCGAAAACCACGCCCTCTACGTCGAGACCCGCAGCCTCCTCGACGGCACCGCCGACGCCCAGGTGAAGGACGCCCACGGCGAGGTGCTGGCGACACTCCCCTCCGTCGCCGAGACCCCGCCCTTCCTGCCCCGCGTCGAACTCACCGAGGCCGTCACCCCCGCCCGCGCGTTCGACGCCGCCCTCGTCCGCCCCCGCGACTTCCAGCCGGGCCGCAGATACCCCGTGATTCTGAGCGTCTACGCCGGCCCCACCGTCAAAACAGTCCAGGCCGCCGCCCGCGCCTACTGGACCGACCAGTGGATGGCCGACCGGGGCTACATCGTCGTCTCGCTCGACGGGCGCGGCACCCCCGGCAAGGGCCGCGACTGGGAACGCGCCACCCACCTGAATTTAATAGACGCCGCCCTAGACGACCAGGTCGCGGGCCTCCAAGCCCTCGGCAAAGCGTACCCCGAAATGGACATGACCCGCGTCGGCGTCAGCGGCTGGTCGTTCGGCGGCTACTTTGCCGCCATGGCGACCGAGCGCCGCCCCGACGTGTTCGCCTGCGGCGTCGCCGGCGCCCCCGTCACCGACTGGCGCGACTACGACACCTGCTACACCGAGCGCTACATGGACCTCCCCGCCGCCAATCCCGACGGCTACAAGGCAGCCAGCGTCCTCACCTACGCCGCGCAATTAGAGCGCCCTCTGCTCCTCATCCACGGCGTCACCGACGACAACGTCTACTTCGTCAACACCCTCAAGCTCGCCGAAGCGCTCTTTGAGGCCGGCAAGCCCTTCGACCTGCTGCCCATGACCGGCACCCACATGGCCGGCGCCTCCGACCCCGTCCAGCAGGTCCGCCTGCAAGGCCGCGTCATGGCCTTTTTGGACGCCCACCTGAAGCAGCCGTAAACTGCCCCAGCCAGGCCGCGCCCGGCCCGCCGTCACTGGCCGCCAGGTCCAGCACGAAGCCGTCCCAGTCCTGCCCCGGCAGCCTGCTGCTCATTCGCAGCGCGATGTCGTCCGCGTCGTCGTCTTTGCCGACATCAACGCGCGCCCAAGCCAACTGCGCCTGTGATTTCGCCTGCGCCCCATCCTCTCCCATGCCGTCCGGGCTGTCCGTCCCCTCCGTCGGCGGCGGGCGGCGCGGGTCGTCCCACGACCCGAACCAGCCCGCATTCTGCTGCCCCTCCACCAGGAGGACCGGGGCCGCAGGACGCGCCGCCCCGTACAACCGCCGCAGCAGCGCCCGGTCGGTGTCGGCGCGGAACTCCCGCCAGTCCGTTCGCTCCTGCGCGTCCGTGTCGGCATTGTCCCAGTTCGGCAGATGGAAGTCCAGCGCGGGGGCATTATTCAGCGCAACGTCCCACGGGTCGGCATGGAAGCGGCGCAGGAACGCCAAACGCGCGGTCAGCGTGTAGCCCATCTCGTCGCCAGGGTCACGCCAGTCGTCCGGGGCGACGGCGTAGCCGTCAGGGGCCGTGTCCCGCCACACCAATCCCCCAATGCCGGGCCGCCCCGCGACGGTCTTGACCAGGGCCATCAACTCCGTCTCCACGTCCGGCGCGAACGGGCTGACAGCAGCACCGGGCGGCGGCGCGCCGTCATCGTCCAGCGGCGGATCCAGCGACCGATTTTGCGCCTCCCGCCCGGCGGACGTTTGCCCCAGCACGTTCACGTCCGACACGGCCCCCGGCGGCGCTGGCCCCCAGGTCAGCACGCTCAGCACCGGAAAAACCGTAATGCCTGTGCCTTTGGCCGCGCCGAGGGCGGCATCCAGCAGGTCATCCGTGTCACCCGGCGGCATCGGGAGCGGCGTGCCGGCGACACGCGCCACTCCATTCTGGAACACCGGCAGCCACAACTGGTTCAAGCCCAGCGTCCGCATCGCCGCCACGAGCGCCCGGACTTCCGCCGGGGTGTGCGGGTCGGCCAGAATCGCCCGGCGCGGCGTCCGCCGCAGCATCGCCGCCAGCGACGGGGCCGGGGCCGACGGCTTATTTTTGGTCTGCGCCTTGTCCCAAGCCTCCATCGTCTTCAGTAGGGGTCTGATCACGTCGTCCGGCGGCCAGGCCAGCATTTCCAGGGGCAGCCTGCGCAGCGTCACCGGCGCGCTCACGCCCGGCAGCAGCGCCTGCACCGTATAGCGCGGCGAGACAATCCACCGCCCGTTCAAGTCCGGCGCCTGCGACGGGTCTTTGGCAATCTCGGCGGCGCGGTCTGCCGTCTCAAACGCGACAATGCGCCGCGCCGCCGCCTGCTGCCCCGGCGTCAGGTCGGAAAACGCAAAATGGTCGTCAATGCGCGGCACCTGCGGCAAAAAGTGTCCCATCGCCGAGTCCGGGTCGGGCCGCTCCTGTTTGTCCGTCGGCATGAGCGGGTCGCCGAAGCCGGACAGCGCGAACACCGAGCGTCGCCCGGCCAACGCCCGCCGCGCCTCGTCGGCGGGCTTGTCGCGCAGAGCGATCACCTGGGCGCGAAAATCCTCCCAAGTCTGCTCGGTCACGGCCACGCCCGGCAGGTCGTCGGTCAGCACGCTGGCCGGGCCGACGCGCCGGACCGTGCCGGTGACGCAGACGGCCAGCGCCCGCAGCACATCCGCCGCCGAAGCCGACTGAGCGCCAATCACCGTCAGCGCCTTCTTCGCATAATGGGGATCCGCGTACAACTCCATCCCCGTTTTTTCGCCGATGCGGGCCACCAGGTCGCCGACGGTGTAGACGCCGGACAGCGGAACGGAGACGCGCAGCGCGGCCCCGTCATAGGGCAGGCCGCCCGACTTCAGCGCATTCGGAACCTCGGCGCGGACGGGGACGCCGTACTGCTGAACGCGGGGCGGCTGCTTGTCCTTGACGACGACCCACGGGGGCGTCGTCCCGCCCAGGTCGGATGCGCGCGAACTGAAAATGAAATCGCCCCCGCGCGTCGGCGCGTACAGCGTCGCCGACTGCCCCAGCCGCAGGCGCACCTGCGGCAGGTCGGGCGACACGTCTGTGGCGGCTTCGGGCGCGGGCGTCTGGCCGTCCGGCGTCTGCGGCGCGATCCGCAATGTTTTGCCGGGAAACTGCGCCCAGAACAACGCCCGCTGCGCGTCGTCCGACAGATCGGCCAATCCCAACCCGCGCTCTCCTGTCAAGGCCTGCCACTGACCGTCGTCCAGGCTCCCGGCCAGTTCCTGAAAGGCGAGGTAGGGGTTCACGTCCGCCGCCGGGTCCGGGTCGCCGGGCTGGTCGTTGAGCAGGGTCATCGTCGGCGGGGCGATGGCCGTCACTGTGCCGGACGAGTGCGTCGTCAGGCCGAATGCCCCGGCGCAATCGGCGACGGACGCGCCGGGGGCGGGTAGTGTCGCCCCGTCGGGCAAGGCGTCCGTCTCGGCGGCGACGGCCAGCGCGGTGCCTGTTTCCGGCGCTTTGGCTGTCGCCAGCGCCGAGGCCAGCGTCGGCTTGGGCGGAGCCGGGGCCGCGTGGACACGCGGCAGGAGCAGTCCGGCGAGCAGGGTCGTGATGATCATGGTGCGCATTGTGTTTGCAGTCCTGCCTGATCGGGAAGAGTGTATGAATACTCAACGCATTTTGCGTCAAATCGGTGTGCCGACGGCGGAAGTTGAATGCGACTAGGTTACACGGGTAAACTCCTGGTGAAGTTTTTCATGTAGTATTCATAACGAAATGCTTAGAATCAGGAAAAGTGTGTTATGATAGAGTGAGAAATCGCTCCCGTGCCTGCAATTGGTTTTGACGGGGGGCGAAGTGACTTTGTCGCGTTCTGTTTGGATTTAATGCCATTAACACGTTTTTTCTGAGTGAACGCTCGGCTGTATTCGGAGGCGATCATTGAAAACTCTCAAACTCTTCGGCTTGCTTCTTGTTGGTCTTTCTCTCTGCGGGCTGCTTCCCCGCCCCGTCCACGCGGACCCCGCCACCGGCGTTTACCGGCTGACGACGCGCGGGAATCAGAACATGGCGCTCGATATCACCGGCTTCGGCAACGGGAACAGCACCACGGTCCAGCTCTGGTACGCCAACCATACGAGCAACCAGCAGTGGCTGGTGGAGGCGCAGGGCGACGGCACCTACAAGATCTACGCCTACTCCGGCAGGAACTCCGTCCAGATGCTCGACGACAACAACGGCGGCATCGGCGACGGCAACGCCGTCACGACTTACCAGGACTACAACAACACGCCACAGCGGTGGTATTTCAAGGACGTCGGCGGCGGCTATTATCGCATCATCCCGGCGGCGGCCGGCCCCAACGGCACGGCGACGCTGGACATGACCAACGGCAACAACGCGACGGCGGGTTCCACGGCGAATATCTACACGTATTACGGCGGCGACAACCAGGTCTTCAAGCTGGACTGGGCCGGGGTCGCTCAACTGTGGGTCAACGGCAAGAAAGGCATCGGCGGGCGCGACACCAAGACCGCCTACATGAACTGCTCCTGGTACTACAACTGGGGCGAGAGCCTGCCGACGGACACGCCGACCGGCGTGGAGTTCGTGCCGATGGTCTGGGGCTGGTACGGCGACTACGGCAACGCCGTCTGGGCTGCGTCCCAGCCCGGCGTCAAAAACATCCTCGGTTTCAACGAGCCGGATCACCCGGATCAAGCCAACCTCAGCGTCGCCGACGCGCTGACCGGCTTTGCGACCTTTAAGAACTCCCCGGTTCCTGTGGGTAGCCCTGCCGCGTCCGACGATTTTGACTCCTGGATGACGGACTTCATGAACGGCGTGTCCGGCAACTCGTCGGCCTATCGCATGGATTTCCTGACCGTCCACTGCTACATCAATGACGCAGGCAGTTTCGAGAACTACATCACCAACTTGCACAACACCTACTGGTGGCTGCCGCTGTGGATCACCGAGTTTGCCCCGACCACCTGGGGCAACCCCGAAGGCGTTACCGCAGATCAGGCCTCCAGCTTCATGCAGACCGTGGTTCCCTGGCTCAACAGCCAGTGGTTTGTCGCCCGCTATGCCTGGTACACGGGGGCCAGCCCCGGAACGTGGACGCTCGGAACCTCCGCGCTGGTCAACAACGACGGCACGCTCACCGATCTGGGCAAGCTTTACGCCCGGATGTAGCCCGCCCTCGCTCTCCCAAAAGGTAAACCATGAAAACCTCGTTTTACGCACTCCTTCTGGCGCTGGGGCTGATGACGGTCTCGCCCGCCGGGGCGCAGACCCTGATCCATCGCTACAGCTTCAACGGCAACGCCAACGACTCCGTCGGCACGGCTAACGGAACAGTCGTGGGCGGCGTCACTCTGGCGAGCGAACCGACCGTCAACGGCAGCGCCGTCTTCCCCGGCGGCCTGTCCGGCGCCGGCCCGTCCTACATCAGCCTGCCGGTCAGCGCGGTCAGCGGCCTGCAGAACGCGACGGTCGAGATCTTCACGACCAACTTCACCGTACCCAACGACAATCAGGGGACTGTCGGCGGCCCGTATCAGGCGCTGTTCTCCGTCGGGACTGCCTACGGCGACACGACCAACTACTCCATTCTGAGCGCCAACCGGGGCAGCGGCGGGCTGGGGACCGGCGCGCGCATCAGCAACAACGGCGAGACCGTCGTCGCGGCGCACGACAATCTGCCGATTGGGCAGGGCAACCACATCATTGACCTCGTCTATTCGGGCTTCACCGGCGTCGGCACGACCGGGACGGAGACGATCTACGTGGACGGCGCGCAGGTCGCGCAGGGGGCGACGACGCTGTCGTTCGCGGACATCGCCGCCGCGCCGGAAGGCATTGCGGCGGTCGGCATCGGCGGCGGCTCGCCGTGGAACGACCCGACCTATATCGGCGCGATGAACGAAGTCCGCATCTTCAACGCCGCCCTGAACTCCGACCAGATGGCGGCGGAGATCGCCGACGGCCCGGCCACGGTCGGCATGGTCTCTCTCACCGGGATCAGCCCGGCTACGGCGACCGCCGGCGCGGACGTGACCCTGACGCTGACGGGGACCGGCTTCACGTCCGCCTCGACCGTCGCCGTCGGCAGCGACACGAGCCTGACGCCCACCTACGTCGGCCCCACGACGCTGACCGTCGCCGTCCCCGCTTCCGACCTCGCGAGTGCCGGAACCGTGAATGTCACGGCGGCCACGCCGTCCACCGGCGGCGGGCAGACCGCCGGCGCGACCTTCACCGTGCTGCCGGCCCTGAGCGCTGTCACGCTCAGCGCGGCCAGCGTCACGGGCGGGCCGAGCGTCAGCGGCGCTATCGCGCTGAACGTCAACGCGGTGACAAACATGGTCGTCGCGCTGAAGAGCAGCGCCCCGGCGGCCTTGTCCGTCCCGGCCACCGTGACGGTCCCGGCAGGCTCCCATTCCGTCGCCTTCACCGCCGTCTCCAGCGCAGTGACCGCCGCGACGCCCGTGACGATCACGGCGACGTCTCGCGGCCTCAGCAAGACCGTGACCCTGACCGTCAACCCGGCGGCCCTGTCCGGCATCACATTCGACCCGGTCAGCACCACCGGCGGCCTGACGACGACCGGCACCATCGCGCTGACCGGGCCGCTCGCCGCCCCCGCGACGGTGACACTGACGAGCAGCAGCCCGTCGGCCATGCCCGTTCCCGCGTCGGTCGCGCTGGCGGCGGGCGCGTCGTCCGTCACGTTCCCGGTCAAGACTCACGCGGCCGCCCTTTCCACCAAGATCACCATCACGGCGGCGTACAACGGCGTGACCAAGACGCGACTGTTCCAGGTCTACCCGGCGGCCCTGGCGACCCTGCTGTTCAGCCGCACCAACTTGATCGGCGGCGCGAACACGACCGGGACGCTCTCCATGACCGGGCCGGTCGCCGCCGGCACGCCGGTCACGCTGACGAGCAGCAACTCGGCGGTCCTGCCGGTGCCGTCGTCGGCGACCGTCACCGCCGGGGCCAGCACGGTCTCGTTCCCGTCGACGACGCAGCCGGTCACGGCCATCACGAAAGTCACGATCACGGCGACCTACGCCGGCATCACGAAGACCGCCGTCATCACCGTGCTGCCCGCACTGACCTCCGTGAGCTTCAACCCGGCGACGGTTCTGGGCGGCGCGTCCACGACCGGCACCGTAGTGCTGACGACCAATGCCGCCACCTTCATCAACAACATCACCGCCACGTATCACGTG
>CAZZVX010000261.1:0-7272 GCA_964657535.1 Armatimonadota bacterium | reverse complement strand
CTGGATGGCTTTGGAGTTGACCTCGTAGGCGCGCTGGGCGGTGATCATGTTCACCATCTCCTGCACGATCTGCACGTTGGAGCCTTCCAACTGGCCCTGCTCCAGAGTGCCGAACCCTTCCTGGGCGGGCGTGCCGTCCGTGGGCGAACCCGACGCGGCGGTTTCGCGGAAGTTGTTGCCGCCGATATGCTCTAATCCCGCCGGGTTGACGAAGCGCGTCAGGGTGAGTTTGCCGACGGACTGGGGCGTGTTGCTGCTGCCCTGCGTGATGGAGACGGTGCCGTCCTTGCCGATGGTCGTGCTGGTGGCGTCGGCAGGGATGGTGATCTCCGGCTGGATCGCGTAGCCGTCGGAGTTGACCAGTTTGCCCTGGCTGTCCATCTTGAACGAGCCGTCGCGGGTGTAGCCGGTGGTGCCGTCGGGCAGCAGGACTTTGAAGAAGCCCTGGCCTTCGATGGCGACGTCCAGCGGGTTGTTGGTCAACTGGGCGGTGCCTTGATCGAACATGGTCTCGGTCGCGCCGGGCTTGACGCCGAGGCCGACTTCCAGGCCGGTGGGCGACTGGGCGCCGTCGGCGACGGGCGAGCCGGCGGGGCGGATTTCCTGGTACAGCAAATCCTGGAAGTCGGCCCGGCTGTGCTTGAAGCCGGTGGTGTTGACGTTGGCGAGGTTGTTGGAGATGACGTCCATGTTCAGCTGTTGAGCCTGCATGCCGGTCGCCGCCGTGTAGAGTGCGCGCATCATGGTGCGAGAGTCTCCTTACGTGTTGACGCTTCCCGTTCGGGGAACGCGAGAGTGTCGGCTTCCGCCCATTCGCATGGACAGTCCAGCCGAGAGAGTGTGATTAGATCTTGCCGACATCGCCGACGGCTTTGGCCGTCGCGTCGTCTTCGGCCTGCAGCATCTTCTGGTTCGTCTCGTAGGCCCGCATGACCGAGATCATGGCGACCATTTCCTTGACGACGCTGACGTTGGACGATTCCAGATAGCCCTGCCGGACGGTCCCGGTCGGGGCTGTTGTCGAGGCGGCTTCCGTGAACTGGTTGTCGCCGACTTTCTGCGCGCCCGATGCGGCGTTGACGCTCGCGAGGCGCAGGCGGCCCAGCGCGACGCCGTCGGCGGACACCTGACCGCTTGTGTTGATGACGATGTCTCTGGCCGCCGCCGGGATGCGGATCGGGCCGTTCTGGCCCAGGACCGTCCCGCCGCCGTTGGCCTGCACGAGCAGGCCCTGCGCGCTGCGGGTCAGGGAGCCGTCCCGCGT
This sequence comes from Armatimonadota bacterium, assembly GCA_964657535.1. Lineage (GTDB taxonomy): Bacteria > Armatimonadota > Armatimonadia > Armatimonadales > Capsulimonadaceae > CAZZVX01. Next base: position 6,008 of record CAZZVX010000261.1, on the reverse strand, counting down.
CAGGCGGACGCCCTGCGGCGTCTGCACGGCGAGCGCGGCGTCGCCGGTCAGGGCGACATCGAGCGGGTTGCCGGTCTTTTCGAGTGCGCCGTCCGAGAAGTCGGTGGCGAGCCGCCGGAGCGTCGTGCCGCTGCCCAGGCTGCCGACGGACGCGCCGGGGTCGGCGCCGTTCACCCGGCGGAGCAGGGTTTCGCCGAACGACTGAAATTCCGGGATGTCTTCTTTGTAGCCCGTGGTGTTGGCGTTGGCGAGGTTCTGCGCGATGGCGTCCTGCGCCGTCTGGTTGGCGAGCATTCCCGTGGCTGCTGTGTATATTCCGCGTGTGATGGCCGGCGTCTCCTTCCGTAACAGTGTTCTCTGCCGTCATTATCGGCGAGCGGCCCGGCAATCTTCAGGGGGAAATATACCGGTCTTTTTGACCGTGTTTTGGCAGCCGTCCTGTCGGGGCATTCCACTGCCCCGACGAAGATCGGAGACCACGTGTTTTGGGTAAGATGGGGGTATGCAGGACACGGAGCAGGTGATACAGGAGTTCCTCGGAGAGAACCCCCGCGCGGCGGAGTGGCGGGCGATGCGTCAGGCGCTGGCGGAGCGGCTGACGGCCCTGCGCCGACAGCGGCGCGAGGAGGAGAGCGCCGGGGCCGAAGCAGCACGCCTCCGCAGTCTGGACGTGCAGGTGGCGGCGCTGGAACGGCAGGTGGCGGCCTTGGAAACGGAGGAAGCCGTCTCACAGTTCGTGGAAGACTCGATCAAAGTGACGCTGGCGCGGTCGCAGCCGGAGGACGAAGAAGAGTAGCCGGGGGACACGCAAAAAAGCGCCGCCGGGTGCGGGGATACACATCGGCGGCGCTTTCGCCAGTGCGCGGGGAACGCACGTGGGTTGGAGAGCAAGGCGTTTTCACGCTGACCTTATTCTATCACAGGTTGCCGCCAGAGTCAAGCCGTTCCAGAAAGAATCTTTTTGCAGCGTCACTTGACATTACAATAAAGGAGTGCTATTATAGCAAAGCATTCGTCACTCTCTGCCCTACCCTAGAAAGGTGTCAACCAAATGAAACGAAAAGCGTTTACCCTCATCGAACTTCTCGTAGTTATCGCCATCATCGCGATCCTAGCGGCCATTCTCTTCCCTGTCTTCGCCAAAGCCCGCGAAAAAGCTCGGCAGATATCCTGCGCCTCCAACCTGAAGCAGTTGGGACTGGGTTTTACCCAGTACATCCAGGACAATGACGAACAGTTCCCGTCATTTTACGACGGACAATCCTTTGACATCAATGCCGGGCAAATCAAGTATTGGCCCTATGCCATTTTCCCGTACACGAAAAGCGCGGGGGTTTACAAATGTCCTGATGATCCCCAAACCACTTCAGGTTGCAGCTACGGTTCCAACAGCAACTTCCTGAATAGACAGACGCTTGCAAAAATCGACGCACCCGCACAAATCATGGAATTGTCAGATTACGCCACGAACACAGACGCAAATGCTCAAATCAGCAACGCGACGACGGGGAACGGTCTGAACGACGATTACACAATAGCCACCTTTGCCCAACGCTGGGCGGGCTTCACTCTTTCGAAGCACACGGGCCGACAGAACATCCTGTTCGTGGACGGCCATGTTAAGGTGAGTCCGATGTTGCCCGCCTGCACTAATTCCTCGGTCGTTCCTTCCGTAGAGGCTGTATTCCCCTGGGCAACATACATGAACCCAACCGGTGGGGCATGGCAGTTCTAAATGCGTCTGAGTGAATAGAATGACCGCAGCCCCGGTTTCTAAAGAAACCGGGGCTGTATTTCAATCAATACTCTGAACCGTCCAGATGAGGCCCGGAGAGCACGCCTACCTCCTGTCGCTGTGATGATCCTGCTCGGTCAGTTGTCTCTGAGTCTGCACCAGCCCGTCCAGGCACTGCCGATCTTCACCAGCGTCGCCAGAACCGACCCCAGCTCCGAGGAAGCGTTGCACGGCCTCCTCACCTGTGCCACGCAGACGCACGACACCAAACAGGCTGCCGCCGTCGGCGCGCATCTGGCGCAGGTCCTGGCCCGGCACGACCGGATGGCGCACCTGACCGACCAGATTCGGCTGAACCAGAAGGACATCGCCGCCGCCCTGGAGATGGCGCGTCTGGAAGAACAGGACGGCGATCCGCGCATGGCCGAAGCCTTTTACGACCAGGCAATTCGTCTCGCCCCCGACGACGCGCGCCCCCGCCCTGCTCTCGCCGCCTTCCTGCGTCGTGCTGGACGGCCAGACGAGGCCAGGCAGGCGCTCAATCCTCAGTTTGTGCCATAATGCGTCCAACGATGCTCACACGACGATTGTTCCTGACCGCCTCCGCCGGAGGCCTCCTGTCCCTCGCCGGGTGCGGCAGGCGTCGGGCGACTGCCCCGAATGCTCCCGCCATCATCCCGGTCACGACCGTTGTAGACCCCGCACGCGCGGCGGCGGCCCCCCAGATCGCCTCCGTCCCCGTCCGCTTCACCGACGTCAGCGCACAGGCGGGGCTGCGATGGGCCTTCAACAACGGCGGGACCGGCAGGCACCTGTTCGTCGAGTCTACGGGCGGCGGCGTGGCCCTGTTCGACTACAACAACGACGGACTGCTCGATGTCTTCGCCCTGCAGGGCGGACCCGTCCCCGGCGCGAAGGGGGCGGAACTTAACTTCAGCACGCGCAGCGCCCTTTACCGCAACAACGGCGACGGCACCTTCACCGACGTGACCACGCAGGCCGGGCTGGGCCGGGACTTCGGCTACGGCCAGGGCGTCTCCGTCGCCGACTACGACAACGACGGCTGGCCCGACCTGTATTTGACCGCCTACGGCGGCAACCGCCTCCTGCACAACAACGGCGACGGCACGTTCACGGACGTGACCCTGAAGGCGGGGCTGGACAAACTGCAGGGCAAGAGCATGGGGGCGGTGTGGACGGACTACGACGGGGACGGCCGGCCGGACCTGTTCGTGACCAACGACACGATGCCCAACTTCCTGCTGCACAACAACCGGGACGGCACGTTCACGGACCGGGGGATCGGGGCGGGCATGGCGCTGGACGACCAGGGCGAGGCGCTGTCGGGCATGGGGATCGGGGCGGGGGACTACGACAACGACGGGCGCGAGGACCTGTTCGTGGTCAACTTCTCCGGGGAGCCGAAGACCGTCTTTCATAACACGGGACAGGGGCTGTTCGAGAGCGCCGCATACCCGTCCGGCCTGGCGAGTACGAATCTCCAGTTCCTGGGTTTCGGCCTGGAGTGCTTCGACTACGACTTGGACGGATACCGGGATTTGATCTACGGCAACGGCCACGTTTTGGACCGAATGGACCAGGACACCGCCGGGTCGTCCTACGCCCAGAGCCAGCAGTTGTTCCATAATGGGGGCGGCGGGACGTTCACGGAAGACCTGCGCTCACTCGGCGACCTGGCCCTGCCGCGCGTGACGCGGGGCCTGGCGGTCGGCGACTACGACAACGACGGGGACGTTGACGTGGTGATGGTGTCGCAGGCGGGGCCGCTGCAGCTCTTCCGCAATGACGGCGGGAACGCGAACGGCTGGATCACCCTGCGGCTGGAAGGCGTCCAGAGCAACCGGGACGCCCTGGGAGCGAAAGTCACGATCCACACCCGGAAGGGCCGACAGTCGGCCTGGGTCCACGGCAGTTCGAGCTATTGCTCGCACAGCGACACGCGCCTGACGTTCGGGCTGGGCAAAGAGACCAGTATCCAGTCCCTGGAAGTCCTCTGGCCGAGCGGGAAGCGGCAGACGTTCGGCCCGCTCGCCGGTCGCCGCTTCTACTGGCTCCGCGAGGGCGGCTCTCCCCTACCCGACCCGCGCATCCTTGCGTCGCGCAAATCTTCCTGACGGATTTGTGTGTATTCTCTCTTTTGCTTGACAATTCTTCGGAACTCGTGTTATGATGGGTATGCACTCACAGTGTTCATCCATTCAAGAACGTTTTTCGACCGTCGAAGAGCGTTTCTTTACCGCCCAAGAAAGGGGCCTCCATTATGAAGCAAAAAGGCTTCACGCTCATCGAACTGCTCGTTGTCATCGCTATCATCGCGATCCTCGCGGCCATTCTTTTCCCCGTCTTCGCCACGGCCCGTGAGAAAGCCCGGCAGATCTCCTGCGCGAGTAATCTCAAACAGTTGGGCTTGGGTTATCTCCAGTATGAACAGGACAACGACGAGATGTTCCCCGTCCTGGCCGACAATGGCTTTCCCGGCACTCTTGCTAAGCCCGTTGCCCAGTGGGCTGTCTATCCCTACGTCAAGTCAGCCAACGTATACCACTGCCCGGACGATTCCAGCGTCAACTCCAATGCGGGATCAAGCTATCGTTACAACACCAATATGCAAGGATCCTCTACGCAAGTGATCTCGCCCGCCATTTCGGTCGCCATGATGGATGGGGCGGCCCAGACAGGAACTGACAACAACGGCTCGTATGGCCTCAACGTTGACGACGGCCTTGCAAGCTACTGGAACCGCATTGCGGTTCGCCACGTCGGCAAAACGCTTCTCAATGTCCTGTTTATCGACGGCCATGTCAAGGCCAGCAAGCCGATCAACACGACCAGCCAAGCGACCATTATTAGCGGCATGAATGTCCTTTACCCATTTGCGCTGCCTGACAGTATGCCCACCACTGCCTCCGGCACGATGTGCTTGACATCGCCTGGCTGCGCTCCGACGCAGACGCCTTCTTTCTATCCGGTCGGCGCCGGAACGCCGTGGAGCTAAACCGTCCGCAACTTGCTTACTCGAAAGCCCCGGTCTTTAGCCAGACCGGGGCTTTTTTATGCCTCGGCGGATTCGTAGCGGGCGAGGGTTTCTTTGCGGAAGGCGCTGTAGGCGTCGTCGTCAATGGCCCGGCGGATGCCGGCCATGAGGCGGGCGTAGTAGGCGAGGTTGTGGTAAGTGGCGAGGCGCGAGGCCAGTATCTCATCACATTTGTACAGGTGGCGCAGGTAGGCCGCCGAGTAGCGGCGGCAGACGGCGCAGTCGCAGTCACGGTCCACCGGGCCGAAGTCCTCCGTGTAGCGGCTCCCCTTGATGTTGATGCGCCCGTCGGTCGTGTAGAGCGTCCCGTTGCGGCCCAGGCGCGTCGGCAGCACGCAGTCAAAGAGATCAATCCCCTGCCCCACGGCGTCCAGGATGTCGCGGGGCGTGCCGACGCCCATCAGGTAGCGCGGCTTGTGGTCCGGCAGGTGCGGGACGCTCCAGCCGACGGCGGCCTGCATCATGTCCGGCGGTTCGCCGACCGAGACGCCGCCGACGGCGATGCCGGGCGTGTCCATCGCGGCGACGAACTGGGCGCTTTCCCGCCGCAGGTCCTCATACGTCCCCCCCTGCGCGATCCCGAAGAGGAACTGGCCCGTCCCCTGCGCGTCGTGGTAGTCTTTGCAGCGCTGCAGCCAGCGGTGCGTCCGCTCGGTGGCGTCGCGCGTGGCTTCGGGGGTGCAAGGGTACGGCGGGCATTCGTCGAAGGCCATGATGATGTCCGCGCCCAGCGCGTGCTGCACCTCGATGGAGCGCTCCGGGCTGAAGAAGTGTTCCGAGCCGTCCAAATGGGACTTGAACGCCGCGCCGGCGTCGGTGATTTTGCGCAGTTCCTGCAGCGAGAAGACCTGAAAGCCGCCGCTGTCGGTGAGCATCGCGCCGTCCCAGGCGATGAAGCGGTGCAGCCCGCCCGCGCGGCGGACGAGTTCGTGGCCGGGACGCAGGTACAGGTGATAGGTGTTGCCGAGGATCAATCGGAAGCCGAGTTCGGCGACTTCTTCCTGGGTCATGGCCTTGACCGTGCCGCGCGTGCCGACGGGCATGAACACGGGCGTCTGAATGGGTTCCGGGGAGTGCGGCAGGCGCAGCAGGCCGCGCCGCGCGCCGCACTCGGACGAGCGGCGCGTGAGGGAAAAGAGCGTCATAGCGAGATTATACCCGGCGCGTCACGCGACCGGCGAGGCGGGCGCGTGGGTTTGGGCGAGGGTGTGGTCGGGG
>CAZZVX010000260.1:0-7276 GCA_964657535.1 Armatimonadota bacterium | reverse complement strand
AGGTCGGCGAGGACGCGGTCCATGGCCTGCATCCCGTACTGGTGGCCGGTCTCGATGACCGAATAGATCTGGTACGTCTTGCCTTCGCGGATGAGATTCCGCAGGGCGCTGGTGGCGATCATCACTTCGATGGCGGAGATGCGCCCGCCGCCGAGTTTAGGCAAGAGTTGCTGGGCGACGACGGCCTCGATGCTGGTGGACAACTGGATACGAATTTGCTCCTGCTGGTGGGACGGGAACACGTCCACGATGCGGTCAATGGTCGCGGGGGCCGAGCGCGTGTGCAGGGTCGCGAAGACCAGGTGGCCCGTCTCGGCGAGCGTGATGGCGGCGGCAATCGTCTCCAGGTCGCGCATTTCGCCGACCAGGATGACGTCCGGGTCTTCGCGCAGGCTGGCGCGCAGGGCGTTATAAAAGTTGTCCGTGTCCGTGCCGAGTTCCCGCTGATTGACCATGCCCTTTTTGTGATTGTGCAGGTACTCGATGGGGTCCTCGATGGTCAGGATGTGGCACTCGCGCTCCGTGTTGATGATGTCAATCATCGAGGCGATGGTCGTGGACTTGCCCGATCCCGTGGGGCCGGTCACGAGCACCAGCCCGGAGTGCTTGCGGGTCAGTTCGCGCAGGACGGGCGGCAGCTTCAGCTGCTCCATCGTGGGGATCTTGTTGGGGATGACGCGCATGGCGCAGCCCAGGGACGACCGCTGCTTGTAGACGTTGAACCGGAACCGGCCCACGCCTTTGACGCCGTAGGAAAAGTCCAGTTCGTGCGTCCGCTCGAAGGTCTCGATCTGCGTGTTGTTGAGGACATCGTAGACGATGCGCTGCGTGTCTCGCTCCATGCACTGCTCGCAGGGCAAGGGGACGAGTTTGCCGTCCTTGCGGATCATCGGGGGCAGGCCGACGGTCAGGTGCAGGTCGGACGCGCCCGCCTGCACGGTCATGCGTAGCAGTTCGTCAATGTGGACGTCGTCGAGCGACAGCGTCTGCCCGGCTTCCAGGCCGCGCGCATCCAGGGGCGATGGGCCGTCCAGCAGGGTTTCGTCGGGAACCAGATAGTCCTGCGCGGACATGGCGCCCACGCCGCGCGCATCGCTCAGGCAGCCCAGACCGGCCCCCATCAGGCCGACGCCCGCCGGGGAGTCCTCGTCGCGCGCAGCGGTCGCCGGGGAGTATCCCCCGCCGCCCAGCGCCGCGCCGACGGGCGGCGCCGGGGTCGGTTTCGGGCTTTTCTCCTCGCGCAGAAACGTCAAGGGGGTTTCGGGCAGCGTCTTCGCCCGCGCCTCCGCTTCCTCCGCCTCGGCCCGCGCGGCCAGGAGCAGGTCCACGCTGTCGAAGGTCTCCGCCACGCGGGCGGCGAAGAAGTCCTCGTCGGCGGGCGGGGGCGCGGCCTTGGCGGGCGCGTTCAACGGGAGCAGGTCGTCATTGTTGACGATCATATTCAATCCTTTCTAGCCGAAGGAAAACTGGGAAAGCCCTTTTTCCGTCTCGACCCGGCAGGCGTCGGCGAGCGACGGCAGAGCGTCGGCGGCCAGGTGCAGCGGGATGCGCCCCTCGTCCGTCCGGGCGCGCAGGTCGTCCTCGTCCGTCCCGCCGTTCTCCAGAAAGTGGGCGATCTCGTTCGCCAGCGCGACGGTCGCCGTCAGCCGGGGGTTGATCTCGGCGGCGCGCGGCGTGTGGTGGAACGCGAGCGCCTCGCAGACGGGCGGGGGCAGGTTCCAGTGCCGGGCCAGCGACGCGCCCGCCAGGCTGTGTCCGAACGGCACGAATTCCAGCTCGATTTCGTGGAAGCGCGCGCCCCGCGCCTGGGCCGCGTCCAAGATCTGCACAAAGACGTCGTGCCGGGCGCTGTCGAAGAGCATCTTGCCGATGTCGTGCAGCAGGCCGCAGGTGAAGGCCTCGTCGGCGGCGACCGACTCATGCACGTGGGCGGGCAGGCGGCTAGTGACGACGCGGGCGCACTGCGCGGCGTCGAGCGAGTGCCGCCACATCGCCCGCCGCGCCAGCGACAGCGAGTCGGACTTGCCCAGAAACAGAGCGAACGTCGTGATCGCCATCGCCAGGTTGCGGACGGCCTTGAACCCCAGAAAGACGACGGCCTCGCGCAGCGACGACAGGCGGCGCGGCAGCGCGTAGTAGGACGAGTTGGCGAGCGCCAGAATCTTGCCCGCCATCGCCTGATCCAGACTGATCACCCGGTCGAGGTCCGCCGCCGTCGCGGTCGGGCTGGAGGTCAGGTCAATGACGCGCATGACGACCTGCGGCAGCGATGCCAGTTCGTCCGCGCCCGCCAGCAGTTCAGGCAGCGTGATCGGTTTTGTGAGAGTCGCGGTCATAGTGTCACTTTAAGCGTCAAAGAAGTCCCCTAGCCGGCGTAGATCACGCGCAGCGACTCTTCCAGAGTCGTGATGCCGAGCAGGATCTTTTCCATCGCGTCGTCCTTGAGCGTGCGCATCCCCGCCTCGATGGCGGCCTCCCGGATGGCGTAGGACGAGGCGCGGGCGAGGATCAGTTCGCGGACTTTGTCGTTGACCGGCATCAGTTCGTAGACGCCGACGCGGCCCTTGTAGCCCGTGCCTTTGCAGGCGTCGCAGCCCCGGCCCCGGTAGAACGTCACTTCGCCCTTGTCCAGAATGTCGAGATTCATGCCCAGGCGCTTGATCGCGTCTTTGGGCGGCGTATATTGAGTTTTGCACTTCGTACAGACCATGCGGAGCAGGCGCTGGGCCATGACGCCCGCCACGGACGAGGCGATCATGAAGCTCTCGATGCCCATGTCCAGCAGGCGGGCGACCGCGCCGGGGGCGTCGTTGGTGTGCAGCGTCGAGATGACCAGGTGGCCGGTCAGGGCGGCCTCGATGGCGATCATCGCCGTCTCCTGGTCGCGCATCTCGCCGACCATGATGATGTTCGGGTCCTGGCGCAGCATGGAGCGCAGGCCGGCGGCGAACGTCATGCCCGCCCGGTTGTTGACCATGGACTGCGTGATTCCCGAAAGCTCGTATTCTACGGGGTCTTCGATGGTCAGGATGTTCTTCTCGCCCGAATTGAGTTTGGACAGCACGGAATACAGCGTCGTGGACTTGCCCGAACCCGTCGGCCCCGTGACCAGAATAATGCCGTAGGTGCGCTGGATCATACTCTCGAACATCTCGAACGTGTAGGGAAGCAGGCCGAGTTTGTGCAGGCCGACGGAGATGTTGGACTTGTCCAGAACGCGCATGACGATCTTCTCGCCGAACACGCAGGGCAGGGTCGAGACGCGGAAGTCATACGGCTTGCCCTCGATGGTGGCCGAGATGCGCCCGTCCTGCGGGGCGCGCTTCTCGGCGATGTCCATGTCGGCCATGATCTTGATGCGACTGGTGATGGACGCCTGGGCCTTCTTGGGCAGGATCATGCCGTCCTGCAGGATGCCGTCCACGCGGTACCGGATGCGCAGGGCGTCTTTGGCCGGCTCGATGTGGATGTCCGAGGCCTTGTCCGTGATGGCCCGCGAGATGACCATGTTGGCGAGCCGCACGACGGGCGCTTCGCCGGACATCTCCTTGAGCTGCTCGATGGTCATCCGGTCGTCGTCTTCGGCCATCTCCAGCGTGATGACGCCGCCGCCCAGGTCTTTCATCACGTCGGAGACGGCGTCGCCGATGTTGATGTCGCTGCGGTAGTTGGCCGAGATGGCGTTGATGATGTCTTCTTCGGTCGAGATGACCGGTTCGACCTCTTTGCCGGTGATGAGACGGATCTCGTCAATGGCGAAGATGTCGAGCGGGTTCTTCATCGCGAGCGTCAGGCGGTTGCCGCTCTGGGACAGGGGGACGACCTTGAAGCGGCGGGCGAGTTCCTGCCCGACGCACAGGACTACGTCTTCGTCAATGCGGATGTCGGACAGGTCCACATAGGAGACGCCCCACTGCTCGCCCAGGCAGCGGACTCGGTCGCGCTCGGTAATCAGGCCCATCGAGACGAGCAGGTCGCCGATCTGTTCCTGGGATTTGAGCTGGCGCTGCTTTTCGAGCGCCTGCTCCATCTGCTCGGAAGTGACGAGGCCGCTGGAGACAAAAATTTCGCCGATGGCTGCGGTGGCTTGCATGGGTTTATTATCGGAAAAACGAGACGGATTCTAGAGGAGAGAATAAGAAAGCCCCCTGCCCGCTTTCGGGCAGGGGGCCACGGACCGACCTACGTCGTCGGCTTGTCCTTCTGGAGCGAGACCTTCACGAAGATCACGACCTCGTCGTGCGTGTGAGTGTGGTTGATGTCCCGGAACAGGGCGCCGATAAAGGGCAGGTCGCCCAGCAGAGGCACTTTCTGGACGTTCTTGATGTCTTGGTCGTTGATCAGGCCGCCGATGGCGAGCGTCTCGCCGTCCTTGACGCGCACCGTCGTGGTCGCTTCGCGGGTGGAGACTTGGGGCAGGCTGCCGCCGCCGGGCGTGGCCAGGTAGCCGGTGATGAGCGACACTTCCGGGTGGATGTTCAAGGTCACGTAGCCGTCATTGTCGGCTTTGCCGGTGACGTAGAGCTTGATGCCGACGTTGACGCTGTTGGTCGTGACGGTCTGGCCGGTCGGCGTCTGCGTGATGGACTCCACGTAGCGCACGGTGTCGCCGACAAAGGTCGCGGCGGGCTGGCCGTCCACGGCGGAGATGTTCGGCGCGGACAGAAGCTTGGCGTCGCCGTTCTGGAACAGGGCGTCCAGCGTGACGGTCGCCAGGTTGGAGATCGGCGTCCGCGAGAACGTGCCGAACTTGGTGATCAGCCCGGAGAACGTCCCGGACAGCCCGTTCGGGTTGGTCGCGCTGGTCGTCCCCGTGTAGGACGGGCCGCTGCCGAGCTGGCCGGTCGTCCCCTGCTCGCCGATGTCGGTGCGCGCGAACGTGAAGTCGTACTTCAGGCCGTAGTTCTTGAGGGCGTTCAGATTAATCTCGGTGACGCGGGCCTCGTAGTTGATCTGCACGGGCCGCACGTCCACTTGAGAGAGAATCTGCTGCGCCCGCGTGATGTCTGCCAGGCTGCCGGTCAGCAGCAGGGAGGTCGTGTTGCCCTTCGCCGGCGGCGTCTGGGTGACGGAAACGGCCGTCGTGCTGACGGCGGTCGCCCCGTAGGTGGCGGCGGTGGTCTGGTTGGCGTCCCCGGCGTCGGCGGACTTGGGCGCGGACAGGGTGAAACCCTGCGACGGGCCGGGCGTGACGACGACATTGGGCGCCAAACGGTTCACGACGGAGATGAGGTCGCCGGCGTCGGCATACTTGATGTTGTAGACGACCGTCTGCGAGTCGGCGATGTTCTTGGACAGGGCGGCCTCGGCCTGGCTGATGATCTGCCGGGCCTGATCGAGATCGGCGGTCGGGCCGGTGACGACGAAGACGCCGCCGGTGCCGCTGGCGGCCTTGCCGGGAGTCAGTTTGACGTTGGGCAGCAGCTGCTTGATGATGTTGCCGACATCGTCCGGGTTGGAGTAGGTGAACGGGATGACGGCGGTCTCCACCGTCGTGTCCGCGTTGGTGGTCAACGACTGCACGGACGCGGCGGAGCCGACGACGTAGGTGCTGCCGACTTTGGCGTACTGGTAGCCGGACAGCTTGCTGATGACGTTCAGGGCTTCTTCCAGAGTCACGTGGGACAGGGAGACCGTGATGGTCCCCTTGACATCCGTGGCCGATACGATGTTGGAGCCGGTCTGCAAGGCGAGCGCCTTGAGGACGTCGTTGATGTCGGCGGCGACGAAGTCCAGAGTCACGTCGTTGGCGTCGGCGCAGGCATACGGCGTTTTGAGGCCCAACGCTTTGGCGTGGGCCGCGTGCGCGGCGGGGGCGGCCAGGCCGGGCAGAGCGAGCGCGGCGCTCAGGGCGCCCGCCGCCAGGACCGGGGCCAGCCGTGTCCGCAGGGACGTTTTATGGGTTCGGGTCGGGCCGAATTTCGCGAGATACTGCATGGGGTTCTCCTGTGCCGCACGCCCGAAGGCGGCGGGCTGTTATGGGTAAGCGTCGCGGGATTTACCGGGCGCCGAGTTTCGCCAGGGCGTCTTCAATCGCACTGGTCGTGTTGCGGCCGTGGCCGACGAAGGCGGCGGCCACGCGGCCCTCCGCATCAAGGACGTAGCAGGTCGGGACGTCCGGCGCTTTGTAAAGGCCGACGGCGACGGATTCGTTGCTGACGCTGGGATCGAAGAGCGAGACGCCGGGCAGGGCGTGGCCGGCGGAGAAACTCCGCAGCCCCCCCTGATTATCCCAGGTGTTGACGGAAACGACGGTCACGGCGGCGCCCAGGTCGCGCTGCACCTGCGCCAGCGACGACAGCATCCGAACCGATCTGTCGTCCCAGGACGCCCAGAAGTCCAGGACAACGGGCTTCCCCGCAAACTGGGACAGAGAACACGTCCGCCCGTCGAGCGTCGCGAGCGAGAAGTCCGGGGCGAGCGTACCGACGGGGAGGGTGCCGCCCGTCGAGAAGCCGGGCGCGGCGGGAACATCGCCCCCGCTCATGTAGTCCGCCACCCGCACTTTCGGCAGCGGGCAGACGGCCCGGCGCACGGCCTGTCGGACCGCCTTCGCGACAACGAACGTCTTCCGGGCCGGCGCGGCAGCCTTCTTAGCCGGGACAAGCGCCACGACGAGATTATGGGCGGTGACCGGTGAAGCGGGCTTGACGGCGCGGGAGATGACCGCGCCTGGGGCCGCTTTGGGCGCGGCCGACTGCGGCAGAGCCGGCAGCGACGGCACATACGGCGCGACGGACGGCTTGACCGGCGCCGTCTTCACGCCGCCCAGGGGCAGCACGAAGCGGGCCACGCCGTGGCCCAGGACGACGGTCTGGCGGGTGACAAGCACGACGCGGAACTCGCCGTCTAAGGAATCGCCCTGCTTTACGAAGCGGCGGGCGTCGCCGTTGCGCAGGACCGCGACGTGTTCGGAGCCGCTCTGCAGGACGCCCGTCACGGTCCAAGACGGCGCGGGCGGGGCGACCGCCAGCGGCGCGAGACCGCCGGGCAGGGACGAGGGGCCGTGGTTCAGGGCGACTTCACTGCCGTGAGCGCCGGGCAGCGCCGGGGCGGTCGGCACGGCGCTGAACGGCAGCGGGACGATACCCGTGGCACCGTGCGACGTTTCCGGCCCTTTCAGGCCGGCGGTGCGGACCGCCGGAGCGGGCGCGGGCGGCGCGGATTTGTCCGAGATGGCCGGCACGAACGGGTCGTGCAGGTCCGGGCTGGGCGGCGGGGCCGAGAGCGTCTGGTCGGCGGCGGGCGCCTGGGCGGCGGACGGCGCCGCGCCGGG